>JBCBRU010000216.1:0-12804 GCA_039819565.1 Myxococcota bacterium | reverse complement strand
CGGGCGGTCCGCGGCGGGTAATATCCAGCGCTCTCGTCCGATACACGGCATCGGAGTCACGAAGGACGGAATTGCGTTTTTCTGGCGGGCGAAAAGATTCCAGGACCGTGCCTTTCGTGACTCCGATGCCGTGTATCGGACGAGAGCGCTGGATATTACCCGCCGCGGACCGCCCGACGCCTTCGAGAGTTGATGACGCGAACCCATGACCCGGGGCGCCACCGTGGACCATGGTCGGCTGTCGTGCTCCAAAAAGCTGGCCGATTCGATATGGCAGCAACGTCAAGGCAAGCGAGCAGAGTCTAATTTATGGGCCCGCTTTTGATCGGTCGGCTTCGGGCTGCGTACGTGGGAGCCTTGGCCCTTATCGGTCTCGTCGTCGTGGCCAATCAGGCTACGATCCTGATGTTCCTGGATGCCGATCTGAGATTGGCCGAGATCGTCAACGTCGCCGGTCGTCAGCGCATGCGCAGCCAGCGCATCGCCAAGTCCGTGGAGCGCCTCGCGGGGACGGATCGTCCTGAGCAGTTTCAGCGCGCCTCGAGAGAGGTGTGGGCTACCGCCCAAGCTCTGCTGGAGGACCACGCTCGGCTTCGGGAGGGCGATCTATCCACGGTGCCTTCGAGCTTGCACCCCGCGCGGAGTCAGCTGGCCGGTCTCGATCCTTTCGTCGAGGCCCTCGCGCGCGAGGCTGAGCGCGCTCGCGACTCGAGCTACGCCGCGCGCCACGAGGCTGAGGTCATCGCGACTCGGCTGGCCGATATCGAGGCTCGCTTCCTCCCCCGAATGGACCGTATCGTCACGGAGCTCGCGGCCGTACCCGCGGCCCGCTTGCCGAGTCTGGTGCTGCTGCAGGTGGCGTCGTGTACCCTCGTGCTTCTATTTCTCGCTCTCCTCGCTCGGGTCGTCTTCTATCCCGTCGAGCGGAGCTTGTCCTCGGCCGCGGAAGCGCGACAAGCGATGCTCAAGCGCCTCGAAGCCTCCCTCGAGGCGTCAATGCAGGAAGTCGAGCGGGCTCGGACCCTTCAGTCCGTGGGACATCTCGCGAGCCGAGTGGCGCACGATCTCAATAACTATCTTCAAGTCATCGGCCTCCATGCAGACCTCATTACCGAGGGGGACGACCCTCGATCTGCAGCGCGGTCGATCCAGGGAGCGGCCAGCGATGCCGCCCATCTTTCACGCCAGCTCCTGGATTTGAACCGTACCGGGCCCGAGCCTCGAAAGACGGTCGCAAAGGTCGCGACCCTCCTCCTGGACCTTGAGCCGCTCCTGAGGAGTCTCCTTCCCAAGTCCACGACCCTCCTCGTGCGTGCCCACAGCGAGCGCTGGATCGTCTGCGACCCTCCCGCCCTACGGCAGCTGCTCATCAACCTGACCATGAACGCGCTCCACGCGATGCCCGAGGGAGGAGCGCTCGCGTTCGAGCTGAGAGACGTCCGGGACGGGGTCGAGATCGGCGTCGAAGACACCGGAACCGGCATCCCCGCGGACATCCTCGACCATATCTTCGAGCCCTTCGTGACCACCAAAGGTCCAGGCGAGGGACATGGGCTCGGCCTCGCTGCCGTCCGCGGCATCGTCGAAGATCACGCGGGGGATGTTCAGGTGGTCTCCGAGCTGGGTAAGGGTACGACGGTGCTGCTGCGGTTTCCCAGCACTCACGTCGATGAGGAGGCACCCTCCCCCTCGGCCGAAGCCGATCCTGTCCATGCAGACAGCAGCTCCTGAAGACGGGCACTGACCACGGGCTTCGTCGCAAAGTCGTTCATGCCCGCGTCGAAGCAGGCTTCGCGGTCCTCCGAGCTGCTGTTCGCAGTCAAGGCGACGACGGGAAGCTCAAACCCTCGCTCTCGGAGCTGCCGAGTGGTCTCGATACCATCGATGTCCGGCATGGATAGATCCATCAGCACCATGTCGAATCGAGCCTCCTCGAGGCGCTCCAAGGCCTCGAAGCCCCCTGACGCACAGGTCACCTCGACACCGAGACCACAAAGAAGACGTTCGGCGACCATCCGGTTGACTCTTTGATCGTCGACGACCAATACCCGCGCCTTCACCCCCCCAGCGGAGAGAGACCCCTCCGAGGGCGTCGAAGGCTCCGGAGACTCGGCGCCGCGAGGGTATCCCGGGTTCACTCCTTCCAGCGCCTCGGCAAGAGCTCGATAGAGATCGTCCGGCACCCACGGCTTGGCCAAGCGACGATGAACACCGGCGAGCTGCATCACCTGGGGAGCCACGGCATCCGGAGCCGACGAGAGGAGAAGCAAAGGGGTAGGATCGCCGAGACCTCGTACGGCTCGGCAAAGCTCGATACCGTCTCGATCCGGCATGGCATAGTCCGTGAGGATCGCGTCGAATCTTCGCGTGGATAGATACCGAAGGGCCTCATGGTACCCTGAGGCCCGTACGCTCGAGACACCTACAGCCATCAGTTGCATCTCGAGAATGCGTAGATTCACGTTCAAGTCGTCCACGATGAGGACCTCCTTGCCTCGAAGATATCCTCCGGGCCCATGAGGGCGGGATCCCAGGGGATCCTGGGCGTCCCGGCGGGGGACTCGCACCGTGAACACCGAGCCTCCTTCGGCACCCTCCCCGAGCTCGATGGTTCCCTTCATGGCCTCCACGAGCTTGGAGACGATGGATAGTCCGAGACCGGTCCCTCCGAATCGCCTCGTGGACGTCGAGTCCGCCTGACTGAACGCGCGGAAGATGTGCTTTCGGGCCTCAGGTCGGATGCCGATGCCCGTATCCTCGACCCGAATCCAAAGCCACTGCGAGTCCGCCTCGAGCCCCAAGGTCACGTGACCGGAGCGGGTGAACTTCACCGCGTTGCTGAGGAGATTATCGATGATCTGGCGTAGACGAGTGGGGTCGCCCATCGCCCAGTTCGGAGCGTCCGGATGGATCTCGAGCGCGCATTCCGTCCCTCGACCCAGAGCCACCGCTTCGTGACGACTGATGGCATCCTGACAGAGCCGCTGAGGCTCATAGGCGATGTCTTCGAGGACGACTCGATGGGACTCCAACTTACTGAAGTCGAGAATGTCCGAGATCAACGCGAGGAGGGTATGTGAGGAGGATCTGATGATCTCGAGGCACTCGTGGTCTGAACCCGAGAATCTCCCCCTCTGACTCAACACCTCGACCATGCCCACGACCCCATTGAGCGGGGTCCGAAGCTCATGCGTCATCGTGGCCAGAAAGCGCGATTTGGCTAGAGTGGCGGACCGAGCTTCCTGAACCGCCGCCTCGAGCTCGCGAAACTGCCGCCGCAGCAAGCGGTGGAGGGGCTCGAAGACCAGAAGCACCTCCAAAAGCAAAACGACGAGCGTCGTGAAAAGGAGAATGAGCAGCCATCGCTCCGTCGCTTCCACCCGTGACTGGGCGGCACGCTCGAACGCCTGCACGGCCTCATGCATGAGGGGAAGAAACGTATCCGAGGCGTGAAAGAGCGCAGCGACGCTCTGCGCATCCGGAGTCTCGCCCGCATCGACCACCGCCTCCAGACGCGCGATGCTGGCGCGAAGATGAACCAGCGCTGCGGTCGCAGCCTCGAGGGCCCGGCGACAAGGCCCGGGCGGCGTCGAAGGGACACCGAGCTGATCGTCCCCCCACCGAAGCCCCTCTTGCGCCCGGAAGAAGAAATCTCGGAGCCTGGAGTATTCGTACCTGAGTTCCGGCGTGTCGTGCGTGGCGCGCCGGAGGAGGAGCATAGGAATCCGCTGAGAGAGCATGCGCTGACGACCGGCGACGTTGACCACTCGGGCATCGTCATCCTGGAGGGAGAGCGTTCGTGCGATGAGGCCATGAGCGAGGGTGCTGGTGGCCGCGATGCCCACTACGGCGGCGACGTAGCGCAATCGGAACACCGAGGACAGAGAGGCGGACGCCATCAGTCCATGTCATCGGCGCGATTCGCAGCCGTACGCTCTATTCTCACGCATATAGTAGACATAGTGCCGCGGCGATGAGGCATTTCGATCCATCCCAGCGGGTCGGCTAGCTCCGCCCCATAGAGGCAACGAAGCGGGCCATGAGATCGAGGTCGTGACTTTCCGCTTCCGGCCGGTCGACGTGATCGAGCATCATTCGCTCACCGGTGCGGCAGCCTCGAAGCCCCCCCTCTATCATGAGGTCACCGTCCGCCGGCGGCCCATGCTGCTCGGCATCCTCGATCGCCAGATAGGCGAACATTCGCGCCGCGTTCGAAGCATACTTCCGCAGATCTGCGTCGCGGTCGGTTCCGGTGTCGATGCGGTATCGCGTGGAGTTCGGGAAGTGCTTCCACTGTAGACCGAGGTGGCTCGCCACACGATGAGAGGGCTCTTCGGCCCCTTGAGATGCCCGCATCGTTCGCGCCACGAAGGTCACGAGCTTGTTGTACATGGCATGGGCAAAGTACCCGTGGTCGATCAAATAGTTCTGAAAATACTCGCCCGACTTCGTGGAGTTGCTCGATCCGGAGTGATGAAGACTCTGATCCAACAGAAAGCCCGCATAGAACCAGGTCATCCGCATACGATTGACGTCCTCGTAGAGGACTTGGCGGGACCCGGTCGCGTCCCGAAAGACCGGTGGAATTTGGTATGTGGAGCAGTCGTAGTCTTCGTCCGGATGTGATGCTTGATTGGGGCGACAGATCTGGTTTTGTGCCCGCTTGGCGGCGAAGCCCACCTCCCAGACCGGGTTCTCGTGATTGATGTCTCCGAATGCGCTCAACACGTGGGGAAGCATGTCCCAAGTCACTCCGGTGGTCGCCTGCACCCGGAAGAGGTGCTGCATGATCTGAGCTCCGGCGTAGCGATCACGAGCCATCTTGAAGATCTCCTTGTACGCGTCGCGTCCTTGGGAGGTCGTACTGATCCCTTCTCGGATGGCCTCAGCGAGGGCCAGGACGTACTCCCAGCTTGGAGCCTGAAGATACCGCGCGCGCGCCGCCTCGATGGCGGCCTGGGCCGCGGGAGTATCTCCGCGCATGGCCACCGGCGTGATCCACTCCTGGGTGGTTTGGTGGCGAACGCCGTGAAACCCGTCCTCGGTCCAGCGGTCGAAGGCGATGCCCAGGGGAAAGGTTCGAGGCTCGATAGCGGCGAGCTCGTCTCGGGCAGCCCGGGCCGCAGCGAGGCTGCGGATGGGAGGGCCCGACAAAGTGGGCGTGGCCTCGGCGAGCTGGGCGAAGAAACGTCGGTCTCCGTCCGGCTGGAATCGTCCCCGATAGAGGTGGTCTCGCTCGAAGCGCTCCTCAGGTCCGGCAAGGACGACCCCTCCCGGCTGTAGCGGCCTGAACTCGCGAGGGTCGACCGGCGAGATATCGTACTTGGAGCGCATCGCATGCACCATGTCTACGATGCGCAGGCCATCCTCCTCATCCACGTGGTGCAGCGCGCGCCGAAGGATGTCCGAGTCGCGGTAGTCGAGGTAGGCAAGGTCGAAGCCGTCCGGCGTATGGCAGTCCACACACGCGTCGCCTTCGACGTCCGGGCGTGTCCACACTTTGAGCCCAGCGGAGATCACGGCGTCGATATCGACCCCGGCGTCCGGCGTTTCGAGACAACCCAAATCACGCGGCGCCGGCTCGCTCTGGCCGATGAGGGATATCCAGTCCTCGAAAGCTCGGGCCGTGGAGTACCTGAGCTCGTCGAAGGCGGGCATACCGAGCGCCCCAAGGCGAATCGAGGAGAGAAAGGTGTCGAACGGAAGGGCCGTCGCGGCCAGTCGGGGGAACGCCGCCCGCCCCTCGCCTTCGTCGCCGTGACACCCTGCGCAGGCGGCAGTGAAGGATGTCGAGAGAGAGGTGGGGTGCACGATCTCTCCCGCCCTCAGGCACGCCGGCGCCTCTTTTGCCGGAGGCGGAGGCTCCTCTTGCGACGGAGGGGGGTGCGCTTGCTCATCCTGGGAGCCCTCGGAGGGGAGCCCGACCTGCGGATCCGAGCCCTCGGGCTCGAGGGCCCCCCGGGCTGCGTCGATACATCCCGCGAGGGTAGCCAAAAGGGCGAGGCGCGAGAGGCGCGACAGATACCTACACATTGGAGCCCCTAGACCCCTCATGAGGTCAGATCCAGGGCGCCGATCACCCGGCCCCGTCGCCGGTCGCCACGCTGTTGTTCGAAGAAGGACTGAGGGGCGCCCCAGCTCGGAGTGGGGACGCCGACGAGCGTGGCCAGGCCCGCGACGAGATCGCTCGTCACCCGGTCGTTCATGTCGAAATATCGGTCGTGGCGGATACCCGTATTCTTCTGGCCCCCGGCGACGAGCCACATCACCCGGTCACAGGTGTGATCCGTCCCCATCCACTTCGTGAACACCACCACCGTATGGTCGAGGAGGGTGCCGTCGCCCTCGGGCACGGCGTCGAGCTTGTCGAGGAATCGGGCGAATTTCTCGTACGTGATACGCTCCATGATCTCCCGGCGCTCGATGCTCACCGGGGAGGGGGCCTCGTCGTAGGCGTGGGCCACGTTGTGGGAGCTGTCTCGAATCCCCTCCGCTTCCAGATAGGCGTTGGGAATCCCCCAAGTCCCGCCGAAAGTGAACACGCCGACACGGGTGGCCTCGCAGGCCAGAGCCTGCACCATCACGTCCATGCGCACGTCGTCTTGCGAAAAGCGGTCGGCGCGGTGACGGTCGAGGTCCGGCGAAGGTGGAGTTGCGCCCTCGCACACGACAAGGTCGGACTCGAGGCGCTTCTCGATGGACCGCAGACCTTCGAGGTGGGCGTCCAGCTTGTAGTGGTCCTCGCGACTGATGCGGGTTCTCATGCTCCCGAGCTGTCCACTCAGGACGTCGAGGATGCTCTCGTCGATGGCCCGGCGGGCCAGGACCTCGGGAGGAAGCGTGCCCGTACCGTCCCCGAAGAAGAGCGAGAAAGCCTGATGGGCGCGCAGACGGGTGGCCGGCGCGTTGGGTCCTCGGTAGCTCAGGTTCCCATCGGGATATACGAGGGAAGTCACGCCCCACGCATCGGCGACGTGTTGATCGATCGAGCGTCCTTCCCCCTCGTTCATCCCCGTGAGAACGCTCTTTTCCGCAGGATGGCCGCAGCCAGCCACGATGTGGTGGCCGAACATCGAGAGCCGCGGTCGATAGCTCTCCAGCGACGCCATGAGGGGGTGAAGCCGCTGAAGAGGGCGGTCGTGCGCGTGCACCGGGAGAAGCCAGCGGTTGGGTTCGATGGACTCATTTCCCGAGGTAAAGAAGACGAGCCGAGTAGGAGGAGTTTGGGTTTGCGCCCGAGCGCTCGGCCATCCTCGAAGATAGGGCAGGAGCACACCCGACGAGAGGGCCGCGCGACCCAAGAAATCACGACGTTTCATACGATATTCCCTCTTAGATTCCGCCGGAGGCGAGGAAGGCTTCGGAGGACGCGATCGTCCTCAGCAGGCCGGGTAGGGTGGCATCCGAAGCGAGGTGCTCTGCGAGGCGCTCGCGCGCGCACCGGTCGGAGGCTGACCCCGATTCGTCCCGTCGAAGGGCCAGTCGTAGCCAGTGCGTAGCCATGCACTCGAGGACCGCAGGGCTGGATGCCAAGCGAGTGGCGAGCTCTCGAGGCCCTGAAAAAGGACCGATCAAGCTCGGGTCGGAGAGTACGTCCAGCACTTCGCCGGAAGTATCTACGGACTGGCCAAAGTCATCGATCGAGCGGTGCTTGCCGATGGAGTCGAAGGCGTCGAAGGCCTTCCCGAGGGGGTCGAGCTTACGATGACAAGCCGAGCACTTCGGATTCTCCACCCGGCCCCCAGCCAGGGCGTCCTCCGCCGCATCATCGACGTCGGGAGGCGGCGGCGGCACGCCCTCGCAGAGGAGATGATCGCGGATCCAGAGTCCACGGTGCACCCAGGATACGGTGTTCTCGTGGGCTTGAGTCGTGAGAAAGGCGCCCAGCGTCAGTATCCCCGCGGTCCGAGGGGTGCCCGTCAGACTCGAGCGCCCGTCACCGTCTGGGTCCGATGCCCCGTAGAGCTCCGTGGCCGCCGGTCCCGCCACCGTGTGGTCGGCGACGAGGAGGTCCGTGAGAGGACGCTCTTGCGCGAGCAGAACGTCGACCGCGAAGTCCCCGGCCTCGGCCAGATAGTCTTCTCGAAGAGTATCGGACCAGTCGGGGAACCGCTCCGACGAGCGAACGAGCTCGTCGAAGGCATAGGTTTTCAGGTACTGACCATAGAAGCCCGACACGGTGTCAGCGAGGCGCGCGCGATCCGCGAGGAGACGATCGACCTCGGCCCGGTATCCGCTATCGGTATCGAGCCGGCCGTCGCGTGCGGCTTCGAGGAGGCGGTCGTCGGGGGTGGTCCCCCACAGAAAGAAGGAGAGCCGAGCCGCCCGGGCGAAACCGAGCAACGGCCCCGCCGCAGCCTCCGAGCTCTCCTCGACGTGGTAGAGAAAGTGCGGCGAGGCCAACATCGCGGTCAGCACCGCCTCGAGGGCGGCCGCCCCGCCGGCTCGCTCACGAGCCGCCTCGTAGAGTTCGAGAAGCGGGCCACGGTCCGTGCCGAGGGGGCGGCGGAAAACACGTTCCCCCCACGTCTCGACGAAGCTCGAGGCGCAGCTCAGCTCCTCTGGTGAGCACGAGGCGCGATCCAAGAGCTCGCCGATGACCCGACCCGAGACCTCCCGGGCCGCGTCGAGATACAGCGCAACCTGACCTCCGGTGGGGGCCAGGTCTCGGTTGATCTGAAAACCCACGGCGCGCTCCCGGGTGTCGAACTCGAGGAGGTCGTCCGGCAGCGCTGAGGGGCCAAAGAGGTCCGCGAGGGTGCGCGCGTACTCCTCTCGCGTGAGACGCAGGAGCGGCGTCCGGGGCCTATCCGGGGGGGCGTCGCACGCGCTGGGTCGAGTGGGCGCCTCCTGGGGCGGCGCGGGACGTGAGGTTTCGTCTTCGCCCTCTCCCTCTGGAGATGGAGCACCCGCGTGCTCCTCCGGCGAGGGTGACGTATCCTCGGGGGGAGAGGATGGGTGAAGAGGACCGACACACGACGAGGTCAGGAGCGCTGCGCCGATCCAAGGGAACCGTGATGCCACGACAACGAAGAGCTCGGAGACGCGAGGCTTGGCTCACCGATCTTCGTCCGAGGGCGCAAAGCGGTCACGCCACCTCGCGACCGGAGGTCGAGGGCGTCGTGGAGACGATCCAAAGCGAGGAATTCTCCTCCGAGTCTGGACCATTTTAGAGAGCTCGCGCTTCTTTCGAGGAGAGTGGACGACGGTTAGTTCCGGATGACGGGGGCGAAGGCGCCGGCGCCCGAAGCGCCGGACGATACAACGCTCGTACGAGCGGCGATGGCAGGGGCCACGTGGGCCCATGAAGAGATCTATCGACGCTACGTGGATATGGTGTACGCCACCACGCTCAAGCTGTGTCCGTGGACCGCGGAAGTGGACGATATCGTCCAGGAGGTATTCGTGACCGTCATCGAGAACATCGATCGGGTCCGAGAGCCTGAGCGATTTCCAGGCTGGATAAAGACGACGGCGGTGCGATGTGCGCTGGGAGGGGCGAAGCGACTTCAGCTTCGCCGACGCCTCGGCCTGGTCCCCGCGGCGGAGGTCGACTACTCCGTGCTGATTTCGCCCGTGGCTCCCCCCGAAGAGCGTGCCGACCTCCTCCGGCTCCTCGAAGCTCTGAAGACGCTGCCCATGGACCTTCGCGTGCCCTGGTCACTCAAGCGCATCGACCACCATACCATCGAGGAGATCGCGGAGCTGACGGGGCAGAGTCGTTCCACCGTCAAGCGCCGCATCGCTCGCGCCGAGTCGGAGCTGGCGCAGCGGGGATTCGGGGGCTCTCGTGAGGAGTGACGGGCCGGGTCGATGGGTGGAGTCGGGACTCTCGACAGAGGCGAAGACGGCCCTTTGGAGTCGTATCCAGGGGCGACGGCGGGCACGAGCCGCGCGGCCGGGACAACGGCGCCTTCGTCTCACCGGCCTCGGCCTCGCGGGCGCGGCCGCCGCCGCGAGTCTGTGGGTCTTGACCGAACCGGCCGAGGAGCCCCCGTGGGTGCGGCCCGATGAAGCTCGCGTGCAGGCGGCCGCCGGAACACGGCTGTCCCGCTGTCCCGCGGCGGGCGAAGCGACCTGTTTGGAGCTCGGAACCGGTCAGGCCCGTTTCGAAGTGGTCACGCGAGCCGAGCTCGAGGGCGCGTTCGTCGTACGTGCCGACGACGTCGAAGTCCGAGTGTTGGGCACCCGCTTCGAAGTCGAGAACGGGCCGGGCCCGTCGGACGTCCGGGTGCGCGTCGAAGAAGGGCGGGTCTCGGTGGAGCGGAGAGGCAAGAGGAACGTGCTCGACGCGGGGGATACGTGGCCCCGAGCCCTGCCGCCCGCAGCCGAGCCTGCACCTGGGACCTCGACGCGGACCGAGTCGAGCCTAGCCTCGCCCGAACGCGCCCCGTCTCGGGCGAGCCGCGCAGCGCCGGAATCCGCTCCGTCCAGCGAGGCGAGGTCTCGGAAACGGGCCCGGCCGCCGCGCAGCCCGCCGGCGGCCACCGCAGGTCGCCGAGGCCCCCCAGGCCCCAGAGCCTCGGAGCTGTGGGAGGCTGTCGATGCCGCTCGACGGGCGGGCGACACCGAGGCCGAGCGCGACGCGTACGGCCGCATTCTCCGCTCTCTCCCGAACACACGGGATGCCGGCCTGGCCGCTCTCGCCCTGGGACGGATGGAGCTCGAAGTTTTTGGAAACTCCCGGCTGGCCGCCTCTTTTCTGAAAGACGCCCGCCGTCATCTTGCGGGAGGCTCCCTCGAGCCGGAGATCCTCGTGCTGCTGACGCGTGCATACGCGCGAAGCGGCGACCGTAGACGATGCCGGGCCGCCGCCCGCGAGTATTCGGCCCGATTCCCCGACGGAGTGTACGCGAAGTCCCTCGCCACGGAGTGCCCCGAGGCTCGATGATGATCTCGATCGCTTGGGCGGGCGCGTTCCTGACCGTCGTCCTCGGAGCCGACGCTCCGGACGGCGAGTGCTTGGCCCTCGATCCCGGACCGCAAGTGAGCCTTCGTTTCTTGGGCTCCTGGCCCCCCGAGCTGGAGCGCTCGGTGCGCAGCGAGCTCGAGCTCGAGCTCGGGGCTGCCGCCTGTGAAAGGCTCGATCCCGGGTCGGTCCCGCTTCGGATCGGTTGGTCGCCTTCGACGGTGCAGGTTCGGGTCGGGGACGCGGTGAGCGGCAAGGTGCGGCGCATCGAGCGGGCCAGCCTCCCGACGCGCCGCCTCGCCTTCGCGGTGGCCGTCGTGGTGCGGGAGCTGGTGAGAGCGGAGGCTTCGCCTCCCCCCATCGCCCCGCGACCAGCGGCCCAGACCTCCGCCCCCTCGGAGGGCCCTGAGCGACGTACAGCGGGCGTCGCGGCCAGTTCGGGTGTCCTCTTCGTCGGCTCGAACCCGCCCGCAGTCTCGGTCAACGCAGCTTTTCATCATCGTCCGACCGAGGCGTGGTCCTGGAGCGTCGGGGTCATGGCCCGCCGCGTCGGAGCGCAGCGCGGAGCCGCCGACGTGACCGCCTTGGAGGTCGGGCTCGGCGCCGGAGTGGATCTGCGGGTCCTCGAGTGGGGGCCCGTCGACGTGCGGGTGGGCGCGGACGTCGATCTCGGGGCCGTCTTCGCAGAGGCGGAACGTCGAGGTTCGTCCGAAGGCCAAATGGGAGCGGTCAGCACCGCCGCCGGACACCTCGCGCTCGAGACCGCCCTTGGCTCCGACTTTGCGCTATGGTTCTCGGCGAGGGCGGGAAGCTACCTCGTCGCTCCTCGGATTCAGGTCGGGAGCGACGAGGACGCCCTGGCGTTCGAGGGGTTCATGTGGGGCACCAGCCTCGGCCTGACGTGGCTCCCCTAAAGCACCGATCGGGGTGAGAGACCCGCCCGGCACTAGCGAAGCAGGACCGCTTCGAGCGTCGTGCCCACGCGAACCTCGTCGGTCGACCCCTCACCGGCGAAGGCCCCATGGCTGAGCGCCACGTGGTCAAAGGTCATCTCACTGCGCGGCACCTGGCCGGAGTGAACCCGCTCAAGGGTCGACTGGGCCTCACCCATGACGAAGGTCTCGACGGTCGCCTGAGGCGCGTCGAACACGAGATGCGCGACCCACAAGAGCCTCTCGCCCGCTACCGCTGGGCGAGAGGTGGGCATGGTCTCGCCGGCCCCCAGCGTGACGCTCCAAAAACCATCCCGGTGGTCGTACCCGAAGCGATAGACCTGCGCTGAGCCCCCGTACCCGCCACGGGTGAGCCTCATGCCCATCTGCTCGAAGGCGTTTTCGTCTCTCCGCAGCAGGGCCGAGACCCACAGCTCCGTTCCGGCCACGCCCAGGCGCCCGTCCGCCGGATCTATCCAGGCAGTGAACAGCCCTTCGACATCCAGCCGCCGGCTCGCGGTTGCGTATCGGTCGCCCCCCGAAAGGTAGCGTGCCGAGCCCGGAAAGGCGGTCGAGGCCAAGGGGTTGGTCTCCACCACGACGAAACCCTCCTCGGCCACCGACTGGAGCTTCCAAGGCTCACTCCAGCCCTGACCCCCGTCGAGCCCCTCGAGACCCCCGAGCTCGTCGAACGCTTCGTAGGCGAGCAAGGCCCCAAACTGGACCCCTCCCCCATCGACCGGCTCCCCTTCCAAGGTGCCGGCATCAGGGACCACGGTTCCCTCCTCCGCGAGGAGAACGAGGTCGTAGCTGCATCCGGTGACGGCCAGCCCCAGGAGCATGGCGACCCGTTTCATGGAGGGAGGATAGGGCGTTTCGCGTCGAGCGCCGAGGCGAGAACGCAAACCTGAACCATTTTCCCGAGGTAGGCGCACTGACCGACGCATAGTGCGACCGTCGGCG
>JBCBRU010000215.1:0-12836 GCA_039819565.1 Myxococcota bacterium | reverse complement strand
GGCGCTTTTCGCCCCTGGCGCCCCCGCCGGCTTCGCCTCTCGTCGGTTGCATATGGCCAATATGCGCCCTTCTCACGTGAACGCCAGGGGCGAAAACTGCCTCACCACTTATGCAACTAATCAACCTGACAGGGGACTAGAGGAAGTCGTTGGACGTCGGGCCCGGGTCTTCGATAGCCTCCGGACAGGAGCGGGATGCGGGAGTTTATGAAAGCGACGGGCGCGAAGGATGGCTAGGTACACAACCACGGTTTCGAGCCCTCGGACCCCGGAGGACGCGTTCCTCTTCATGGCCGACTTCCGAAACGTCGAGAGCTGGGATCCGGGTGTGTCGCGAGTCGTACAGGTGGCCGGTGAGGGGCCCGGGCCGGATGCGACGTACGACGTCGAGGTATCGGGTCGAGTCGTGCGCTACGAGGTGCGGGAGTATGTTCCCTCGACCCGAGTCGTATTTGCGGCGGAGACGCCTCGGGTGTGGATCCGGGACGTCATCGAAGTCAGCTCGACGTCCCCGGGCAGCGCTGTCCTTTACGACGCCACCGTCGAGCTCAAGGGTTTTTGGGCAGTCGCCAACCCTCTCCTCAGCGTGGCCTTCAAGCGCATGGGGGACAAGGCCGCGGCCGGTCTCGTCCGGGCCCTCGGGGTGGCCTCCTCAGCCTGAGCGATCGAGGATATCGCTTCATCCGTCTCTCAGAGCCGACGCGGCCTTCCTCTGAGCCATGACGTCCGAGCGCGAGGCCTTCACCGAGGGCGCTCGGAGTCGTCCGTTTCGTCCATCTGCGACGATCTGTCCGGGGCGCCTGGACACCGCGGCCAGGTAGTGGGCATTTGGAGGAGGTCCCCATGCCTTCGCTCACGCCGTCCCCGACGCCTTTAAATCCTTCCTCGGCGGCGACCGACGATCGTCTCCTGGCGCTGGATCCTCCCCATCGCTGGCTCCTCCTCGCCGAGAGTCGAGCGTTCTCCGAGTACGCGCTGTGCGTGGCTACGGCGCCGCTGCGGCTGCGGTGGCCGCGCGGGGACGGGCACCCCGTGATCACCTTGCCGGGCCTCGGCGCGAGCGACCGCTCGATGCGTCCGATGCGGCGTCTCCTCCGTCATCTGGGGTACTTCGCCCACGGCTGGAAGCAAGGGCTCAACCGCGGGCGACCCGAGGCGGAGGACGGCCTGCTGGCTCGGGTGCGGAATCTCTATCGGCGCCACGGGCAGCCGGTGAGCTTGGTGGGCTGGAGCATGGGCGGGCTCTACGCTCGGGAGGTGGCGAAGCGTGCACCGGAGGCGGTGCGGCAGGTCATCACCCTCGCTTCTCCCTTCACCGGTCATCCCTTTGCCTCGAACGCGCTCACCGCCTATCGTTGGCTCTCTCGCCGAGCTCTGGAGATCGAGCCGCGCTGGTTCAGCTTCCGCGAACCGCCCCCCGTCCCCACGACCTCCATCTATTCGAGGAGCGACGGCATCGTGCACTGGCGCTGCACCCTGAACCCGCCCCATCCCCAGGCCGAGAACATTCGCATCGAGGCGAGCCACTTCGGGATCGGCCACCACCCGCTCGCTTTTTTCGCCATCGCGGACCGCCTGGCTCAACCGGCTCAGGCGTGGCGGCCGTTCCGGCCCCAGGGGCTCACCCGCCACCTCTTCCCCGAGCCCGACCGAGGAGAATGACATGCATCGCCTAAGCCCCATGGATGCCGGCTTTCTCGTGGCCGAGACCCGCGAGACCCCGATGCACGTCGGGGGACTCTATTTGTTCACCTATCCTGAGGGGGCAGATGAGCAAGAACACCTGCGGAAAATGAAAGACATCCTTCGGTCCCCGAAGGATTGGCGACGGCCCTTTGGTCATACGCTGAAAACATCAGCGCTCGGAGCCGTGGGGCCCACTCACTGGGTTCCCGACGAGAGGCTCGACGTCGACTATCACGTGCGCCACTCCGCGCTCCCCCAGCCGGGTCGCTATCGCGAACTCTTCGCTCTCGCTGGCCGGCTCCATCAGACTCTTCTGGATCGCCACCGTCCCCTTTGGGAGACCCATCTCATCGAGGGCCTCGCCAACCGGCAGTTCGCCCTCTACTCGAAGACTCATCACGCTGCCATCGACGGAGTCAGCGGGGTTCGCCTCGCCCAGACCATGCTGAGCCCAGATCCGAACGAGTGGCGGGCGCACTCCCCTTACAGCATGGAGGCTCACCGACTGATGAAGGGCGCCCGACCCGGAGGCGGGGAAAGGGCTCCGCCCTCGGAGCGGGAGATGAAGCGGGTCACGGAGGTCCTACGGGAGAGCTTCGGGGTCAGCCGTCACCTCGTGTCTAGCCTCTGGACCTATACTCGGGCTTGGCTTCGTCCCGACCGCCACGACGTAACCACCGCTTGGAAGCCGGCCCCGGTGACCAGCTTCAGCACCCGGATCTCAGGAGCCCGTCGCTTCGTCGCTCAGTCGTACTCCCTGACCCGTATTCGCACCGCGGGAAAAGCCCTCGGAGGCACCATCAACGATGTTGTGCTCGCGATGTGCGGAGGGGCGCTACGCCGCTACCTACTGTCTCGGGGAGAGCTCCCGTCGGAGCCGCTCACGGCCATGACTCCGGTGTCTCTGCGGGCCGGCAACGACGGCGAGCTAGGCAACGCGGTGGGGGCGCTCATCGCCAACCTCGCTACTCACATCGAGGATCCCGCCAAGCGCTTCGAGACCGTGAAAGCTTCCATGACGTCCAGTAAGGACCTCCTCAAGGGCATGAGCCCCAAGGAGATCGAGCTGTTCAGCCAGCTCACCCAGACCCCCGCCCTCCTCGTGGGGCTTCTGGGCATCGGAGATCGCTTCCCACCCTACAGCACCGTGATCTCAAATGTCCCGGGGCCGAAGGAGACCAGCTACTGGAACGGAGCTCGGCTCGACGGCATGTATCCTCTGAGCGCCATCTTCCACGGTTTCGCCCTCAACATCACTCTCCTCAGCCATGGCGACCAGCTCGACTTTGGCATCGTCGCAGACCGAACCTCTGTTCCGGGGGTTCAGCGCATCATCGATCACCTCGAGGACAGTCTGGTCGAGCTCGAGGCTTGCGCCGGCTGAGAGCGTCGAGGCCAAACGCTTCCACAAAGCCGGCAGGTGGGGTCTGAGGACACGGCCTGAGCTTCGTGGGCAGCCCGACCGGTTTCTCCAAACGCACCCGTGGCGCGTGGTCGACCGCAGTTCGTGGCGCGGTCGCGCCGGCTGCTCCGTGAGCCTCGGCCACGAACACACGGAATCCCCCGGGCGCGTGTTACCCGAATGTCGGGATTCTGACTCTGGAAGGCCCAAGCGACGACAGCTCGACACGGCGCCTGTCCTCCCTCATCTTGATCCCAGGTTACAGGTTTCATTCCGCCCCGAGATAGGAGGTGACATGAGACACAACTCGAACTCCTGAAGTCGGCCGACGCGCGGATGGGCGGGCTCTTGTTCGCGGAGTACCCTTACGCTCACCTGCGAAGGTTTCACGCATGGCCCGACCGCCACTCCGGACGACTCGACTTGCCCGCAAGAGATCCAGCTGGCAGACAGCAGAACGGGGCAGCTTACGCCCAGGTTGAGAGCTATGGTTTGCCCACACGAACGAGGTCCTACCCGCGACTACTTCCGAAAGCGGTGAGCCTCGTGGCGACGAAGGATGAGATGACAACTATGAGTCAGGACATCTTGACGAGAGCGACCGCCGTTTCGCTTGCGGCAGCCATCCTATGCGGATGTCCCGGCCCGCTCCTCACCAGCTCCGGCGGCGAGGAGCCAGGAGGAGACCCGGGGGGTACGCCGGGAGGCACCCCCGATGCGGGGGCCGTGGCCGCTGACGCAGGCACGGCCGTGGATGGCGGGAGCGGACCGATCGACACCGGGGTCGTCATCCCACCCCCTCCGGGCGTGGCCGCCGCCGACGTGCGCAGGCTCTCCGCTCACGAGTTCGACAACGCCATCCGCGATCTCCTCGGTGACGACGCCCGTCTCGGCGCGGCCGCCCTTCCTGAGGACTTCCGCACTCCCTTCGACAACGAAGCCAACCTGCAGGAGTCCTCTCGGGTGCTGGTCGAGGCGGCGGACAGTCTCGCAAATACTCTGGCCACGCGTCTCGTCGAAGACAGCGCACGACGCGCGCAAATCGTCGGATGCACCACGGCCGACGTGCCCTGCATGCGGGACTTCATCACCCGCTTCGGCCGTCGGGTTCTCCGCCGGTCCCTCACCGCCACTGAGATCGACAGTCTGATTGCGGTGGCCGACCTCGATGGACAGGATTTCTGGAGCGGGGTGCGCTCGGTCGTACGGGTGCTCCTGCAGGACCTCGAGTTTCTCTATCGCCTCGAGCAGGCCACCGAAGTGGCGGACGCTCCGGGGATCTTCCGGGTGAGCGGCTTCGAGGTCGCGACCCGCATGGCCTTGACCATCTGGGGCACGGTCCCGGACGACGCCCTGCTCAACGCGGCTGAGGCCGGTTCTCTCGACACTGCGGCCGGCCGCCGCACGGAGGCGGCTCGGATGCTCGCGGACCGTCGTGCTATCGACCAGGCGGACCGCTTCCACGCCATGTGGCTCGGCTACGAGACTCTTCCGGTCAGCCAGTTCCTGGACAACGAGCTCGAGGCGTCGATGCGGGCCGAGACCTACGCCCTGATCGAGCGGGTCCTCTTCCAAGAGGACCGGCGCTGGACCGACATCTTCCTCTACGACCAAGCCTACGTGAACGGGCGTATGCTCTTCGGGGGAGGGCTCTTCGACCAGGACAACGGTATCTATAAGGACCTCCTCCCCCTCGAGGACGGCGTGCAGCTCCCGGGCTGGGTGAGTCTGGATCGAAACCCGCAACGCCTTGGTCTGCTCTCGCAGGCTTCCTTCGCGGCGGTGGCGGGCGGGCTCGATACCAGCCCGGTTCGGCGCGGGGTTTTGGTGAGAGAGCGCCTCCTTTGCGAGACGATTCCCCCTCCGCCGCCCAACGTCGAGGTCGACGCACCTCCTTCCGGCGGCGGGGACTGCAAAGAAGATCGCTACCGCGCTCACCGAGAGGACCCGGGCTGCGCCGGTTGCCACAGCTTCATGGACCCCGTGGGCTTCGGTCTCGAGCGCTTCGACAAGTTTGGCGGCTACCGCACTCGCGACTACGCAGACCTCGAAGCGCGCATCGAAGGGGCCCCAGGGGAGTGCGAGATCGCGGGGAGCGGCTCCGTGGTGTCCACGGATGGTACCCCGCCCCTGACGTTCGAGGGGCCGGCGGGGCTGGCTCGCGAGCTGGTTCAGCAGCAGATCATCGATGCCTGTATGGCCCGTTACTTCGTGACCTACGCGATGGGGCGCTCGGCTCGACTCGAGCTCAATGCCAACATTCCCGAGACTCCGTTCATCGAGGGCGTGCTCACCCAGTGGCGGGCCAGCGGCGGCAAGTATTCGGATCTGATCTACGCGCTCATCGAGCGTCCTGAGTTTACTCAGCGGTGGGAGGTCCTCCAGTGAAGCCCGTACGTCTCGACCGCCGCACCCTCCTGCGAGGGGCGGCGTCTACGGCCATCGCGCTCCCGTGGCTCGAGGCCATGGCCGAGAGCTCGGCTCTGGCCAACAACGGCACGGTCCCCTGTCGATACCTGGTGTGTTTCGGAGGCTACTCTCTCGCCAAGGACCGACACCCCGGCAACGAGGTCATCCCCGACAACTTTGGGGCGCTCCCTCCGAGCCTGCCCTTCTCGATGTCACCCTTGAACAACTATCGGCAAGACTTCTCCATGGTGAGCAACCTGGAGCTGCCCTACCGAAGTGTCGCCACGCCGGGCGGGCGTCGGTCCGACGGGGATAGCTTTCACTTTCACGTTAACCCCCTCATCGCGGGCAAACGACAGCTCCACGACCCCTTCAACGTCGAGGTGGATGGGCCCAGCTCCGATCAGGTGGTGGCCGAAGCCTTCGCGGCCAGCACCGTGTTTCCCTCCATCGCGTATCGGGTGCAGGCCGGCGCCTACGGCTTCGGCGGAGAGTCCATCGAGCGCGCCACGCTGTCCTTCGCCCAGCGCGGCGAGAAGGTGACGCCGATTCCGGCGCAGTCCAACCCAAGGCAGGCCTTCGATTCCCTCGTGGGCAACGTCCTTCCTTCGGACCCGACGGCTCGGACCCAGTTCGAGGCTGAGATCGGGCGACGTAGAAGTGTTCTCGACCTCGTAGATCGCCGGATGGGCGGGCTCCTCCAGCGGCTCGGGACCTCGGACCAGCAGAGGGTCGAGCAGCACTTCGCCGAGCTTCGAGACCTCGAGATGCGAGTGAGCGGCAACCCCATCGAGGAGTCGGGCGCCTGCTCCATTCCTACCCTGGGGAGCTACGGGGGCTTCGCCGCCGGCTACAGCGACGAGGAGGCCCGAGGACGAATCTTCGCCGACCTCATGACGATGGCCTTTGCCTGCGACCTCACGCGGGTCGGAACCCTAATGTACTCGTTTTGGCAGACGAACCTGAACTTCCTATCAACGGCCATTCAGGGGGCGATCGACGCCCAGCTTCACGACATCACCCACTCGAACCTGGACCCGGCTGGCGTCGACGCTGGGATCTTCTGGCATATGGGTCAGTTCGCCTATCTATTGGACCGACTCAAGAACACCCAGGAGGGGGGCTCCAGCCTTCTCGACAACATGGGTATCGTCTATCTGAAGGAGGGCGGCCACGGAGCCTACGACGGATTCACGACGGAGAAGCCGAGTGACCCCAACGCCTTCTCTTCTCACACGACCCACGACATGGTGGTGCTCGTGGCGGGTGGTGCCAACAGCCGACTCCGACTCGGTCAGCACATCGACGGCGGCCGCAACCATCCGGTTCAGGTGGTGACGTCGGTGATGGACGCGGTTGGAGTACCCAACTCTGGCCTTGGCGAGGTCTCCGGACAGCTCGCCGCCGTCAAGAACTGACCTTCGGACGCGTCATGCTCGGCGTCGATGCGGCGCCATGGAGCTGGAGCCGGCCCAGTAGGTAGGGCTCGACCATGCGGATGAAGTCTTCCTGAAGCTGCCTCTGGCGTCGCTTCCCCACCTGAAGCATCACCCGCACCAGGCCATCTACGAGCTCGAGTACGAGGAGCACGCGCTGCTCGACCTCCGCCGGTTTCCCCTCCACTCCCTGCTCCAGGAGAAATCGGGCGATGGCGCGGGCGTTCTTCCGACTGTCTTCGAAGTCCAATCTGGAGAGCTCGTCGTCGGCATGCATGGCCAGACGGAGCTTTGGACGAAAGCTGTCCTGACAAGAGCGACGGCAGTAGTCGACCAGAGCGGCGGCCAGAACCTCCGTCGGCTCGCCCGGCTCCTCCTCGATGAAGGTCCGTAGCCTTCCTCGATCTTCTTCGAGGACGGAGACGCTCAGGGCCCGAAGGAGCGCTGCCTTGTGGGGGAAGTATCGGTAAAGGGCAGCCTTGGACAGTCCGGCGCGTTGCGCGATGTCGGTCATGGAGATGGGCTCGAGCCCGCGCTCTTCGATGAGGGCGGCGAAGGCGCGAAAGACGGTGTCGACGGTGGCCTGGCTTCGAGCCTGCTCGGGGGACCTTCGGATGGACAGGACGTCCTTCGGATCGCACGACCTGACCTGAGAATCCAGTTCTCTACGTACCTCGGCGCCGTCAAAACGTGACTCATCGTCACCTTTTTAGCGACTAACAGTCACGTTTAGGAGAAGAAGGAGAAGCATGCGGCTGGATGAGTACGTTCGGTACGACGCCCTCGGCCTCGCGGAGCTCCTTCGCGGTGGCGAAGTGGGACGGGAAGAGCTGCTCGAGACGGCGCTCGAGGCCATTGACGCCGTTAATCCGCAGCTCAACGCGGTCATCTCGGATCTGAGGGAGCGAGGTCGCGCAGGGGCTCGGCAGCCGCAGGAGGGCCTCTTTTCCGGCGTCCCCTTCCTCCTCAAGGACAACATCGATCTCGAAGGCACGGTTTCGACCTGGGGGACGGTGCTTGGGCAGGGCCGGGTCTCGACGTGGACCCACGAGGTGGTGCGCCGCATCGAGGCTTCCGGGCTGGTCATTCTTGGCCGCACCAACATGAGCGAGCTTGGGCTCCTGCCCACCACCGAGCCGGCCGCCTTCGGCCCGACCGCCAATCCGTGGGACCTCCGTCGATCCCCCGGAGGCTCGAGCGGAGGAGCGGGGGCTGCGGTGGCCGGAGGGATGGTGCCCATGGCCCACGGCGCCGACGGAGGCGGCTCAATCCGCATTCCCGCCTCGGCCTGTGGGCTCTTCGGGCTCAAGACCTCCCGTGGCCGTCACCCCGCCTCCCGAGAGGACGACCCCGACGGCTTCATCTCGCAAGGTGTGCTGTCGAAGTCCGTCCGCGATAGCGCCGCCTTTCTCGACGTCACCCAGGGCGCCCGTTCCCTTGATCGTTGGCGAACCCCCTCTCCGCTCGGGTCGTTTCTCGAGGCGGCAGGCACCGACCCCCAACCCCTCCGTATCGCGTTCTCGGTGCGCGGCTTCGACGGTCGAGAGGTGCATCCCCACTGCCGTGAGGCGGTTCTCTCCGCGGCCCAGCTGTGCGCGGACCTGGGGCACTCGGTCGAGGAGGGCGGGCCGCAGGTCGACTTTCAGGAGTGGATGGAGGGCTTCGCGGTGCTGTGGTCGATGTGCACAGGGTACTTTCTCGAGTCGGTCAAGGAGAGTCTCCGAGCCGATGGCCTCTCGAGCCTGATTTCCGGCCTCCTCGAACGCAACGCTGCCTTCGATGCTCTGTTGTGGGCGCATACCTTCCCTCGCGCCCGGCCCATGGAGCCCTTCACCCGGACCTTGGTGGGTATTAACCGTCGCCTCACCCCCGGCCACCTCTGGATGGCCTGGAAAAAGATGAACCGGGCGGGGGAGGCGCTGGGAGGATTTTTGGAGACCGTCGACCTCTTCATGCTCCCAGTGCTCGGCGAGCCACCCTGGCCTACGGGACACCTAAAGCCCCCGCGCACTGTGGATGAGGCGGGCGAGAGCCTCCTGCGCTACGCCGGCTTCACGCCGATCTGCAACACCGCGGGGCTGCCCGCCATGTCGGTGCCCCTCCACTGGGCTCCTTCCGGACTCCCCATTGGCGTGCAGTTCATGGCTCCCTACGGCCGAGAGGATCTCCTCTTCGCGCTGGCGGGCCAACTCGAGCGCGCCCGAGGCTGGAGCCACCTCCGACCTCCGACCTTCGCCGCTCGCCGTTTCAACGCTTCTGACCACGGTGCTCACCACGCTCGCGGTCCACTCTCCTCGTCGTCGCAGCGCGACAGCAAAGGAGACCTCAGTGGCAAAGAACGACGACAAATTGGTCCTGATCATCTCTCACAACGCCAACGACGATAAATCGACGGTGGCCTTCACCATCGCCAACGCGGCGCTGTCCACCGGCACCGACGTGGCCATCTTCCTCACCTCCGACGGGGTCGAGCTCAGCCGGGACGGCGCGACCGACTACAGTCACGTCAAGCCCTTCAAAGCCCTCAACGAGCTCATCGAGAGCTTCGTGGAAAATGGCGGTTTCCTCTGGTCCTGCGCCCCCTGCTTCGAGCACCGGGGCTTGCGCACCGAGGAGACGGTGGCCAAGACCATGGTCACCGGAGCTGGCCCGATGCTCGAGTGGATTCGGGAAGGGGCCCGGGTGATCAGCCTCTAGAAGATGGTCTATTCTTGCTCGGTGGATAGTTACCCAGAGCTCGAGCTGGCCTTCGAACAGAAGGGCTTCGCGGTGGCGCGAAACCTGATCCCCCGGGACCTGGCGACGAGCCTCTTGGAACTATCCCGGCAAGATCACACGTTGAAGACGAATGCGCATGCGGTTCTCGATGCCTCCGGACTCGAGAGTCGCCTCACCCTTTGGTACGCGCCCGGCGACGATCCCTTCGGGCGCCTCTCCTGCTGCCGGGAGCTGGTCTCTCGGATGTCCGCCCTCCTGGGGGGGCGGGCTTCCTTCTTCCATGCCAAGCTCATGCAGAAGCAGCCTCGGGTCGGAGGCAAGTGGGAGTGGCACCAGGACTACGGCTACTGGTACCGGGATGGCTTTCTCTCCCCAGACATGGGGAGTTGCTTCGTGGCTCTGGAGCCGGCAACCCTCGAGAACGGCTGCATGCAGGTCATTCCGGGCTCCCACCGATACGGACGACTGGACCACGGGGCAGCCGGGGGACAGCTCGGGGCGGATCCCAAGCGGGTCCAGAGTCTAGCCGAGCGGCTGGGGGTTGAAGCTTGCCTCCTGGACGCCGGGGACGCGCTCTTCTTCCACGCAAATCTCCTACATATGTCGGACGCCAACCGCTCCGCGCACTCCCGGCTAGGCCTCATTACGAGCTTCTTTCGTGAGGATAACGAGTCGATCGTCGACGACGACCGCTACCGGAACAAGCGCTACTCCGAGTATGGCTTGAACGAGGTCCGGCTCGGAGGCGCGCTGTCCGAGGAGCTTCCCTTCTTGGTCAGGACTTCGTGAGTGCGTCCCAGGTCTCGTCGAGCGACGTATCGAGGTTACTCAAGGAGAATCCGGGGAGCACCGAGCTGATACGGTCCGACCCGTAGCGGCGATCGTAGGTGACGTCTTCGTGTTGAGCCTCGGTGAACGTGGGGAGCGTCGAGGCCCGCCGCTGGGCCAGTCCCTCGAGGGCCGCCTTGAGTCCTCGCTGGTCCAAGCAGTGGCCCACGAGATTGACGACGTCGGGCAGGCTCACCGCGGGCTCCACGAGACGACCGACCAACCCCCTCGCGGCGCGGAGGACGTCCTCTATGTAGATGAAGTGGGCCGTCGCTCTGAAGTCGAGGTTGACATCTACCGAGGCGCCGGGGGTTTGGTTCGCGCGAGCGAGCGCTCGCAGATGATCGACGATGACCCCTCTCGACTCGTGGCCGGGTCCGAAGACGTCGCTGAGTCGAATCGCGCACACGGGCTTGCCGACTTCGAGCACGAGGCGCTCCCCGATGAGCTTGGTGAGTCCGTACACCGAAGCTTGTTGGGGGTAGACCTCTCGCTTCAGGGCCTCTCCGAGGGCCAGCCACTCGGCGCTCCCGCTCGGGGTTGCGAGGGCTTCCCGGAGCGCGTGCGAGAGCGCCTCGAAGTACTGAATGGTCTCTCGGTCCTGGTCCGGAAGAGTCTCCTCTTCCCCAAGGAGGGCGCTCTCTCGATACTGCCCCACCTCGTACACGGCCACCGTCGAGAAGTGGAGAAGCGGGACGCCTGCCGACCGACACGCGCTGGCTACGAGCGCCGGACCGAGCGCATTCACCCTGAGAAAGCTCTCCGTCTCCTGGAGGTCCCGGTCCTGACCTTGCGGGTTTCGAGCGGCGAGATTGACGACCACTTCGGCTCCGCTCACGACTTCCCGGAGCGCCTCTGCGTCGAACACCCAGTCTTCCGTCGTCCGGCATCGAGCCATGACCTCCAGCTCGGGGTCTGAGCGTCGAAGGAGGAGCGACAACGTGTCTCCGTTCTGAGCCCAACGACGCGTCATCACCCGCCCCAGAGTTCCGGACGCGCCGACGATGGCGATCTTCATACTTCCTCCTGGTAGGTCCAAGCCCCGGCGGCGGCGGCGCTGGTCTTCATCATCACGATCGCGTCAGCCACCCGGGCTGCATTCGATGCGGTGGCTCCCGCGATGGGCCGGTCCTCCTGGATGGCGCGGACGAACTCACGAATATCGGTCAGAACATGGCACTCCCGATCACCGTAGCGGGCCGCGGTTTTGGTGTCCCATGCGTTGAGCATCTCAGTGCTTGCCTCCCCGTGATTGGGCCGCAGGTAGAGGCGATACTCGCGATCGTTCATCTTCTCGATCTCGAGGCAGGCCTCGGTCCCTCGGATGAGGACGAATCCCCAGGGAAGACGGGCTGCGTTGGAGCTAAAGCTGGAGCGAACGGTGACCGGGAGATTGCCGAAGCGAAGAACCCCCGCGTAGGCGTCCAGGGCGCTTGCGGAAATCACGCGGCCTTTCCAACGGATCTCCGGCTCGAGGAGCCGGCCAATGATAGCGGCCGAGGTGGCCTCGCCCAGGACCTCGGTGAGAAAGGCGAGGGGGTATACGAGCATGTCCTGAAGAGGGCCTCCCCCTCTTTCGACCTGGTGGTACCACTCCCAGGAGAAGGCTTGCCCGGGCCCGGGATCCTCGTCCGCGCGCTCCTCCTCGAAGCGATGGGCGGCAGCCTCGGCGCTGATGTCGATCCCCACCGTGACCCCGAGCGCGCCTCCCTCGATAAGCTCCCGGGCTCGGGCGTAGGCCGGCAGGAGAACCTGCCCCGGGGACGCCGCAAGTTTGAGGCGCCGCTCCCGGGCCAGGTCTCCAAGCTCGAGACACTTCTCGGAAGTGTCGGCGAGGGTCTTGTGGGTGTAGACGTGCTTTCCCGCCTGGAGCGCCCTCGACACCTGATCCAGGTGCAGAGCGATGGGGGTGGCGATGAGCACCGCGTCGACATCGTTAGCTTCGAGCAGTACGTCCATCGAGGACGTCTGCAGCAGCTCCTTGTCGAGGGCCTCAGCCACGGCCTCGGTCTTCTCGGGGTCGAGGTCGCAGGCGGCCGTGATCTGGGCGCCCTCGTCCTCGAGGATGGCCCTGAGGCCTCCCAGGATACGTTGAGTAATGACCCCGCAACCGATGAGGCCGAGCCGTGGATGTTTCATGGTCCCTATCTATCTTCTGACGCCCCGCATCAGATACGACCTCGCAGGCCGAGAACCCATCTTCCGCTTCTCGGAGACGCGTGACTTCCTCGAGCTCTACGAGGTGAACGGTTCGCGCTGGGTTCTCGGCCTGCGAGGTCGTATCTGATGCGGGGCGTCAGAAGATAGATAGGGACCATGAAACATCCACGGCTCGGCCTCATCGGTTGCGGGGTCAT
>JBCBRU010000214.1:0-12838 GCA_039819565.1 Myxococcota bacterium | reverse complement strand
GTCGAGCTTCAGGCGCCGCACCTCTCGCAGCACCTCGAAGCCGTTCATGCGGGGGAGCATGACGTCGAGGACCATCAGGTCGGGTACGCGCGCCATCGCGAGCTCGAGACCTCTGGGCCCGCGCCGAGGCCGATGCGGTGGTGCTCGGGGTGACCGACAAGGGCATCGGTATCGCCCCCCCCGACCAGCGCCGGATCTTCGAAAAGTTCCATCGCGTCGACTGCCGACGCACATCGGAAGTGGGAGGCAGCGGCATTGGCCTCAGCCTCGTGAAACACATCGTGGAGGCCCACGACGGAGACGTGGAGGTCGAGAGCGCCCTCGGCGCGGGGAGCACCTTCCGGGTGCGGCTCCCCGTCATGCCCCTCGGCGAGCCCGCCCCCTCGATCTTCGCCGCCCGATCGGAGACCTTCTGAGAATGGAGCGGATCCTGGTCGTCGAAGACGACCCATCGATTGCTCGCGGTCTCGTCAACAACCTGGAGTTCGAGGGTTTCTCAGTGCAGCTGGCCTCGGACGGGGCCCGAGGTCTCGAGCTCGCGATGGCGCGCGTACCCGACCTGATGGTCCTCGACGTCATGCTCCCCCGCATGAACGGCTTCGAGGTGCTGCGAGAGGTGCGGCGCCTGAAGCTCGACTGCGCCGTCATCATGCTCACCGCCAAGGCCGAGGAGCTGGATAAGGTCCGCGGTCTCGATCTCGGCGCTGACGACTACGTCACCAAGCCCTTCGGCCTCCCCGAGCTCCTAGCCCGGGTGCGCGCCGTCCTCCGCCGGCGCAGCAACGGAGCGACCCCCCGCGTCATGCAGATCGGCCGAGCCGAGATCGACCTCGTGGCCCGGCAAATGACCGTGGACGGGGAGGACGTGGCCTGCACCCGCCGAGAGATGGACCTGATGGAGCTCTTCTTGTCCCGCGTCGGCGAAGCGCTCTCCCGAGAAGAGATCGTGACCCGCGTCTGGGGCTACGATTACGAAGGCACCGACCGCACCCTCGACAACTTCGTGAGCCGCCTCCGCCGCAAGATCGAGCTGGACCCCGCCAAACCCAGGCATCTCCTCACCGTCCGCGGCGTGGGCTACCGGATGGCGCCTTAGTCTTCGGCCGAAAGCCTCAGCCTCTTGCGGCGGCCCCCTGACGACGCAGCTCTTCGTACATCGCGTCCATCTCCAAGACCTGGAGGTCGGGGCGAGATCTGATCCACGCGGCATTGAGGGCGACGAGATCTTCACCTCCGTCCACCGCAGCGTAGTGGGTCTCCATGCATCCTCGGAGCTTCTCTCGCTCGGGCGCGCTCCCCGGGAACGGACTCTCGAGAAATGTCCGGAGTCCTTCGGGGCCCAGCCCCTCCACGATCGAGCACCCTTCTTGGAAAGCTCGGAGCACTCCGGAGGCGCTCATGGCCTCGAGTCCGCGACGAACCCAGTCGAGGGCATGACGGTTCCACCGAATGTTATGTACGAACTGGGGAAAGGCGCCGTTCCCTATCTGGCCGTGGTAATAATCCACCCAATAGCTGAGGAGCGCATCGTCCGAGATGGTCTCCATCGGCACTCCGTCCTCGCGAAGCGCGTTGACGAAGCTGATATTCGAAGCGACGAGATCAAAGGGCTCGTCACTATCGAAGGCTTTCTTGGACACTACGATGCTCATGTCTCTTCTCCGGGGCCTCGCTCTACGCTTATGAGCGCAGGGCACGAGATCTGACGCCGGAGAAGAGAAAGTCGACTCCATACCCCTGGGGTGGGCTGCCCAGGAAGCTTGTTTGGCGAGCGGAAGGGTTCGAACCTCCACGTCTTTCGACACAATCCCCACAATGTAGTCCCTCTTGCATTCGCTGCTGCGACCAGTTGGGGAGAGACAATCAAACTGCGCGTCTACCTATTCCGCCACGCTCGCCGTGGATGGAGCCCGTCTGTTCACGGAGCCGTTCTAGTGTGACCTTTCCTTCTCGTGACCTTTCCTTTGGAAGGGACGTTGGACAGGCACGGAGTCCTTTCTCTTCTTTGCTCGATTTGCCGTCGCCTTCCTTTGGAAGGCGACGTGGTGTGGCCTCGGAGTCTTCTCTCTTCTTTGCTCGATCTGCCGTCGCCTTCCTTTGGAAGGCGACGTGGATTCCTCTCTCTTCTTTGCTCGATCTGCCGTCGCCTTCCTTTGGAAGACGACGTGGATTTCCTCTCTCTTCTTTGCTCGATCTGCCGTGACCTTTCCTTCGGAAAGGCACGTTGGCGGGTGGGAGGATTCGAACCTCCGACCTCGACAGTTGGAATGTAGTCCCTCCCAGCATTCGCAGTTGCGACGAGAAGAAGAAGAAACGATACGCGCTCTCCCGCTGAGCTACACCCGCCAGATGTGGAGGGAGAAGGGCCGACGAAACGTGACGGGGACAGGTCACTTCCCAAAAATGTAGTCCCTGCCGGCATTCGGCCCCTCTCCCAAGTTCGCGGAGAGGGCTCCCGGAGGAAGCCCACTCCTTAGATTTCGACCTCGCGCACGAGGTCGAGCCAGTGGTCGGCGCTTGCGGACGCCGCCGTGAATCGGGCCACGACATCGAACACCGCGTCCGAGAAGCCGCCGACGTTCAGCACGTCGTTGCCGCTCGGCGCCTGGGTGGTCGTGTACGGCTGAATGTCGATGCACACGAGCTTCGCGGCGCGGTTGCGGCCGCGGAGCCTACGCCACTCGTGCATGACGTTCGTATCCCCGCCACGCGGGGAACCGCCCACCCAGGACTCGTTGTCCGACACCATGATGACCACATCCGGAGCCTGACCTCGGCGGTTCAGGTCGCGGAGGGGCGCGGAGCAGTCCGTGCCCCCGCCCCACGCCTCCGAGAGGCGCTGGGCGTTGGTCATCACCGTATCTCGCGGCTCGAGCCGAAGGTCCCGGACTTCGGTGTCGAAGGCCAAGACCTCCGCGTCCGGGTTTCGGCGCAAAACTGCAGCCGTCATCAGGCCTGCGACGTCCACGCAGCGCACCTTGCTGGTGGCGCCCCGCCGAAACCCCGTCACGGGCGAGCTCATGGAGCCCGAGACGTCGGGACACACGACAACCTCGCCCGCGAGCGCCGGGACGTTCTCCACCGCGACCTCCATCGCGTCGTGGAGGGCCTTGCGCAGCGCCCGCGGCAGCTCGCTTGACGCCGCCATGTAGGCGGCGAGGAGCTGATACGGGTAGGCCCGCGCGCCGCGCACGCGCACCGGATCCCGGAGTCGCGCGGCCAGACGCTTCACCACCGCTTTGTCCTCGAACACCCCCTGTCGAAGGAAGGTGTTGAGGTTCATGCGGAGCTGCGTCCAGGTGGCGCGCTCGGCGATGAGCGTCCACTCCGCCGGCCCCAGCTCGAGGCACGTGAGCATCCCGAACGGAACGTCCGGCATCTCGCCGCCCTCGCGCCGGAATCGCTCGTAGGCGCGCACGACGTCGGGGAGCTGCTCGCGATCCACATCCTTGTCGATGAGGTAGCCGAACATCGCCCGCTGGGTGTCGCTCGTCGGGCGCGGGCGGGCGAGCTTGATGACGTCGCCGAGCGACGGCGAAGAGCCCACCGACTGCCGGAAGAGCTGCTCCGGCTTTCGCGCCGTCAGCCAGTCTTGCGCCAAGCGCTTCGGCGCCGAGCCGAGCGAGCGACGGCCGGTCACCCCCGACCGGACGATCTGCACCCAGCCTCGGAGCATACGCGCGTCGTCCACGACGCGATCGAAGACCTCGCCGAGGAGGGCCACGTCGCGCGTCGCCAGCACCGCGGCCAGGAGGGCCGGAGCGTCCTTCATCCGCGCCGTCTCGCGACCGTACACGGCCGCCTGGGCGAGGAAGCGAGGCTCGACGCGACGGGCGAGATCCAGAACCTCGTCGAGCTGGGTCTCCGCCGAAGCGTAGAAGGTGTCGTTGAAACAACCCGTCACCACCAGCTGGGCCAGGGCGGCCTCGGCGCTTCGCGCGTAGGCTACGCCGCCCGCCTCGTTGCGGGCGCGGGCGCGGGCGTTCTTGAAAACTGAGCTCACCATCTCTCGTCTCCTGCATCCGACCGCGTCGGACGCTCCTGACGAAAGCAGGGGCCGTGCCAATCCGAGCGGACGCGAATCCGCGGCCTCGAGGAGAAGAGCTAGATGAATGTATCGAAGTCTGAGCGAGTGGGATAAGCCGAGGTCTCAACCGGGCTGGTCGCGGCCCTGCCTCCGGGCCAAGGCCAAGAACCGCTCCGCCTCATCGAGGGCGAGGCCCACCGAGAGCACCTCGCGGGTGACCCCCAGCGGGCCCTGAAGCGTCTGGGGGTCCTGGAACCGCACCGTAATCGTCTCGGGCATGGGCACGGACAGGTTGCGGTGATGCGCGGTGGGGTCCTCCATGCCCGGCGTCGTGACTTCGGCGATCGACGCCCAAGGTATGGAAGCCCTCCACCGCAGGCCCGCGGAGATCTCGAGGCGGTCGTCCTCGACCCGCACCGGACGCAGTCGGAGGGCATGGAAGTCTCCGAGAAAGAGGAACAAGGAGTAGACCGAGGTCAGACTCAGCCCCCAGGCCGCCACCGGGCTCCAAGGCTCGACCATCACGTGGACCAGTCCCGTCTCGACGAAGAGCAGCCCGATAAGGACGCACAGCAGCGCGGGCCATCCCCCCTCTCGGTAGGCGGTGAAGGCGTGAGGCTGCTCCCGCCGAGACACGAAAGCCCCGAGGACGGCGAGGCTCACCGTTTCCGCCTCGGCGGCCACATAAGGTGTCGCCGGTCCCGCCGGGAGTGTCTCTTCGAGAGCCCGACGCAACGCCTCAAAGGCGTCCTGCGTGTGGGGTCGGAGCTCGACGTAGCGGCGGCGTTCGGCCGACAGCTCCTTGAGGAAGAGGGCTAGCACTCCGACCTCGATGACGATGCCCAGGCCCACGAGGGTTCGGGTGAGGCCGTTTTCGGGGAGGAGGAGGCGGGAGGCGAGAAGCCCGAGTCCTCCCACGAAGGCGAGATTGCGGAAGGAGCGGGCGTGGGGAGGGGTGAGCCACCAGGTCAGCGCGGCGGCCGTCACGGTGAGGTCGAAGGTGAAGGCCGCAGCCATGAGCTCCGGGTCTTCGCTCCACACCGGAAGCTGCGCCGCGGCGACAATGGCGGCGTAGAGAACAACGAGACCGCCGAGGGCTCTCATCGGAAGAGGAGGTCGAGAGAGGACAGCGTTCATGGAGCGAGAGTAACGCCTACGCCCCCTCGGCGGACTGTGGCGCGATGCCCTTGGCGTCTCGGCCATGTCCGGACGAAGAGGCGAGACGACGAGCGTCTATGCGCTCGTGGCCGGTCTCCATCGGATTGGGGGAGACATGCTGGGAAGGGTTCTAGGCCTGGTGAGGGGAATGGAGGCCGAACTCTTGGCCAAAGGCGCGTTCGAAGCACTCGAAACGAGAGAAGTTTGGCTGATTCGCCCCCTCGTGGAGGCTTCGAGCCCTAAACTCAGGCTCTATGCCTCAAAGCGCTCGTGCTCTGGGCTCGATGAAGGGTTGATGAGTGGCCTTAACCACCGGAGAGCGGGGTTTGATGATGATCAAAGGTATCTGAACCATTTGGAGACAAATCATGCAGCACTCTCAACTGGTTCAGACCAAAGTTCAACGAAAGTGTCATCAGATCAAAGTGTTCAAAACCAGTCTTAGCCCATCTCACCTTAGCTCTATCATGATTCCCGTCAGCGATAACCTGCAAGGGAGGCCCGATCGTTCGCCATATTGGACAGATCTGCCCAAAATTCATTGCCTGAGGCTAGGCCCGGCTTAAAGAGCGCCCTTCATTTTGGGGCCCTTCACGTAGCGACCTGAGGTCCGTCGCCGAGCGGCGGTCGATGGCGCCCCGCCCTGAACCTTGCGCGCCCCGTTTCATCTCGGGCTGGGCGCCGAGCCTCCGGCCCTCCGCCTCGCCTCAGTTGGCGGCGCGTGTCCGGTTCCGGCCGCATCTTTCGTTATACTCGGGGTCGGGGGCAGACGCTCGCGCTCGCCCTCGTCCCGACGGGCATCCATGAAGCAACTCCAGCCTCATCATGACCCCAGCCGCACCGTCGCCGCGGTGGGCGGCTTCTGCCTCGTCGCGGGCGTCCTCACCATGGGGCTCGGCATGGCCCTCGACGGCGGACCCCACTCGGTCGCCCGCTACGCCTTCATCGCGGGCCTCATCGTGGCTTGCCTCGGTTTCTTCGTGGGCCTCGGCTTCTGGGCTCAGCACGCCCACGCCCGACGGGCTCTGGCCGAGATGGAGGCGGGGGCGGTGCTGGGCGACTGGCCCTCAGAGCGCGGGCGCGTCCAGGTCGGGTCGAGGCTGGCTATCGTGGACGGGAAGGTGCGAGGCTACGGCCTCTTTCTTCAGGCGGTGACCGGGGTCTCCGTGGACCCGTCCGGGGCCCTGGTGGTGCGGGCGGCCGCCGACTCGGGATACGGGCCCGGTGCGTTCGAGGTCCGCCTGCCGGGGAGCGCGGACCGAGATGAGACGGAGCGCTGCGCTCGGGCTCTCGCGGCGCACCACGCGGTGAGCGTCGCCCCGCCCGACTGAGGTCGCGGAGAAAGCTCGAGGATGCGGTCCATGCCTCCGCCGTCTCTCCCCACGTCGTTCGGGGCTACGGACTCTTTCTTCAGGCTTTGACCGATGTCCCGGTGAACGACACCTGCGAGCGGCTCGTCCGCGCCACCGCGGATGGAGGAGAGACGGGCCCCAGCCCTTCGAGGTCCGCGTGCCAGGGAGCCCTCACCGAAGAGACCGAAGTCTGCGCTCGAGCTCCTGCCGAGCATCACGGGGTCAGCGTCAGCGCCAAGCCCGATCGAGGTAGCGGAGAAAGTTCTCGCCCATGACCCCCGCCACTTCCTCGTTCGTCAGGCCCTCCTGAAGCAGTCGGTCCACCAATACGTCGAGGTCCTGCGGACCCAGCGGCAAGGGAGCTACGTCGAAGCCCGACCCGAGAGCTACGAACTCTGCGCCGACCTGGTCGCGGACGTGCAGGATCGCGTCCACCACCCCGCTGAGCTTGGACCCGCAGATGGCCTCGCGAAAGAAGCCCACCCCGATGACGCCGCCCTGCTCTGCGATCTCCCCCAGTGCTTTGTCGCTCAAGTTGCGGGCATGATTGCAGGTGGCTCGGATGCCCACGTGGGACGCATAGACGGGACGCTCGGAGGTCGCGATGATTTCCGTGAGGGCGTCCTCGGAGGTGTGGGCGACATCGACCAACATACCCAGCTCATTCATGCGCCTCACGGCCGCTCGGCCCAAGGGCGTCAATCCAGACTTCTTCTCGCCTGAGCTCGAACCGGCAAAGGGCGTGTCCGAGTAGTGCGCCAGCGAGAGCGAGCGAAAGCCTGCTTCGTGGAGGCGGTCCAGCCCGTCCACGCGCCACCCCGTGGCGTGCGCGCCCTCTAGTCCCAGCAGCCCTGCGGTAAGCTTCCTGTCGCTTTCTCTTCGGGAGAGGAAGTCCTCCAGCTCTTCATGAGAGAGAAGGAGTTTGAAGGTTTCGGGTCGATCACGCTCCACCTTCTTGAGCTTGTCGGCCAAGTAGAAGGCCCGCTTCCTCGGGCTAAACCACGTCCTCATCGGCCAACCGTCGAGGAACGCCACCATCCTCACTTTGTCCCCCTCCTCCGGAATCGCTTCGCCAGTGACATCCGAAGGCGCTTCCACCACCGCCATGTAGACCTGGACGGCAATGCCGTGGGCGCTGTGCCGGGGGATATCCACCAGCCCTTTCCCGCTCCGTACCGCTAAGTCTCGCCGCCAAAGGAGGCTGTCCGCGTGAAGATCCACAACGCGAAGTCTCTCGTACAGCGCTGTGGCTTCGGGCGAAGCAGGAGGCTGGGGGGTGGCTCCGTTGTCGACGAAGCGCTCCGCATCGATGGGGATGAGGCTACGGGACAAGAGGATCATGAGACCGACCACAACCGCCAGGGCTGCGGCGCTCCGGCGGATGAGGGAAAGCGTATTTTGAGCTCGCAAGATATGTCCTTCCACCGCGCTAGCGTTCCGCTTCGGCAGACGCTCGGGGCGATCGAAGCGCCGAGGCGGCAGCTCCGTCTGCCGGCACGATGGGGTTCCGCGGGTGCAATAGGAAGGTGCGGTTGAGCACTTTATGTATGCGCTGCTGCGTTTAGGGGTTGGTCCTTCACAACAGGTCTGCGTCGGTGATGACTTCGACGAGGCTGGGACCGTCGTGGGCGATGGCTTCGGCGAAGGCGTCGTCTAGGGCTTCGGTTTCGGTGACCTTGAGGCCCTTGGCGCCGCAGTTCTCGGCGAAGGCGGCGAAGGAGGGGTTGACGAGGGCGGTTTGCCATACGGGCCATTCGCCGGCGCGCTGCTCCTTCGAGATCTTGCCGAGCTGGGCGTTGTTCATGACCACGTGGGTGATGTTCATGCCGTACTTCACCAAGGTGGTGAGCTCGGCCAGGTATTGGCCGAGGCCGCCGTCTCCGGAGACGGAGACGACCTTTCGGCCCTTGAAGCGCTCGTCGCCTCCGGTGGTGGCGGCCCAGGCTCCCATGGCCGCAGGGAGCGCGAAGCCGATGGAGCCGAGGTAGCCGGACATGAGCACCGCCTGGCCCGTGGCCTCGAAGTAGCGGCCGAAGGAGTAGGTGTTGTTGCCCACGTCCACGGGGATGATGGCGTCCTTCGGGACCTGGCGGCTGAGGGCCGCGAACATGGCTGCGGCCCCGAGGCCCTTGCCGAGGTCGTCCTGGGCGCGGCTCGCCTTTTCTTCTCGCCACAGGCGCCAGCGCTCCGCCACCTCGGGGCGGTGATCGGCGCAGGCGGACTTTCCTTCGAGGCCTTCTGCGAAGAGCTTCACGGTGGCGTCGATCTCGCCCAGCACGGGGATGGTGATGGGGTGGAAGCGGGCCAGGGCTCCGGTGTCGAAGTCGACCTGGATGGTGGGCTTGTAGCTGGTGATGCCGGTGTGGTTGCTGAAGCTCGCCCCGAACACCACGAGGAGGTCGGCCTCGTTCATGAACCAGCTCGCGATGGGGGTGCCGCTTCGGCCCAGGACTCCGCAGCCGAGGGGGTGATCGTCGGGGATGAGGCCCTTGCCCTTGAAGGTGGTCAGCACCGGGGCCCCGAGCTGCTCGGCCAGCGCGATGATGCCGGCCATGTGCTCCTTGGCCCCGTGGCCCACGATGAAGGCGGGCCGCTGGGCCTCGCCGATGCGGGCCACCGCCGCCTCGAGCACGTCCGTGGGGGGCCGGATCCTCCGATCCGGCAGGCGACCCTCGGGGCTCCCCGGCTGCGCCCCGTCCTTGGCGGGGAGGGTTTGGACCTCGTCGGGGAAGATGAGGTGGGAGACCCCGCGATTGAGAATCGCGGTCTTGAGGGCGAGATTGACGAGCTCCGCGTGGCGGGAGCCGTGCAATACCGTTTGCGACCACTGCGCTACCCCGCCAAAGGCGGCGGCGAGGTCCACCTCCTGGAAGGCCCCCGGCCCGAGGACCTGGGTGTCGACCTGGCCCGTCAGCGCGAGCACGGGAGCGCGGTCGACGTGGGCGTCCCAGAGGCCGGTGAGGAGGTTCGTGGCGCCCGGCCCCGCGATGGCGAGACAGGCCGCGGGGCGGCCGGTGAGCTTGCCGAAGGCGCTGGCCGCGAAGGCCGCCGCCCCTTCGTGACGGATACCGAAGTAGCGGAGGCGCCCCGCCTCCTCCTCGAGGCGGAGGGCGTCGGCCAGGCCGAGGTTCGAGTGCCCCACCATCCCGAACACGGTGTTGACGCCCCACTCGGTCATGGTCCGGGCCATGACGTCGGTGACGGTGGTGCGATGCGCGGGCTCCGCTTCGACCCCGACGTACACCCCGTCTTCGCGGACCTCCACCTCGAAGGTCTCGACCCCGTCGTCGTAGGGGCCCACGGAACGACCCGTGATCGGATCGTAGTCCCAGCCGTGCCAGGGGCACCGGAGGACGCCGTTTTCGATCGTCCCCTCCCCGAGGGGCCCGCCCTGGTGAGGGCAGTGGTTGTCGAGCGCCCCGTAGCTTCCGTCGTGATGGGTGAGGCAGATCGTCTTGCGGCCGCAGCTCACCGACTTCACCCGGCCCTCGGGGAGCTCGTCGAGCTCGGCTGCTTTGTGCCAGTTCAGGCGAGCTCGGGCCCCCATGCGCGCCATCACCGGCTGGAGCACGGTGGTGGTCTCGCGAAAGAAGGCTTTCACCTCGCTGGGCTCGTCGCCCGAGGAGAGGACCGCCCCCACGAAGGCCTTAGCTTCCCATCGCCCCACGATGAGGGAGGGGAGCGTGGTGGGTTCGGGCTTGGGCCACGGGAGCACGTACCAGTAGGGGGTGGCGTGAAATCCGTCCCCGGGGGAGAAGCCGAGGCCCACCGACCGCGCCTCCTCGGCGTCCAGGTGGAGGTCCAGCACGTGCGCGGTGCTCACGTCGAAGTGATGCGGCCAGATCAGGACGGGCGGAGTGCCCTCGAAGATGCCGTGCCGAGCCCGCAGCATGAGGTCCGCGTTTCGGTACCAGGCGAGGAAGGCCTGCCGGTGACCGTCGTCGACCTCCGGGAAGGGCTCGCCGTTTCCAATCCCGTGCTCGGGCAAGGTCAGATCGGGGCGCTCGAGGCTGAGCTCCTGCCCCGTGCGGGCCCGGAGAGTGTCGCTGAGGCGGGCCAGAGCGGCATCCAGGGTGACCCCCACCAGAGGCTGCTCGTCGATGCGCTTGCCCCGCCCGTCGACCAGCACCACTGTCAGATCTCGCGGCCGCAGCCCCACCCGCACCGGAGCCCGACCGGTGGAGATGCCGGTGAGCATGGCCTCGTGGTCCGGGGCCCAGGTGAGGGCGGTGTGGCTGAGGTCCTTGGTGGGGGTCAGGCAGGCGTAGGCAAAGGCGGCGGGGACCTGGGATGCCCAGTGCATGACGTCGCGCACGGCGACCCAGGCGTCGTCCTCAAGCTCCGGAATGTCGGTCCAGTTCGAGCTCATGATTCAGTGCTCCTCGGGGCTCCAGCGAAGGGCACGCCGGAGAGGTCGGCCATGTCGCGGCTCCAGGTGGTGAGATCGTCCACCGTGAAGTCCGCGAGACGATAGTGCCCGCAGGCTCGGGCCAGGACCTTCATCAGCTCCACCGTCGACTGCAGAAAGCGGGTGAGCTGAGCGGCGCTCGTTTCGATGTCCAGCCGCTTGCGCAAGTGCTCTTGCTGAGTGGCAATACCCACAGGGCAGTTGTTGGTGTGGCAAGCCCGCATGGCCAGGCAGCCGAGGGCCTGGATGGCGGAGTTGGAGATGGCGATGGCGTCCGCGCCGAGGGCGAGCGCTTTGACGAAGTCCGCCTCGGTGCGCAGCCCGCCGGTGATGATTAAGCTCGCCTTCGAGCCCCGGGCATCGAGGTGGCGCCGGGCTCGCGCCAGGGCCGGGATGGTGGGCACGCTGATGTTGTTCTTGAAGACGTCCGGGGCGGCTCCGGTGCCTCCGCCGCGGCCGTCGAGAATGATGTAGTCGGCGCTCGCCTCGAGGGCGAAGTCGATGTCCCGCTCGATGTGCTGGGCGCTGAGCTTGAACCCGATCGGGATGCCGCCCGTGGCGGCCCGGACTTCGTCGGCCACCTTGCGATAGTCGTCGACGGTCACGAGGTCCGCGAAGGTGGGCGGCGAGACCGCCGGCGTGCCTTCATCGAGGCCTCGCACCTCCGCGATCTTGCCGATGACTTTGTTGCCGGGGAGGTGGCCCCCGGTGCCCGTCTTGGCCCCTTGTCCGGACTTGAAGTGGACGGCTTGGGTGCGCTTCACCTTTTCGAGGGCGTAGCCGAAGCGACCGGAGGCCAGCTCGTAAAGGTATCTCGAGTTGTTGGCCTGCTCTTCGGGGAGCATCCCCCCCTCGCCGGAGCAGATGCCGGTGCCCGCGGCCTCGGCGCCCTTGGCGAGGGCCACCTTGGCCTCTTCGCTGAGGGCTCCGAAGCTCATGTCGCTGACGAACAGGGGGATGTCGAGCGCGAGGGGCTTGGCTGCGGTGGCCCCGATGACGACCCCCGTCTCGACGGCGTCGTGGTCCATGAGGGGCCGCCGCCACAGCTGGGCGGTGAGGAGCAGGAGGTCATCCCACCGCGGGAGCTCCGTGAGGGGCACCCCCATGGCCGAGACGTCTCCGTGGTGAGAGGACAGGCCCTGCGTGGCCATCCGGCGAATCCGAGCGTTGAAGGGCTCCTCCGGAGCACCGTGGTGGTCCGCGTAGAGGCCCAGATACTTAGATCGCTGATAGGGTTGGGGCTGGTCCCGATGAAAAGCCTCGACCTCTTCGACGTCGACGTAGACCGCATCATCGACCGTATCTATCCACGACTTGAATTTCGTCAGACGCTCGTCCGGATTGTAGCTGCTGATGCCGGTGTCGACCCGGTAGTCCCAGTAGTGCAGCCCGCAAACGAGGTTGTCGCCCTCGACGGTGCCGTCCGACAGCAGGGCCCCGCGATGCAGACACCGACCGTAGAGGACGGAGACGTCCTCGCCGTAGCGCACGACGACCAGGTCGACGTTGGCGACGAGGGCGTAGGTGGGGGTGCGGTCCGGGAGCTCGCTCCAGGTGGCGACGCGTCCGGACTGGGATTCGACAGGAGCTGCAGTCATGGGGCTGTCCTACGGTTTGGACCTTCCCAGGTCACGAAGCCCCGCGATAGCCCCTCAAGATCGGGGCATCGGACCGGGAGCCGGAGCGGAGTCCCCTCGGAGCTCGACGATCCAGGGCGTCGGTCTAGTCCCCTGTCAGGCTGATTCCTTACATAATTCGCGGGCGCTTTTCGCCCCTGGCGCCCCCGCCGGCTTCGCCACTCGTCGGTTGCATATGGCCCATATTCGCCCTTCTCGCGTGGACGCCCGGGGCGAAAACTGCCGCACCCCGGATGCAACTAAACAACCAGACAGG
>JBCBRU010000213.1:0-12884 GCA_039819565.1 Myxococcota bacterium | reverse complement strand
GGGACGCTTCGAGGCGAAGCAAGGAGGCCAAAGCGGGTCTCTCTGCCAGAATCATGACCGATCTCACTCAGCACGTACCGGCTGCGACTCAGCTCTTGGCGAGCCGACTCCTCCTGCAGCCCTCGCTGAGACCTCACCTTTGTAATCTCTTCGTCTCCAACGTCCCGGGTCCCCAGGTCCCCCTCTACGCGAACGGCGCCCGGCTCGTGAGAAACATGGGTCTTGCGCCTCTCGGGGCGGGCATGGGGCTGTTCATCGCCACCCCGAGCTACAACGGGGAGATCACGTTCAACGTGATCTCGACGCGAGAGATCCTCCCCGACATCGACTTCTTCGTGGGATGCCTACGCGCCGCCTTCACGGAGCTGGGGGCGGCTACGGCCTGAGCCCGCCGCCACCCATCAAGTCTCGGGCAGAGCCGTCCGAAGCAATCCAGCCTGCTCTTCGGGAGACGATGGGTTGATGTACATACCGGTTCCGAGCTCGAACCCCGCCGCCTTGGTCGTGCGCCCGACGATCGAGATGTACCACTGCGTCGCGCCGTCTCCGGAACTCTCGGGACGCCCCCCCAGCACCATGAGGTTGAAGTCGGGCTGGCCTCCGACCGCATCGATAGCCTGCAAGATCGGGCTCAGGACCCCGTCCAAACGAGCTCTCGTGGCGGTCTTCACGGTGGCAAAGCTCGACCCATACGCCTTGGGAACGATCCACACATGAAGGGGGGAGAACGCCGCGAACGGCACGAAGACCAGGAAGTCATCGGTGTCCAGGACGACCCTCGGTCCCCCTTGTTCCGAGGCGAGGACGTCGCGCATCAGGCAGCGTCCGGTCTCCATTTGATGCTGAATCGCGATCATCCGACGGTGCTCGAAGCGCCCGGGTACCGCGGGGAGCCCCACGATTTGGGAGTGGGGGTGGGTGAGGGATCCGCCGGCCGCCGGACCGTGGTTCTTGAACAGCGCCACGTGCTTGACCGAGGGCCGGCCGTAGAAGTCGCTGAGCCGATGGTGCCAAGCCTCGATGACCGCTTGGCGAACCCGCGGGTCCATCTGCCAAAAGCGGGCCCCGTGATTCTGCCCCTCGATGATGACCTCATGCGGCCCGGCCGCTCCGCCCCGAGGCATGAGTCCCTGGTGCTGGGCCCACGGCTCCCCCCCGGCCGCGAGAGCTGAGAATTTGTTGGGCACCACCCGAACCGCCCACCGGCCGTCGACCTCTCGGACGTGGGTCGGGGGCGGAGTCTCGTGCTCCTGGCCGGGACAGAAGGGGCAGCTCCGAGCGTAGGAAGGGATGTCCTTAGGGTTTTCCTGGGCGTCCCGCGGTCGCCGCGCGCGCTCCGGGGCCACGATGACCAGCTCCCCAGTCACCACGTTCTTTCGCATTTCGGGCACGAATCCAGGATCCGACCCCCTAATTCCCCGGTCAAGGCGACCGATGATGTGCGCAAAGCCCAAGGTCGAACACCGCTTGACGGACCGCGTTATTGTTATCAGAACACGCCCGAACGGAACTCAAGCACGAGTGACGTCCAACCTGAGGAACACAAGGTATGAAACACGCATCTGCTACCCACATCGACGTTGAGCACGCCGGCGGCAGCAGCGCCGGCCGCGAAGACAAGATCTGGTTCTGGACCGAACTGTTCGCAGCCGCCCGTGCGGGATGGGGCCTCGGGCCCTTCGTCCCGGTGGCTGGGCATCTGCCCGCGGGCCGCCCGGCCCTCAGGACGGAGAGGCCGTCCGACCACCCAAAGGATCCGGCGGTCGACTAACCCCTCTCCGGACGAAGACCTCGGGGACCAGCTCCCCTGGCCGTGGACTCGCGGAGTTCTAGGCGGCCGCCTCGAGGAGTCGCGCGTAGAACCCACCGGCCGCCTCGAGGGTGGCGTGGGTCCCTCGTTCCACAATCCTCCCCTCTGAAAGGACGACAATCTGGTCCGCCTCGCGCACCGTCGACAGTCGGTGCGCGATGGCGATGACCGTCCGCCCCTGCGCTGCTCGGGCGATCGAGCGATGAATCGCAGCCTCGGTCTCGTTGTCGACGGCAGAGGTCGCCTCGTCGAAGACGAGTATCGGAGGATCTTTGATGAGCGCACGAGCGATGGCCAGGCGCTGCCGCTCCCCCCCCGACAAAGTCGTCCCGAAGTCTCCCACCACGGTGTCGTACCCATCCGGGAGGCCGACGATGAACCCGTGAAGCTCCGCGGCCCGCGCCGCTTCTTCGATCTGCGGGCGGGTCGCGTGGGGACGCCCGAGAGCGATGTTCTCCGCCACCGTCCCGAAGAAGACGAAGACGTCCTGTTCGACCCAGCCGATGCGGTCTCGCAGATCGGTCACGTCGAGGTCAGCCAGCGGCGAGCCGCCGAGCCGAATCTGCCCTGCGTCCGGCGCGTAGAAGCGCAGGAGCAGACGCACCAAGGTGCTCTTCCCGGATCCGGTGGTTCCGACCAGGCCGACGAAGCTTCGGGCCGGGACCTCGAGCTCCACGCCGGCCAGGGCGTCTCGGTTGGCTCCGGGATATCGGAAGGCGACGCTGTCGAACACGAGGTCCGCCGGGGTCTCGGGGACCGGGCGGCCCCCACCCCGATCCTCGACGGGCAGCGCGAGCACATCGAAGAGGCGACCGGCCGAAGCCATGCTCCTCTGGTAGAGATCGACGGTTTCACCGAGGCGCGTGAACGGCCAGAGGAGCCGCTGGGTCAAAAAGACGAGAACCGAAAAGGCCCCCACGCCGAGGCTTCCGTCCAGCGTTCTCAACCCGCCGAAGACCAGCGTGACGACGAAGCCGATGAGAATGGCCATCCGAACCACCGGCACGAAGGCCGAGCTCCACCCGATGGCGCTGAGGTTCGCGCGGACGTAGGCCTCGCTGTCGGCCTCGAGTGCAGCCTGGGCCTGAGCCTCCGCGGTAAAGGCCCGCACCGTAGCCAAACCGCGCAGCTGGGCCGTGAGGCGGGCCCCGAGCCTCCCCCCGGCCTCCCTCACCGCCACGTAGCGAGTGGCCAGACCCCGCTGAAAGCCCGAGGCCACGAGGAGGATGATGGGGATGGGAAGGACGGACAGGACCGCGACCTCGGGCGCCAAGACGAAGAACACCAGGGTGACCGCGGTGGTGGAGGTCACAACCTGGATGATGTCGTTCACGCCGCCATTCAGGAATCGCTCCAGCTGGTTCACGTCCTCGGTGAGAAGCGTCTGAAGCTCGCCGCTCCTCCGCTCCTGCCACGAAGCCACGGGAAGGGCCTGGACATGGGCATAGACCTCGGAGCGCACGCGAGCCTGAACGCGCTGGGCGAGGCCGCGCCAGGTCCGCTGGTAGAGATACTGAAACCACGACTCCCCCGCCCAGATGACGCTGGTCAGCACCGCGAGCGCGATGAGCTGCGCCTGGGGCGTGGCGAAGAAACGAGCCAAGAAGCTCTCGTCGCGCTTCACCACCACGTCGACCGCCACTCCAATGAGGATCTCGGGAGCGATGTCGAAGAGCTTGTTCAGGACCGAATAGAAGATCGCGGCGCGGTACCGGGATCGCTCAGGGGCGACGTAGGCGACAAGCCGGCGAAGATTGTGGGGGCGGGCCACCTCGTCGGTGTCCCACGGACGTTCCGACCAGGCTTGGGAAAACGGCGCCGTCAGCGCGATCGGGGCGCCACGGTGATGACGCCCACCTCTTCGAGCGAAAACTCCTGGGCCGGCACCTCGACCACGTCGGCCTCCTCGGCGGTGAACAGTACCGTGCCGTCGCGGCGGAGGAGCTCGAGGAGCTCAGACTCCGTGGAAGGGACCCGATGGGGCCGCTTCTTGGCCGAGGCCACGCTTCGTATCTTCACCACTACCCGGGGAGATTCAGCGCTCGAGACATGACCGGCGGCCAGACCCGCAGCCGGCCCTTCGGGGCTCGCCCCAAGGCCCACGCACAGACGTGCCCCCACGAAGACGAGGGTCGCCGCCGCTGGGGAGAGGAACAGCGCGCGCGGATGTCGCGGTGAGGTCCGGTCCGAGGAAGCGTAGGACTCACCCGACATGTGAGCGGGACCATACGAAACTCCGACTCACCAATTCAAGTCGGGTAGACGTCTGAGCGTCGGGTGAGGATGAGGAGGGGCGCAGATGCCCGATGGACGGGCGAAATCAGCCCTCGAGCTCGGCGTCGATCAAGGTCTTGAAAGCCTCGAAGGGCTGCGCGCCGGAGACGAGTCGACCGTTCACGAAGGTGGCCGGCGTCCCGCGGACGCCCACGCTGCCTCCCTGACGCATGTCGGAGTCGATCCACGACTGGAGCGAGGGGTCGTCGAGGTCTTTTTCGAACTTCCCGACGTCGAGGCCCAGGTCCTCCGCGAAGCCCACGAAGCTCTCTCGGGTGAGCGAGCGCTGGTTCGAGAAGAGCTTGTCGTGCATCTCCCAGAACTTGCCCTGGCGATGAGCGGCCATGGCCGCCACCGCGGCGGGGCGGGCGTTCTTGTGGAAGGAGAGCGGGAAGTGCTTGAAGGACACCGAGACCTTGTCCCCGTACTCCTTCTTGATGCGGTCGATCGAAGGGTTCACGCGGGAGCAGAAGGGGCACTCGAAGTCCGAGAAGACCACCACCTTCACGGGCGCGTCCTTGCTACCGAAGGTCGGAGCGTTGCCGATTTCGACGTTAACCGGCTTCGCAGGCGCCGCGGGCTTCGCGGGGGCCGCCTTGGCCCCAGCTGCCGCCGCCACCGTCTGACCGCCCTTCTTGGCGATCACCGTCTCGTGAATCTTGGCCCGCGGCGTACCCTCTTCGACCAGCTTCTTGGCGAAGGCGATCTCTTCGTCGATGACCTTCTTGAAGGCCGCGAAGGGCTGAGCACCGCGAATCGGGACCCCGTTCGCGAACAGGGTGGGGGTACCTCGGGCCCCATACTTGGCCGCATCCTTCTGATCTTGGGCGATGACCTTGGCCACGGCGTCGCTCGCCATGTCCGCCTCGAACTTCGCGACGTCGAGCCCGAGCTCGCCGGCGTAGCGCTTGAGGTCCTCGTCGCCGAGAGCGCGCTGGTTCGCGAAGAGCTTGTCGTGCATCTCCCAGTACTTGCCCTGGAGCCCAGCCGCCAGCGCCGCCTTCGCGGCGGGCATCGCCTGCTTGTGAAAGGAGAGGGGCTGGTTCCGGAACCGGATCTGAACGTCGTCCCCGTAGGTGTCCATGACCTGCTTGATGGTCGGGTTGACCCGGGAGCAGAAGGGGCACTGGAAGTCGGAGAACTCGACGATGGTGACGAGGGGGGACTGCCCCCCCTTGCTGGGCGTCCCGTCGACGAGCGCGATCTTCTGGCGGGTTGCGGGGGGCGGGGCCGGAGCCTGGGGCCGCGGGGGCGCGGACTCCCGGCCGTTCGCGATCAGCGCCGCGTACACGTCCGCCTTCTTGGCGCCGCCGGAGACGGCCTTCTTGGCTCGGGCCAGGGCCGCATCGATCACGCGCTTGAAGTTGTCGAAGGGCTGAGCCCCGCTGAGCTTTTCGCCGTTGATGAAGAACGCCGGGGTGCCGTTGGCGCCCACCTTACGGGCCAGAGCCTGGTCGGCCTGGATGATCTTCTTGCCCTTTCCGGAGGCCACGAAGGCGTCGATCTTGCCCTGGTCGAGACCGAGCTCGGTCACGTAGCGCTTGAGATCAGGCTCCTTGAGCTGCTTCTGGTTGGCGAAGAGCTTGTCGTGCATCTCCCAGAACTTGCCCTGCTCACCCGCGGCGAGGGCGTACTCGGAGGCCAGCGGGGCGTCCCGATGGAAGGGAAGCGGCTGGTGCTTGAACACGATGCGAACATCGTCGCCGTAGGTCCGCTCGACCTGCTCGAGGGTGGGACCCACGCGCGAGCAGAACGGGCACTGGAAGTCCGAAAACTCCACGATGGTGACCAGCGCGTCGCTTGGTCCCTTCTGCTGCGAAGTCCCGACGGGGACCTTGTAGATGTCGACGTTTCCGGGCGTGGGGGCCGCGGGCGTCGGTACGGTCTTCGCGACCTCGATCTTCTTCTGCGGGGAGGCATCCTGGGACCCTCGAATCGAGTAGCCCACGACGCCGCCGACGACCGCAGAGAAGATGAAGCCCATGACAGCTGCACCAGTCTTCATTGATTTCCCTTCGTTTGTCCGCACGGGGTACGCAACACGTCTTGCGGAGCGGCGGGCCTGAGAACGACCGACCGACGTGACGAAGCGGCATAGCGTCGGCCATTTCGCCTGTCAACGACGGGTTGAGCCCTGACCCAACCGACGGGCTAGGCTCAGCCTCGCGGCGAGCGCCCTCAAGTCGCCTGCTCGTTCCCCGCGCTGCTCCTTACCGCGAGCCGAACGCGCGAGAGCTGCGATTTCTTTCGCCAAAATGCGGGCGGTGGCCGCGAGGCCGCCCGTAAGGCGCCGGATGCGGAGCTCCAGCGAGGGCGATGCCGTCTCCGAAACGAGCGGTTTGACGCCGGAAATGGAGTGGCTAGCTTCCCGGCCAGCGAGGGAACAGCGGCGCGCGCCTCCTCTGGAGCTGCTCCTCCCTCGAGGGAAAAACCAAGGAGATTTCAATAGTATGTCCAAACGAGTGATCGGCATCGACCTCGGCACCACCAACTCGGTGGTGGCCGTCATGGAGAGCGGCGAGACCAAGGTGCTCGTCAACGAAGAGGGGGCCCGGACCACGCCTTCTGTGGTCGCCTGGACCGACAAGGAAGAGATTCTGGTTGGTCAGGTCGCGCGTCGACAGGCCGTCACCAACCCCACTCGAACCGTGGCCTCCGTAAAGCGCTTCATGGGTATGAAGCACGGCGACTCGACCCGCGAGTCAGAGCGCGTCCCGTACGAGGTGGTCGCCGCCAGCAACGGCGACGTGGCCATTCAGGTGGGCGGCAAGACCTACGCCCCGCCGGAGATTTCCGCCAAGGTCCTCCAAAAGCTGAAGCGCGCCGCCGAGGCGCACCTCGGAGAGGAAGTCACGGAAGCGGTCATCACCGTTCCTGCCTACTTCAACGACGCCCAGCGCCAGGCCACCAAGGATGCCGGCAAGATCGCCGGACTCGAGGTGCGCCGCATCATCAACGAGCCCACGGCCGCCGCTCTGGCCTACGGCCTCGACAAGAAGTCCAACGAGATCATCGCGGTGTACGACTTTGGCGGCGGCACCTTCGACATCTCGGTCCTCGAGGTGGGTGAGGGCGTCGTAGAGGTGGTGGCCACCAACGGCGACACCCACCTCGGCGGTGACGACTTCGACCAGGCCATCATCAAATACCTCACCGACGAGTTCCGGAAGGACTCGGGCATCGACGTGTCCGGCGACAAGATGGTGATGCAGCGCCTCAAGGAGGCGGCGGAGAAGGCCAAGATCGAGCTCTCGAGCGCCTTCGAGACCGAGATCAACCTCCCCTTCCTCACCGCGGACGCAAGCGGTCCGAAGCACCTTCAGCTCACCCTGACCCGAGCCAAGTTCGAGGCGCTCGTCGGGGATCTCGTGGCCCGCTCCTTCGAGTCGGTGAAGCGCTGCCTCGAGGACGCGAAGAAGTCTGCCCGCGAGATCGACGAGGTCGTGCTCGTCGGTGGCTCGACCCGCATCCCCCTCATCCAGGAGGAGGTGAAGAAGTTCTTCGGGAAGGACCCCAACCGGTCCGTAAACCCGGACGAGGTGGTGGCCGTCGGTGCCGCCATCCAGGGCGGCGTCCTCTCGGGTGACGCGAAGGACATCGTGCTTCTCGACGTGACCCCGCTGTCGCTGGGCATCGAGACCTTGGGCGGCGTCTTTCACGCCCTCATCCCGCGGAACACGACCATCCCGACCCGCAAGAGCGAGACCTACTCGACGGCGGCGGACGGTCAGACCCAGGTCGAGGTGCACGTCCTTCAGGGCGAGCGGAAGATGGCGGCGGGCAACAAGACGCTCGGCAAGTTCATCCTCGATCAGATCCCTCCCGCGCCGCGCGGGGTGCCTCAGATCGAAGTGACCTTCGACATCGACGCCAACGGCATCGTGAACGTCTCGGCGAAGGACAAAGCGACCGGACGCGAGCAGTCGGTGAAGATCGAAGCCTCTTCCGGGCTGTCCGACGACGACATCAACCGCATGGTGGATGACGCCAAGGCCCACGAGAAGGACGACGAGGACCGCCGTCAGCGAGTCGAGAAGCGCAACAAGCTCGACAACCTCGTCTACCAGGTCGAGAAGACCATGAACGAGAGCAAGGACAAGCTCGACGTGGAGATCGGCCAGGAGGTCAACGCCGCCCTCGAGGAGGCTCGTGAGGCCCTCAAGGGTGAGGACGAGGCGGCCTGGACCGCGGCTGAGGAAAAGCTCATGGCGGCTTCCAGCAAGATGGCCGAGAAGCTCTACGCGTCCGCTTCGGGGCCGGACGGGGGCCCCGACGCCGGAGGTCCCGGCGCGGGGGGCGGCGCTCCGCCCCGCGAGGACACCACCCCCGGCGCCAAGAAGGATGACGAGAACGTCATCGACGCCGACTGGTCCGAAGCCAACTAGCTGTGCATCCCCTGCCGCTGGGACCTCGGTCCTCGGCGGCGGGGACCTTCCCCCGTTTACCTCCTCCTTCGGCCGGCGTAGCCCATCCCAGGATGCGGCGTCGGGCGCTCGGCCTCTTCCTCCTCTCGAGCGGCGTGCTCCTCGCCGAGGTGGTGTGGACACGGCTCCTCTCCGCCCGCACCGTCCACGTCTTCGCCTTTCTCGCGGTGAGCACGGCCATGCTCGGCACCGCGGTCGGAGCCCGCTGGGCGGCCGGTCGCGCCGCGGCTCCCGAGGCCGACGACCACACCTCGGCGCGATTGGCCTTGGCGTTCGCGGTGTCCGTCCCGATCGCCCAGATTCTCTCGGAGGGGGTGGGATTCGAGCTCGCAAGCCTGCGGCTCGGGGGGTTGGGCTGGCTCCGACTCGGCGCCCTCTATCTCGTCCTCGCCCTTCCCTTCGCCCTGGCCGGAGCGGCGATCGCGCTGGTGCTGGCGCGAGATCTCGACCGCCTCCCGCAGCTGTACGCGGCGGACCTCGCGGGGGCCGCGGCGGGGGCCCTCGCCGCCCTCGCGCTCGTTCCGTGGTGCCGAGGCCCGCCCGCACTGTGGCTCGGGGCTGCCCTCGGGGCCGGCGCGTCCGCCGTCCTTCACCCCGCGCGCGGGGCCCGGGGTGTAGCCGCGGTGCTCCTCGTGGCCGGAGTGGGCGGCCTCCCCCTTCCCGCCTCCGTCGACCCCTCGAAGGCGCCTGGGGTCGCGAACTTCTCAGACACCCTGGAGACCCGCTGGACGGCTCACGCCCGGCTCGACCGCATCCCGGGAGGGCGGGGAGGCAGGTGGCTCATCGATGGCGGGGTGGCGGCGGTGCGCATCCCCACGCCGGGTCCAATCTCCTCGGACGACGCGGCCCTCGTCTTGGCTCTTCGGCCGGGGGGAAGGGTGCTCGTGGTGGGGAGCGGGGTCGGCTGGGAGATCAAAGACGCTCTCGAGGCTGGGGCTCGCCAAGTGGTGGGGGTCGAGGTCAACCCGGGGCTCGCCGAGGCCACCCCGGCCTTTCTCGCCGAAGACCCGAGAGTCACCCTCGTGGTGGAGGACGCCCGGAGCTACCTCGAGCGCACCGAGGAGAGATTCGATGTGGTCCTCATGGCCCACACCATCACGAACGCGGCCACCGCCGGCGGTGCGCTCGGCCTCACCGAAGACCACATGCTCACCGTGGAGGCGCTCCGGCGAACGCTCGACCGTCGGGCCCAAGGGGGCCTCCTCCTCGTGACGCGCCCCGTGATTCAGCTGCCGCGGCTGGCCCGGACCGTCGCCGCGGCGGCCGGCCCGGGCTCGCCCCCGGCCCCACGTACGTTGGCCTGGCGGGATCGCCGCGGGAGCTTCTTCGGCGCCCTTTTGGTGGCTGAGGCGTGGCGGGACGGGGAGGTGAAGGCTCTCATTGAGGCTCTCCGATCGAGAGGACGGATCCTCGAGCACACGCCCGATCGGAGCTCCGGGCTCCCCTCGGCGGTGAGCGCCGCCCTTGCGGACCCGGACCCTTCTCCTACGGAGGCCGAACCTCGTCCGGCCCTCCCGACCGACGACCGCCCCTTCTTTCATCGGCGCTGGACCCTCGGCCAAGCCTTGCCGGGACTGGGGGGCGCGCGCGCACCGACCCGGCTCCTGATCGAAGAGCATCCCCTGGCCGAGCTCGCGCTCATCGCCCTCCTCCTCGAGAGCACGCTCCTCGGCCTCGCCGTGGGCCTCTGGCGTCGACCGAAGCGGGCCCGGCCGCTGTCCCCAGCCGCGGTCGGTCTGGCTTTCATGGCGGTGGAGATCGGCCTCCTGGGCCTCCTGGGTCTCCTCCTTGGAGACCCGAGCGCCGCCGTGGCGGTCGGCCTGGCCGGTCTCCTCGTGGGCACGGGAGCCGGGAGCTGGCTCCTCGGCGCCTTCCCGCCCGCCGTCGCGTTGGGGGTGGCGGCGGGAGCGGCCGCGATTTCAGCGGTCGCGACGGGGCCCTTGGTGGGTCTCGCCCTCCCCCTCGGGAAGCTCGCGCGGTGGACGATCGGCCTCATCCTATCCGGCACCCTCGGAGCCGGCCTGGGGGGCGCGCTCCCGTCCCTCTTGCGGGACCGCAGCGCGGAGGCGGCAGCCACGGGTTGGGCCATCAACGCCGCCGCGTCCGTGGCGGGGCTGGCCCTGGCGCTCTTGATCGCCCCCGAGCTGGGTCTCTCCGGGCTCATGGGGGCGGGGGCGGGGCTCTATCTCGTAACGGCGCTCGGGGTGAGACGAGGCACCTCGAAGGGAGCCTGACGATCGCGTTTGTCGGCCCTCGAACGGGGTGTTAACTGCCGTTCGTGCGCACGAGTCTTCCCATCATTCAGGATGCGAGCGGGTCTTCGCTGGGCCCCAGCCGGCGCAAGCCGGAGTGGCTCAAGATCCGAGCCCCAGGCGGGGACAACTACACGGTCCTCAAGTCGCGAGCCCGAAACCTCAAACTCGCCACCGTGTGCGAGGAGGCCCAGTGTCCGAACATCGGAGAGTGTTGGGGCGGAGGCACAGCCACGTTCATGCTCATGGGCGACACCTGCACCCGCGGCTGTCGCTTCTGCGCCGTCAACACGGCGAAGCGCCCCCCTGCCTTGGACCAGGACGAGCCCGCCCACGTGGCCGAGGCGGTCGAGGCCATGGGTCTCGGCTACGTGGTGCTGACCTCGGTCAACCGCGATGAGCTCCCCGACGGGGGCGCCGGTCATCTGGCCCGCTGCCTCTTTGCGATCCGACGCGCGTCTCCAGACACCCTTCTGGAGATGCTCATCCCGGACTTCATGGGCAACGAGGAGGCGCTAGCCACGATCTGTCAGACGCCGCTCGCGGTCCTGGCCCACAACGTGGAAACGGTCGCGCGCCTGACGGCCGAGGTGCGGGACCCGCGGGCCAGCTACGCGCAGTCGCTCGACGTTCTGGAGAACGCCAAGCACCTTGCCCCCAACCTCCTCACCAAGAGCTCGATCATGGTGGGCCTGGGCGAAACCGAGGCCGAAGTGGAACAGACCCTCCGCGACCTTCGGGACCGAGATGTAGACATCGTAACCCTGGGCCAGTACCTGCGCCCCTCGCGGAAGCACTTGCCGGTGGTGGAGTACGTTCACCCGGCCGTGTTCGACCGCTACGCGGAGATGGCTCGAAGCCTCGGCTTCGGCTACGTCGCCTCCGGCCCCCTCGTGCGCTCGTCCTATCGCGCCGGGGAGCTCTTCGTAGAGCGCCAGCTCCGTCAGCGCGACGGCCTCACCCCCGCCGATCTCCCGGCTGCCCAATAGGACCGGTCCACCCGCCCTCCTGAGGGTTTATCCGCACATCGTCTTAGGACGGTTACCCTCGTCACAAGCTCGTAACGACGCGCCGTCCGCCCCGTCCGCGGACCTCGGCGCGACCGCTGGCATCCGCGTTGCACAACGGCCTCTCGACCCACCGCCCTGAGGCTCGGGTCGGAAGAGAGAGATCTTCGACCGTGCAATCGACGACCGTACAAGAGACCTTCACCTACGACGACGACATCTCTAGGAAGTTCGCGACCGCGACCGTCATCTGGGCGCTCGTGGGGACTTTGGTTGGGCTCATCATCGCCCTCCAGCTCGCCTTCCCAGAGCTGAGCTTCGGCCTGCCCTTTCTTACGTTCGGGCGACTGCGTCCGCTGCATACGAACGCGGCCATCTTTGCCTTCGCCGGCAACGCGATCTTCGCGGCCGTCTATTACTCGAGCCAGCGACTCCTCAAGGCGAGGATGTTCAACGATACCCTCAGCCGTATCCACTTTTGGGGTTGGCAAGCCATCATCGTGGCCGCCGCCGTTTCCCTCCCCCTCGGTTTTTCCCAGTCGAAGGAATACGCGGAGCTGGAGTGGCCCATCGACCTGATGGTCGCAGCCATCTGGGTGGTCTTCGCCGTCAACTTCTTTGGCACCATCGCCCGGCGTCGAGAGCGACACATGTACGTCGCGCTCTGGTTCTACATCGCCACCATCGTCGCGATTACCATCCTTTACGTCTTCAACAACCTCGCGCTGCCCGTCTTCGCGATGAAGAGCTACAGCCTGTACGCCGGCGTGCAGGATGCCTTCATGCAGTGGTGGTACGGCCACAACGCCGTCGCCTTCTTCCTCACCACCCCCTTCCTAGGGCTGATGTACTATTTCCTGCCGAAGGCCGCGAATCGTCCCGTCTTCTCCTATCGCCTTTCCATCCTCCACTCGGGGAGCGCCGTGTAGTGGAGGTGATGGGGGCCGGCCCAGATATAGATGAAGACGATCGACCAGAAGTGGAGAATCGATAGCCGGTAGCTGAAGACCGGGCGATTCGCCGCCTTGGGCAGGTAGTAGTACATCAACCCGAGGAACGGCGTCGTCAGGAAGAAGGCGACGGCGTTGTGGCCGTACCACCACTGCATGAACGCATC
>JBCBRU010000212.1:0-12974 GCA_039819565.1 Myxococcota bacterium | reverse complement strand
GGCTTGCGTCGTGTTCCCTCGACCAGGCTTCGAGCCTCTGCACGGTCGTGTCCCCGAGGCCACGCGGAGGCCAGTTGAGGATCCGTCTCAAGGCCTGCTCCTCATCCGGATTGTGGAGCACCCTGAGATAGGCGAGCGCGTCTTTGACTTCCCTGCGGTCGAAGAGATCGAGCCCCCCTACCACTCGGTAGGGGACATGATGAGTGCGAAGTGCGAGCTCCACCATCCGGATGAGGAGCAGGCCTTGAGACGGATCCTCAACTGGCCTCCGCGTGGCCTCGGGGACACGACCGTGCAGAGGCTCGAAGCCTGGTCGAGGGAACACGACGCAAGCCTCTTTTCCGCTTTGCGGCGTGCGGATGAAGTTGAGGACCTGACCTCTCGGGGCGCCGACGCGGCTCTCGGCTTGGTGTCGGTGTTCGATACCCATCGACGTCTGCTGGTCCGGCGTAAAGCTTCCACGGTCGTCAAGAAGCTGTTCGAGGCGGTGGGGGTAGAAGGGGCGTTGTTCGCCGCTTCAGACGATGCAGCCGCAGCCGAGCGACGGGTTGAGAATGTGCGTGCCATCATCCGTCAGCTCGAACGTTTCGAGCAGCGGCGAAGAAGTACCGATGGGGAGATTGATGACGACGAGGATCGAGATCTGGCGCCCGAGGAGTTAGGTTCGCTCGAGGGGTTCCTGGGTGATCTCGCGCTGTCTGGCTTCGAGGACGCGCAGCGTGGCAAAGAGGAGGCCCGAGAGCGGGTGGTTTTGAGCACTATCCACGCGGCCAAAGGGCTCGAGTGGCCGCATGTTTATGCGATCGGCTGGGAGGAAGAGCTCTTGCCCCATCGTCGCACCGTCCATGATGGGGGTGAGCTGGCCGAGGAGCGCCGCCTGGCCTACGTCGCGGTCACCCGTGCGAAGGAGAAGTTGACGATCACCTGGTCCAAGCATCGCGCTCGATACGGCCAGGTCGTAGATCGAACCCGCTCCCGCTTTCTTGAGGACATCCCGGATGAGAGCGTGAGCTGGCTCGAGGGGCGGGTCCGTCCTCCGAAGACGGAGGAGGAAGAGCGGGAGATTGCGATGCGAGAGGTCGCCAACATTCGAGCCATGCTCGAGGCTCGGCGAAAGCGCTCGTCCTGATCCGACCAAGGTGCGAGGGAAAGCTATGGTCGACCGACTGATCCCTATCGCCGAAGGGTTTTGGAACATCCGGGGGAGCTTCAAGGTCCTGGGGCTCTTGGACCTCGGCACCCAGAGTTCATTGGTCCGCCTTCACAGCGGCCGCTTCGTGCTTCTGGACTGCTACACGTTGGAGGGCAACGTCGCCGATGAGGTGTTGGCTCGAACCGACGGAGGGAAGATGATCGAGGCCATCATCAACCTCCACCCATTTCACACTATCCACGTGAAGGCGGTGGCAGACCAGTTCCCGGGGGCTCGCCTGTACGGGACCAAGCGTCACCAGGAGAGGATCCCTCAGCTCTCGTGGGCTCCCGAGAAGACGGAGTCGACGGCCTTTGCGGCTCTGTTTCGTGAAGACTTCGACTTCTCCGTGCCGCGAGGCGTCGACTTTGTTCCCTCCAATCAGAACCTGCACTTTTCGTCCGTACTGGCCGTGCATCGAGCCAGTCGGACGCTTCACGTCGACGCTACGCTGAACTACCTGCCGTTCCCTTGGGGAGAGCGCCTCAGCTTTCATCCTACTTTGGGGCGGGTGCTGGAGCGGCGAGAAGGTGCCACCGATGACTTTCGAGCTTGGGCGGAGGAGCTGGTCGATCGGAGTAAAGCCATCGACAGAGTGTGTACGGCTCACGCCCGCCTTCCGAGAGGGAAGAAGCTGGGGTCGGTTCACGATCAAGTACTAAGCGCGCTGGAGCGGGTGGAAGGCACGCTTCGTAAGCACGCACAAAAGTACGGCTGAAACCACCAGCTCAGAGCTCCTCCGGGACATTCTTGAGCCAGCGACCGGTGCCGATGCGCTCGCCTACTCTCGCGCTCCCCGCGCGGTGTCCCACCTCGGAGTCGGCCTGATAGAAGCGCAGGAAGGTCTCCTCGCGCCATCGGACGCCATGGTCCGCGAAGATGCTACGGAGCCGCTCCTGGGTTGGAGAGGGCACGCGGGATCCATTGATGACCGCCTCGCGATCGCGAACCGTAAGCGACACCGGGCCGTAGCCGCCCCCGAACTGATCTGTCTCGTACAGGCCATCGTCGCGAAGCAGAGTGCAGACATCGGCCGTAAACTGATCGAGGTCTAGGCGTTCGGCGGAAAGGTAGCTATCGCGAGATCGTTCCCTGAAGTAGGTCGAAGCCGTCACTTGAGCGGTGACGACGCCGAAGCTCGCCGAGGCCAGGACGACCGCCGCGCCGGCGACGCCTCGACGAAGCGGGAGCGGAGGCGACCTCCCGACCAGCGCCCGCACCCGCGTCAGGAGCGCGCATCCCCCACCCAGGCTGGCCAGCCCCGGAAGCGGAGAGGGTTCGGCGCGAGCCACCCTCTCCAGAGCTCTCGCCAGCGCCACGGGTGAGTCGAGGTAGCGACACGCGCGGACGTCGCAGGCCAACTCCCGGCTTCGAATATAGGCGAGGCGGAGGAAGAGAAATCCCGGGTTGAACCAGAGAACTGCGCCCAGGAGGTGCAGGGCGAGGTTCTTGGGGACGTCGTGGCGGTCCAGATGGGCAACCTCGTGGGCCAGCAGAGCGCTCCGCTCGGGCGCCGGGAAGTCCTCCAGGAACCTGACCGGAACCAGGATCGTGGGGCGCCAAAAGCCGAGGGCACAGGGTTGATGCACGCGATGGGATGTCCGCACCGCGATACGGGCGGCCTTCATATGGGTCTCGAGGCGGGTGTCCCGAGCGCCGATCACGCTCTCGAGTCGGAGAGGCTGGGTCGAACGAAGCCGACGCTTCATTCGCCATAGGTCGGCCGTCACTCGAGCGAGGGAGACCGCGAATCCCGCTAGCCACACGACTTCCCAGGGGCCCCAACGCGCGGCCGTGAGGCCTTCGGGGAGTGCGCCCCAAAAGGCGGAGCCATCGAGGAGCATCGGAAGCCAGACCTTTGCGGAGTCAGGGTCGCTGATGACCAGGCGAGGGGCGGCAGCGGCGTTCAGCACCGCAAGCGTAGACGCCCACACGAAGAAGAAGACTCCGAGAGAGCCTCGGGAGGTCGAGTGAGCGGCTCGGGTTCGTGGGAGGCCCCAGTGCGCGCTGATCCCCGCCCACGGCGTGGCGATCACGAGGGCCGCCCACAGCGAGCTGAGAAGTACGCCGCGTAGGGTGGTGAGGGCGTCGAGGTGCCAGGTCATTCCGTCGTTTCGTCCTGCTCGAGCGCGTCGAGGAGCGCTCGGATCTCCGCTATCTCCGACTTCGAGGGTCTCTCGCGCCCGAGAGCGTGGAGAATCAGTGCGTTGGAGGAGCCATCGAAGGCCGTGGTGATCAGTCGGTCGAGAAGGGCGCTGCGGGTCCGCTGAGGCTTTACTTTCGCCCGATAAGTATGTGACCGCCCCTCCGCTCCCACCTTCTCGATGAGATCCTTCTCCAACATGCGCTGCATCTGCTTGAGGGTCGTTGTGTACCCCACCGATCGATGAGCCTGAATGTCCGTATATACCTCTCGCACCGTGGCCTGTCCGCGATCCCAGAGAGACTGAAGGATCTCGACCTCAGCATGGCTGGGCTTGGCGCGCGCCATCGGTCTAAGGATCTACGACAAAAGCCGTAATTTTTACAAGAGGGCGATTGGATCTACGGCATATGCCGTAGTAGCGATGCTCCGACCGAAAGGAGCCCATGTATGGAGTATCTCGCGCTGACGTTGTTCTTGGCCTCGGTAGGGGCCCCCTCCTCGGAGGTTGGCTCCCAGGTCTTAGCTCGACTGGAGAGAGCTTATGGTGGTCCGCACCTGCATAGGCTGGCCCGCCTTCGTATCGAGAGCGATGGGAGGTTAGCTTGGCCGGGCCAAGGTCAGTCCTCCGAGTTCGTCGAATTCGCGACCGACCGAATGGTCAAGTACTTCGAGTTTCGCAAGCTTCGAGGGACGGTTGAGCGCTGGACGCGGCAAAACGGCAACGTCTATCACCACCGGTACGTCGTCGACGGCGACGGGGCGGCCACCGTCGACTACAACGAGATGACGTTTGAGCGAGATCCGGAGGGCTCGTTTTTGGGCGCTTTCTCGCCCGACTATCGGGGCTCAGACCTTCTCTTGGCCCGCGCTCTCGCGGTGGAGAAGGCGAAGTTCTCCCACGAGGGACGTCGCTTCTACGACGGACGGACCCATGACCTTCTCGCCTTCCGGGTGGCTCCGGACACCCCACTTCTGACGATCTACGTGGGGCAGGATGGCCTCATCCGCAGGCTTAGTATGACTCGGCCGGTGGGTCGCGTGGACATCGTCTTTGCTGAGCACCAACGCAGCAAAGGGGTTGTCTTCGCTGGGGAGACCAGGAGTTTCCTAGACGGTACTCTTGTCGAGTACACATCCAGACTATCTACGGCGCCCAACCCCGACCGGTCCGAAGCTCTAGAGCTCTCGGATCGACTCCGCCCCGCTCGAAGGCTCGTGGATACTTCGAGTATGACCGTGGACCAACTGGGTGCCGGCGTCTACCTGGTAGGCCAGGAGGACTACTCACTCTTCGTTGAGCACGAGCAAGCCTATATCGCGGTCAATACCAGTGCCGGGTTAAAGGCACGATTCGAAGCCCTCGAGAGCCATACGCATCGAGCGTGGCCGCTCGCCAAGGCGATCGCCACCCATCATCATCGCGACCACATGGATGGTCTCGAAGAGGCGATCGCGCTGGGAGCCACGGTCTATCTGACGCCTACGGCACGTCAGGTGCTCTCGAGGAAGCGCGCCGAACGGCAAAGTTCAGCTCGCGTCATGGAGCTCCGGGACGGTCAGGAGCTCGGACCCCTGACGGTGTACGTGCGTCCCACGAGTCACGCCGTGGAGAACGCGTTCGTCTATCATCGTGCCGAGAGGCTGCTCTTTCAGGACGACCACTACCACGGGCGGTTCGTAAGCGGCCCCTCCTGGGCGCAGCCCACGGCGGTGATGCTTCACCAGCTGTTGGCTTCGCTCGGCATCGAGGTCCGTGCCCTGCTTTCGGGGCATGCACGAAAGGCGGAACCGAGGCGTCTATTCGACGAGGCCGTCCAGCGCACCCGTCCCGAGAATCTATGCCCGACGGGGAGGAGCATTTGCCGCGGACCTCAGGACGGTTCCCCCCGCGGCCGGTCGAGGCGAGAGCCCGCGGTCAAACGATGAGGAGGGCCAGCGAGGGGTGTCGCTTGCGCCCATGCGGCTCGTTTGAGCGTGAAGCGGCAACGACGGCTCGTCGTGGGCGTCTCGAAGGCGTATCGAAGAAGTGTGGGTCGAGCGATTCCGTGGGTCTTTGCGGTCGGTTGTTGGAGCGGAGCCCCCCCCGCGGCTGCGCCGCCTGCACCCGAGAAGGTCGAGGAAGAGAATCCGAGGTCAGCCTGTGAGGCGAGCTCGAGCCTTCAGACGCTGGATGGATTCGGGCTCATCCCCCCCGCCTCGGCTTCCGCATCCGCAGTTGCCGCGACCGATCGAGAGATCTACGTGGCAGGTCACGCCTGGAGAGGGGCGTCCATGTCCTGGATGGTCCGCCGCGCATCCATGCAGTCCCCCGATCGCTGGTCGACGGTGGAGCTGGCCGCAGGCGGTCACGGACAAGCCAGCGCCCTGGCGGCAGGCGGGAGATCGGTATGGGTCGCCGGCACCTTCAGACGGGGGGAGGTGACGCATTGGGTCGTGCAAGAGGGCTCGACCGGAACCGGCGGTGCCTGGACCGTGGTCGACCGCTACGTCGGGGCGGTGCCGCGAGCCGCGGTGGTGGACGGCGCGGGACGTCTATTCGTGGCGGGAGAGGTCTTCGCGGCAGGGACAACCCCCGGGGGATGGTTGACTCGTCGTCGTGACGCGGACCGGACCTGGTCGAATGTCGACGTGTTTCGGGCCCCGAAGGCTCAGTCGACGGCAGCGGTCGCGCTCGCGGTGGGACCGGATGGCGTCTACGCGCTGGGGAATGCCCGAGATCGGGGACGGCGGAGTCGATGGATCCTCCGCAAGAGCGGCGACGGCGGCGCTACCTGGACGACCGTGGCCGCGGCGAAAACTCCGCAGACGGCGACCGATCTGGTCGTCTCCGCGGCCGGAAAGATCCACCTGGTGGGATATGAGACCGAGGGAAAGGCGTCTAGCGCCTGGGTGCTTCTGCAAAGCGGGGATGGTGGTTCGACCTGGGGCGACTTCAGCTCGGAGCGTCCGAGAGGAGGACGGCTCACGGCTGCCCAAGCGGTCATCATGGATGGCGCGGGTGGGGTGTTCGTCGGCGGCAGCATCGAGAGCAGCGATGGCGCTCGCTGGGTACTTCGTCGCTCTCGGCCTGGGGGCACGACGCTCGAGACCGTAGACGACTATCGATACGCCCGCTCGGGAACCTCCGCAGACAAGATTGACGACCTTGCTCTCGACATCCGAGGGGGTCCCGTCTCCGTCGGAGATGTTCTCACCGGACGTCGAGGATGGATGGTGCGTGGGTATGGCTGCAAGACGCCTTGAGTTTTCCGTGCCGTATTGAGCGGCCGCGGAGGAGGGGCACTCGCACGGGCTCCGCTGCAGCAAGGCGGCCGCGTTCAGCCGGGCGGCTTCGAGCCCATCTTCTTGCGCGGGGTGCGAATCACTGCTCGAAATCGGCCTTGCTCGATGCGTTCTCCGGGTAGGGCCCCGGGTGCCCAACGGAACGTGCCCACGACCTCCGTAGGGCTGGCCTTGGTCACCGTCACTTGGGCGTCCGTGAGCATCCACGCCGTCGCCTTGTTGAGCAGACGAGACAGAACCTTAGCGTCTCCGCCAGGTTCCTTGCTCTGCGCCTCGACCTTTTTGGGGTTCAGTGCGACGCGGGTAAAGGTAGAGCCTCGCGGCGAGGTGTAGGTGCCCGGGCCGGAGTAATCACCGATCACTAGGGTCAGCGACTCCCGGCGACGGACATCTCCTGCTTTTGAGCTCTTCGACATCGAGAGCCGCAGGGCGCCCTTCTTTATTTTGAAGCGCGCGGAGCTCGCGGTCCAAGGCTCTCCTCCGACCGTCATTGTGGCCTCGCCGCGGTCCTTCTTCTTCTTGTCCCCTGCGCGGGCGCTGGCGTCGGGAGCGAGGAGGAAGGTCGCCGCGAGTCCCAGGGTGAGAGCGCATCTAAACACCGGGGGAGCAAAGGACACGGGGCAGGGGAGGTCAAAGGTTTCGGCCGGGGCCGGGGGGCATGGCGAGCTTACTCGGGGGCGGGGCCGTCGCGGGTGGCGACCATGGTCAGGACGTCGTAGGCAGCGACAACGGTGCCGTCGGCTCGGATAACTTCGGTATCCCAGGCCACCTCGCCGTAGCCTTGGCCGATGCGGAGCGACTTGGACTTGCAGGTGAAGGCTACGTGCAGCTCGTCCCCGGGATAGGTGGGCGTTGAAAAGCGGCATCCGTCGAGACCGTAGTTGGCGAGCACCGGCCCCGGATCGGGCTGTACAAAGAGGCCCGCGGCCATGGAGACCACGAAGTATCCGTGGGCCACGCGGCCCTCGAAGATGGGGCTGGCCTTGGCCGCCTCTTCATCCATGTGTGCGTAGAATCGGTCCCCGGAGAGGTCGGCGAAGCGCTCGATATCGTCGAGGGTGACGGTTCGGCTCTCCGTGATCACCGAGTCCCCCACCTGGAGGTCCTCAAAGTGTTTCCGGAAAGGGTGCTCGCCGGTTTTGCGCTCGGCGCCCTTCATGTAGGTCCCGGTGATGGCCGTGAGGAAGTCCGGCGAACCCTGAAGGGCCGTGCGCTGGAGGTAGTGCATGACCCCGCGCATCCCGCCGAGCTCTTCCCCTCCTCCGGCACGTCCCGGTCCGCCGTGCACGAGGTGAGGCAGGGGGGACCCGTGGCCGGTGGAGGTCTTCCCGCATCGCTCGTCAATGACGAGAACTCGACCGTTGTGCGGCGCCACCTCTAGAGCGAGCTCCCGCGCCTCGTCCGCGCTCTTGGAAAAAACGCTGGTCACGAGCGAGCCGCCTCCGAGGGCCACGAAGTCGACCGCCTGACCGAGGTCGTCATAAGGGATGAGGGTGGCCACGGGACCGAAAGGCTCGACCTGGTGAGCTGCAGAAGCCCTGGGGTCGTTGCTGATGAGAACGAGCGGCGCGGCGAAGGCGCCCTTTTCCCAGGCGGCGTCCAAAAGCTGAGGGCGCTCTCCGATGGCCACCTCGGACCCTGCGCTCAATGCCTCAACCGCCTTCTCGAGCTCGAGGCGCTGATCCGAACTGGCCAACGGTCCCAGGCGAACCTTCTCGTGCCGAGGATTCCCCATTGCCATCTGTCCGAGCCGCGCTCGAAGGCCTTCGACAACGGCCTCGACGTGGCTCCGCGGCACCAGCGCTCGCCGAATCGCGGTGCACTTCTGACCTGCCTTGACGCACATCTCCTTCGCCACCTCACGCACGAAAAGATCCAGCTCGGCGGTGCCAGGAGCGGCGGATGGGGCCAGGACCGAAGCGTTGAGGGAGTCGGCTTCGGCCGTGAAGCGGGTAGAACGCTCCACTACGCAGGCGTGACTCCGGAGCTTGGCGGCGGTCGCGGCAGATCCGGTAAAGCCCACCGCGTCCTGTCCGGAAAGGTGATCGAAGAGGTCCCCGATGCTGCCTACGACGAGCTGGACGGCCCCCTCAGGAAGCAAGCCAGACTGCATGATGACGCGCACGGCGCGCTCCGCCAGGTAGGCGGTGGGGGTCGCGGGTTTGGTGATGACAGGCACGCCGGCGAGCAGCGCCGGCGCCATCTTCTCCATCATCCCCCACACGGGAAAGTTAAACGCATTGATGTGGACGGCCACCCCTCGGAGCGGCGTGCATAGGTGAAGCCCCAGGAAGGAGCCGTCCTTGGCGAAGCCTTCCACGGCCCCGTCAACGAGATGCTTGGCGTTGGGAAGCTCTCGGCGTCCCTTGGAACCGTAGACGAAGAAGGTTCCGATACCTCCGTCGACGTCGATCATGGCGTCAGACTTGGTGCAGCCGGCCATGTAGGACAGCTCATAGAGCTCCGCCTTGTTCTCGTTGAGATAGGTGGCGATGCCCTTGAGCATCAGTGCACGCTCGTGGAAGGTCATCTTGCGAAGGTTGGGGCCTCCAACCTGTCGCGCGTATTGCACGGCCGCCCCCGGATCGAAGCCCCCGTTTCTCAGGGTGGCGATGACCTCACCGGTCGTGGCGTCGTGCATGGACCGTTCGGATCCGTCGCCCCGGACCCATTGGCCTTTGACGTGGCTCATCAGCGTCGTGGTCATGTTCGTTTCCTCCCCCGGGGATCCCGGCTCTATTGCTCGTCGAAGTCGAGGACCAGGCGCTCGGACTTGGGCATCGACTGACAGGCGAGTACATATCCTCGCTCGAGCTCCCAGGGCTCGAGTGAGTAGTTCAGTTTCATCTCTGCTTCGCCGGCGACGAGGCGACAGCGGCACGTGGAGCACATTCCGCCGCCGCAGGACCACGGAAGCTCCACGCCCGCTTCGGCTCCGGCCTCGATGACGGACTGTCCGGCTGCCATCGTGAACCGGCGCCGATGTCCGTCGAGGACCACCTCCACCTCTACCTCGCCCCCTCCCACGGAGGGCGCCGCGGGGGTTTTCGTTCCTGGTCCATGATCCTCGGCGGGGCCGTGACGAGCACCCGTGTCGAAACGCTCGAAGCGCACGCGTTCATCAGGGACGCCGAGGGAGGCGAGGCCCTGGCTGACCTCGTCGATCATCGAGCCGGGACCACATAGGTAGGCCACGTCGACATCGGCCGCCTCGACCAAGCCTGCTTTCGCTAGAGCCTCGACGCGCTCCGCATCGAGGCGGCCCTGCAACAAGGGCACGTCCGAGGCCTCGCGGCTCAAGCAGTGGAAGATGCGCAGGCGGCGCATATGCCGGTCCTTGAGGCGATGAAGAGCATCGAGGAACATGACCCCGCCCAGGGCTCGGTTCCCGTAGAAGAGGGTACATCTGTCCTCGGGCCGCTCCTCGAGGACATGGGTCAGGATACTTAGTATCGGAGTGATCCCGCTCCCCGCGGCGAAGGCCACGTGATGGGACGGCTTCGACGTCTCCGCGCGAATGAAGCGACCGGTGGGAGCCATGACCTGGAGGGTGTCGCCGACCGCGAGTTGTTCCTTTGCGAATGTCGAGAATCGCCCGCCCGCGACGCGCTTGATTCCAACCCGGAGCGGTTCTCCGGGACCCGAGCAGATTGAGTAACTCCGTCGCGTATCTTCCCCGGAAAGCTCCGCGCGCAACGTGAGATATTGGCCGGGAGTAAACGCGAAGCTGTCCTTCAGCGAATCGGGGACGTCGAAGGAGACGACCACCGACTCGGAGGTGTCATGATCGAGGGCACCCACCGTGAGCTCATGAAACTTGGCCATCGTATCCTCAGTGGCACTTGAAGTGCTCGAAGGGCTCGGCGCAGGCGAGGCACCGGTACATCGCCTTGCAAGGAGTAGAGCCGTGGGTCGACACCCGCTCGGTCCGCTCGGACCCGCAGTGGGGGCACGGCACGTCGGGAGGGGGCGCGAAAAGATTCAGTTCGGCCACGACGGGGAGCTTCCTCGAGGTAGCTTGTGGAGGAGCGATACCGGCCTCCAAGAGGCGGGCCCGCCCTCGGCTCGTGATCCAATCGGTCGTCCAGGGAGGCGAACGCACCATGTGTACCTCCACGGTGCGAAACCCCGCTTCGCGGACGGCCTCCCTGACGCTGCGCTGAATCACTTCGGTGGCTGGGCAGCCCGAGTAAGTCGGAGCCACATCGACGCGAAGCACGCCGTCCTCTTCGAATCGAATCTGGCGGATCATCCCCAAGTCCCCGCAGGTGAGGGAAGGAATCTCTGGGTCCGGCACTTCCTCGGCCGCTACCCGAGCTCGTTCGAGCCGGTCGTCTACCATTGGGCACCTGGATGGGTACGCTGCATGTACTGAAGCTGAGCCAGGAGGTGGCCCATATGCTCCGTATGGCGTCCGCCCCGTCCCCCAGTTTGGTGCATGGGTAATTCTGGAACGGCCAGGGTGGCCCGCTCGAGCACGGCCGTGACGGTGGCCATCCACGGTTCACGTAGCTGAGCACGATCTGGCAAGATACCCTGCTTCGACGCATCCTCGTCCGAGGGGCACATCTCGAACAGCTCGCCGCAGAATGGCCAGAGCATGTCGAGGGCATCGAGCGCTCGGGCGTGGCTTTCGTCGGTGCCGTCTCCTAGGCGCACCACCCACTCCGCCGCGTATCGTCGGTGGTGAATGGATTCTTTCTCGGCCTGGCCGGCGATACCCGCGACGACGGGGTCCACTGAGACCTTCGCGGCGGACCAATAAGGAGCCATGAACGCGGCGAACATGAAGTTCTTGACCTGCGCGTGAGCGAAGTCCTCGTTGGGTTGCTCGACAAGAAGGAGGTTGAGGTACTCGTGTTCGAGGCGAAGAAAAGCGAGGTCGTCTTCGGACCGACCCCTCCCTTCGAGCTCCGCGCAGTGGGCGTATAGCCCTCGCGCCTGACCCACGAGGTCGAGGCCGAGGTTAGCCATGGCCAACTCTTCTTCCAGCGAGGGCGAACGCCCCGTCCACTCGGCCGTGCGTTGGCCCAGGATGAGGTGGTCGTCGGCGAGCGCGAGCAGCGCTTCCGTGGCCTTCACATGTGCCCCACTTCGTCCGGGATTTCGTAGAAGGTGGGGTGACGGTAGGGCTTGGAGCCCGTGGGCTCGAACATCGAACCCTCGTTGTCCGGATCCGACGCGATGATGTCGCGGGTCCGAACCACCCACAGGCTCACGCCCTCTCCGCGCCGGGTATACACGTCGCGAGCGGCCAGGAGGGCCATGGTCTCATCGGCGGCGTGAACGGAGCCCACGTGCTTGTGGCTCATGCCGCTCTTGGGACGAATAAAAACCTCCCACAGGGGAGTATCTGGGGTTGCACTCATCTCTGGCTCCTCCTTCATGGGGACCCTAGCCGCCCATTTTTCTGGAGCTGCACGGCGCTGTCGGCCGGTCTTTCCGTGACGCCATACATCTCCAAATCAACGGGCTTCTAGGCGGTCTTGCGTTGCTTCTGAGCGTGGGCGGCGGCTGCCTCTCGTACCCAGGCGTTGTCGTCGTGGGCACGGCGCCGCTGACGCATGCGTTGCTGGTTGCAAGGGCCGTGGCCCTTAACCACCTGCCAGAACTCACTCCAGTCGATGTCGCCGAAGTCATAGCTTCCCTTCTCTTCATTCCACCGGAGGTCCGGATCCGGTACCTTGAGTCCGAGAAAGTCAGCTTGCGGAACGGTCGCATCGACAAACTTCTGACGAAGCTCGTCGTTGGTGAAGCGTTTTATCTTCCACTTCATAGACTGTTCGGAGTGCTTCGAGTCCCTATCCGAAGGGCCGAACATCATCAGGGAAGGCCACCAGTACCGATCTAGTGCATCTTGGGCCATGCGCCGCTGCTCGACCGTGCCTTTGGCGAGGGTTTGCATAATCTCGTAGCCTTGTCGCTGATGAAAGCTTTCTTCTTTGCAGATGCGAATCATGGCTCGTGCGTAGGGCCCATACGAACATCGACAGAGCGGGATTTGGTTCATGATGGCGGCGCCGTCTACGAGCCAGCCAATGGCTCCTACGTCTGCCCAGGATAGGGTTGGGTAGTTGAAGATCGACGAGTATTTCGCTCTTCCGTCGAGCAACTGGTCCACGAGCTGTTCTCGGCTCTCCCCGAGGGTCTCGGCGGCCGAATAAAGATAGAGGCCGTGTCCCGCCTCATCCTGGACCTTTGCGAGCAGGGTAGCCTTCCGACGCAGCGAGGGGGCTCGTAGAATCCAGTTTCCCTCCGGGTGCATGCCCACGATTTCGGAGTGAGCGTGCTGAGCGATCTGTCGAATCAGCGTCTTTCGGTAGGCGGAGGGCATCGGGTCCTGCGGCTCGATCT
>JBCBRU010000211.1:0-13028 GCA_039819565.1 Myxococcota bacterium | reverse complement strand
GCTGCTTTCGCGACCATCACCTCCCTCACCTCGACCACGAGCGCGACGATGGACGAAGCGACGGCCCCGCCGAACATTCTCCTCGTCCTCCTCGACGACGCCGGCTTCATGGAGGGCCTGGAAGGCGACGTAGCCGAAGAACGGCTTGCTAGGGTCCGCGCCATCAATGTATTCGATCATCTTGTCGACGATGTCGCGAGAGGAATAGAAGTCCTCCGGGAGCGATACCCGTTCGCCGTCCTCGAACCATTTTACCTCTTTGTAGACGGGGATGTACGGCTTCGCTCGATAGTTACTGGAGCCCGTAGCGTCCAGAACCCACGAGCGGTCGAAGCCGAAGCGGTGGGGGAGGTTCTTACCCACGTGGCCCACCCCCCACTTTCCGGTCACGAAGGTCTGGTATCCCGCCGACTTGAGACGAGAGGCGATCGTCTTCTGGTCGTCCTTCCAAATCATGCTGTAGGCCGGAGAAGCCTTCATCTCCTCCGTCAGCACCTCGGCGAGGGTGCCCGAACCCACGACGTGGTTGTCCTGCCCGGTCAGGAGCGACGCGCGGCTGGGGCCGCACAGGGGCTGGGTATAGTACCGGGTGAACATGGCTCCGGACCGGCCCAGGGCATCGATGTTCGGCGTGGCCGTGTCGCTGCCGTAAGCGCCGAAGTCCATGAAGCCGGCGTCGTCGAGGAGGACGAGGAGAATGTTCGGCGGGGCCGTCGCTTCGTCCATCGTCGCGCTCGTGGTCGAGGTGAGGGAGGTGATGGTCGCGAAAGCAGCTAAGGTCTCGAGTAGCATCTTTTTTTCCCATGTGGCTCTGGGCCGAGAGATGGGCGGTTGACGGAGGACAGGAGGACGACGGGGCGGGAGCGCCGCCGGCAGAAGAGACTAGAGAGACTCCGCCTTCTTGAAGGCGGGGCGAGCCTCCAATCTATCGATGTAGGCCTTGAGGTTCGGGAGCTCTGCGAGGTCGACGCCCATGCGCGCGGACATGATGCAGGCGTGGCCGGTGATGGTGTCGGCCGCCGTGAAATCGCCTACGAGGTACTCACGACCTTCGACCTGAGTATCAACGGCCTTCAGCACCCGACCCATCATCTTCAAGGAACGCTTGGCGTGGGCGGGCGAACGTCGGTCCTCGGGGAGGATAATGGTCTCCACGACATAGTTCCCCATGGGAGCCATGATCATGCCTTCGCCGTAGTGAAGCCACTGTAGATAGATAGGGAAGTCCGGCGAGCCCACATCGGGGGCAAGTTGCCCTTTGCCGTGTCGAGCCACGATATACTGGGCGATGGCGGTGCTCTCGTTGATCGTGACCTCGCCGTCGACGAGGGTTGGGACACGGCCGTTGGGGTTGAGCGCCTTATATTCTGAGGAGCGAAGAGCGGGGTCGAGCAAGCTGTCGAAGCGAACCACCTCGAAGTCGAGGCCCAGCTCGTCCAAGAGCCAGGCGGTGCGCACCGCACGTGAGTTGGGGGTATAGTATAGCTTCATCTCGTGGCTCCTCGTGGGTTCGCGCCCCTTTCGTCGGAGGGGCTCGGCTTCGGCGGCTGCGGCTCCGGAGTCCGCGCCCGCAAGATCTGAAAGGTCGCCTCGATGGCCGGGCGAAGGTCGTCCTTACCCACTCGGGTCAGGGCGAGAAGGCCCATCAGAGAAAGGAAGAGAGCCCGGGCGAGCGCGTCTGGATCGAGGCTCGAGTCGACGAGATCCATACCTTGAGCTCGGATCACGCTCTCTTTGAATCCGGCTTCGACGTGGTTCCAGCCCCGGGTGATCGCCGATCGGATTTCCGGGATCTGGGCTTCGGAGTGCGCAGCGGTATGGGCGAGGAGGCAGCCGCGCCGCTCGGGGGCGCTCGGATGGGTGTCGAGCGTCGACATGAAGAAGGCATAGAGGCCTTCGACGGGGTCTTCGGCGCGATCGAGGTGCCGGCGGATGCGGCCTTTGATGACCCGTTCGACGTAGTCGTCAAGGCACTGAGCGAGGAGCGCGTCCTTGCTCGGGAAGCGCCGATAGAGGGCGGGCGCCCGGATACCCAGGGCGGCCTCGAGATCCCGGGTGGAAACGGCGTCGCAGCCCCGGTCCCAGAAGAGCGCGGTGGCCCGGCGAAGCAGCTCGCTGCGCTCGATTTTCTCCGGCCTCGGCACGGCGGCTACGTTTGTTAGCAGCCGCTATCTTTTCTTGCAAGAGGTTGGATGGGCTCGGCCGATTGCGCATCCTGGGCTCGATGAGGTGGCGAGGTTGAGCCCCCGACGCGCGACGCTCCTCTTCGCGGCGGGGGGGGCGCTCACCGGCGGCGGGCTCTGGCTTCGATCGTCGACCCCAGAGAGCCCGCGCGCGCCGGTGTGCCCGTTGGCGGAGGGGGACATCGGAAACTTCGTGGGTATCGAGGGTGGCGGCTTCGTGAGAGGAGCGGACGGGCTCTACCCCGAGGAAGGGAGACCCACCAAGGTCTTCGTCTCCCCCTTCCTCATCCAGGTCAACGAGGTGACGAACGATCAGTTTCGGGCCTTCGTCGAGGCGACCGGGTACGTGACCGAGGCCGAGGCGGGCGGGGGGTCGGCGCGGTTCGTCGAGACCGACACTCCGCGGGATCTCAGGTCGTGGTGGCGCCTGGACGCCCACGCGACCTGGCAGGCTCCCGACGGCGAGGGAAGTGGCCTGAGCGGGATGGGCCGTCATCCGGTGGTCCATGTCACGCTCCACGATGCGCGGGCCTACGCGGCCTGGGCGGGGGCTCGCCTCCCCAGCGAGGTCGAGTGGGAGTACGCAGCCACCCTCGGACTCTTTGACCCTGGCGATCCCGAGTCCGGAGCCCGGGGCGTGGATGGCGAACCTCTCGCGAATATATGGGAGGGGCAGTTTCCGAGCCTCAACACCCAAAGGGATGGCTTCCTCGGCACGGCTCCCGTGGGCTGCTTCCGAAAGAGCCGGGTCGGCGTACACGACATGATCGGTAACGTATGGGAGTGGACGGAGAGCCCCTTTCGTCGCGGGGTTCCCCGGTTCACGATTAAGGGCGGATCCTATCTTTGCGGGAGTGACTACTGTCGTCGCTATCGGGCCGCCGCGAGACAGAGCCTGGAGCCCGATTTCAGCACCGCGCACGTGGGTTTTCGGGTCGTGAAGGATCCCTGAGCTCACAGGCCGAGAGCCGAAAGCTCCGCGCAGCGTCCCTGTCGGATGTTTCGGGTCGAGGCCGGGGGGGAAGCGATGATGCGGATGTCGGGGTAGGGCGCCCAATCGCCTTGCGGGGCGCCGTTCTCGGCGAAGGCGGTCCAGTCTCGCCGCAAGGCTTCGCCTACGCTTCGGTCGGCTTCGACCGGGGTGTAGCGCACGGTGTCCCAAGCCTCGAAGAGGGGAAAGAGCTCCGTGCCGTGGCCGGCCCCGAGAGATGCGGCGGCCCCCGACAGCGTATGCGTGAAGTGATAGGTGAAGGCGGGGCGCCCTGCTTCCGAGAGCGCGCGGGCGAAGCTGAGGGCGGGGCAGATGAACGAGAGGTCGCTCACCAGGGCCTCGTAGGCGAGTTTGGGGCTCGAGAAGTTGCCCACGGGATAGATCCTGAGCACGGACTCGGCGAGCGCACCGAGCTGAGCGCGCACGACACGCTCGTAGGTCTCGGGGTCCGGGATATCGACGTTCGTCACGAAGCTTCGCGACTCGTCGGCGTTCGAACCCGTGATCACGGCCCGCCGGGGACCCTCATCTCTCTGGACGCGCTCGACGGTGGTCGAGGGCAGGTGCCGACCGTCCACGTTGGGGCCGAGAGGAGGCAGACCGAGGGCCGACGCGCCGGCCATGAACTGCGCCGCGACGAGGTCCTCGGCGGATTGGGAGCGAAGGCAGGCCCGGGTTTCGGCGACGGTGGCTCGATCGCACGCGGCCGCGGTCACCACCCGCGCTCCGATCTCGACGGCCGAGGGCTGCGCTCCTCCTTGGCGGTCGAGAGGCCGCCACGTGCATCCCCCGCCGCTTTGGATGATGCCTCGCTGAAAGAGAGTGTCGGCCGCGGGCATCCCCATCAGAGCGCAGACCGAGCCGCCCCCCGCTGACTCTCCAAAGACGGTGACCTGGGCGGGATCTCCCCCGAAGGCGGCGATGTTTCGCTGAACCCACTCGAGGGACGCGATCTGATCGAGGAGTCCATAGTTCCCGGCGGTGCCCGCCTCGTCCACGAGGGATGCGTCGGCGAGGAAGCCCAGCGCGCCCAGTCGATAGTTGACGCTCACGAAGACGACCTGGCGGGCGGCAAAGGGAGCGCCGTCGTAGAGCTCCAAAGTGGCGGTGCCTTGGATGTATCCCCCGCCGTGGATCCACACCATCACCGGATGGGGTCCGGGTTGGGTGGGGGCCCAGACATTCAGCTGGAGGCAGTCTTCGCGGCCGACGAAAGCGCCCGCTCGACTCCGCTGGGGGCACTGAGGGCCGAAGGACGATGCGTCGCGAGCCTCGGTCCAGGGCGTCGGCGGCTCCGGGGAGCGAAATCGGAGCGCCCCCGTCGGCGCCGCTGCGTAGGGAATGCCCAAGAAGCGCGCCGTGCTCCCCTCTACCACCCCCCGTACCGGTCCGCGGTCCGTCATCACCTCCTCTCCGAGAGGCGCGGAAGCCTCGGAGCCGAGGTCCATGCTCCCGGCGTCAGGGTCCTGGCCTCCCAATCCCAGATCTCGGGGCGCAACCCCCTGATCCAGGTCCAGCCCAGAGTCAGGGGGAGGGCTGAGGTCGGAGCCGCCGTCCTCGGGCTCCGGGTCGACGGAGCCGCAGCGCGCCGCGAGGAGAATGAGACAAAGGGACACCTGAGGCTTCATGAGAGCGCCAACCCGCAAACGCTCCAAAAGGTGCGAAGGTCGCCGAGGGCTCATCGAGCTCACCCGGGGCCGATCTGCATCCGCGGCTGGACGGGCATAGGAACGTAGCCGATTCGACACGGCGACGTGACCATTGTCACAGGAGTCTAGCTCACTGTGCGGTCGTCATGTTCGAGCACCGGACCGATCGTCGAAGATTCCTAAAGGCGGGCCAGACTCTGGCCGGGGGCGCCCTCGCCGCGCCTTTCGCCCAGCTCGTCGAGGAGCAGAAAGCTCTCGGTGGGCGTTTCCCTCTTTCGTCCTCAGCGAGCCCTTACGGACCACTCCGCGCCGTCGCGGATGGGACGACGGGCTTGCCTCTCCTCCGGCTGCCCCCGGGCTTTCGATACTTCTCGATGGGTTGGACCGGCGATCTCATGTCCGATGGGACCCTCACCCCGGATCGTCACGACGGCATGGCGGTGGTCTCCGCTCGCGGGTGGGGGCGTCGTCAGCGGGTGACTTTGATCCGCAACCACGAGCGAGGCGCCAGCGATCCGACCAACCCTCTCGCTGTGGTCGGCAACGGCTCGGCCCCCGTCTACGACCCCTTCGTGTCTCCGGGCGTGATCTCTGGACTCGGCGGCGGCACCACGTCTCTCGTCATCGAGAATGGCCGCCTCGTGCGCGACCAGGCGACCCTCGGGGGCACCCTGTCGAACTGCGCAGGCGGGCCCACCCCGTGGTGCTCGTGGCTCACCTGCGAGGAGACCACGGTCTTGGGCGGGGCCATCGGGGCCCGAGACCACGGTTTCGTCTACGAAGTGCCGGATCCCGCGCTCGGGCCGGCGAGCGCCCGACCCATCCCCGAGATGGGCCTCATGGACCATGAGGCGGTCGCGGTCGATCGCCGCACCAGCGAGGTCTACATCACCGAGGACAACGGTCCGAACTCGGGATTCTATCGCTTCACTCCGCACGACCGCAGCTGCCGGGTCGGCTCCCTCGAACAGGGCGGCGTGCTGGATATGCTGAAGGTGAAGGGGGTGGACCGAGCCGATCTCCGGACGCCCGAGCAGGGCGCGGAATACGAGGTCGAGTGGATACGCGTGGACAACCCCACTCGAGCCCCTGAGACCCTCGTCTCTCCGGCGCCGGGCTTTCCGGCCATTTCAGGCCAGGGCAAGTCGGGCCCCTTCCTCGAGGGCGAGGCCAAGGGAGCGGCGTTCTTCGCGCGTGGCGAGGGATGTTGGCCCGGGCGCCGGGGGATCATCTATTGGGTCGACACGAGCGGCGGGCCCGCCGGGAAGGGCGTGCTTTGGGCCTACGTTCCCGGGCGCGGTCGACGCTGGGGCCGCCGCCGTCATCGCCGCCCCGATCGCTTGATCGCGGTGTTCGTCTCTCCCAACGCGGAGACCGCCGACAACCCCGACAACGTCGTGGTGAGCCCCCGCGGCGGGATTCTCATGTGCGAAGACGGCGGAGGCCTCCAGGATGCCAACGGAGTCACCACCACCGGGGCCCGCCTCATCGGGCTCAACCCTTGGGGCACCGCGTTCCCCTTCGCGGAGAACGCGATCGCCCTGAGTCAGCCCATCCCCGACAAGCCCTTCATCCTCCCCGACGACTATCGAGGTCGTGAGTTTGCCGGTGCCACCTTCGACCCTCGAGGTCGATGGTTGTTCGTGAACATCCAAACCCCCGGCGTGACCTTCGCCATCACCGGGCCCTTCCGACGCGGACCTCTCTGAGGGCGGACCTCAACGGTCGGCGGGAGCACAGAGCGAATGGAGCTCGGCCGCGCTCGGCTCAGTGAGTTCGCTCCGGGCTCGGGTGAAGGAGCTCGTGGCGCGTAGGGAGCCGAAGTCTATCCTCGACGCTCTGGGGACCGATCGTCGTCCGCACGATCGCATTCAGCGATATCAAGCCGATCGGCTTCTCTTCCTCGTCGAGGACGGGGAGTCGGTTCACCTGAGCGTCCAACATCCTCTTCTCAGCTACGTCGATATCTTCGTCCCCCCGGCAGCTGAGGACCCTCCGGGCCATGGCGATCTCCACCGGGAGATCCGCCAAGCTCCTTCCCTGCGTGTAGGCGGCCATGCAGATGTCGCGGTCGGTGACGACGCCCACGACGGAGCCCTGTTCGCTCACGACGGGGAGGAGCCCACAGTTGTGCTCCCACATGGTTTGGGCCGCGTCGTTGAGCGACGCCGCCGTTCTGCACAGGGAGATTGATTGGTCCATGATCTCTTTCACGCGCGTCATGCTTCCCTCCGGCCGGGCCGGCCGCAGGGCGGACAATCACGCCCGAAGCGACCGGTTCGACGCCCCAAGCTAAAGCACTCGGCGTGCCGAATCGGTCGATTCAGATTTCCCGCGAACAAGTTACCGGCAGGGATCTCGGGCGGTTCCGAGCCGTGACGCACTTCCTTCGGGGGCGTTTTGCTGGTTGGGGTGGACGGCTCGGGCGTCTAGACGCCAGGCGGCGAATCTACTCGCCGTCTTCTTCGACGAATTTGACGTATGCTTCTTGGTCGAGCAACGCCCCGAGCTCCGAAGCATCCTTAACGGTGACTTTGATGAGCCAGCCGTCTCCGTACATGTCTTCGTTGATGCCCTCGGGCGCCTCGACGATGGCCTCGTTGCGCTCGGCGATGGTGCCGCTCACCGGGGCGATCAGATCGGAGACCGCTTTCACCGACTCCACCACGCCGAAGGCTTGGCCCGCGGTGACGTCTTCGCCCACGCCCGGCAGCTCGCAGAACACCACGTCGCCCAGCTGATCTTGGGCGTGCCAGGTGATGCCGATGGTGGCCGAGTCGCCTTCGATGCGGCACCACTCGTGGTCCTTGGTGTACTTGAGTTCTTCGGGAAAATGCTTGTCCATCTCGGGGCAACCTCGATTTCGCCCGGTCGACGGGCGAGCTGGGCGGAGGATCCGGAGGGGGTCCCTCCAGGTCAAGTACGCTTCAGGAAGGGGCGGCTGGAAACCACCGCTTCCACCGGCTTACCGCGGACCTCGACGGCGAGAGCGGTGCCTTCTGCGGAGAGCGCCTTCGGAACGTACGCCAGAGCAATGGCCTCGCCGACGCTCGGGCCCCGGGTGCCGCTCGTGACCTGACCGACGGGCGCTCCGGCGCTGTCGAGGACGGGGTAGCCTTGGCGGGCGATACCGCGGCCCGTGACCCGGAGCGGCACGAGCTTTCGCTGCGGACCTTCCGCCTTCGCCTTCTCGAGGGCCTCGCGGCCGGCGAAGGGCCCAGGCTTTTTGAGCTTCACGACCCATCCGAGGCCGGCCTCATAAGGGTGGGTAGTCTCGTCGATGTCGTTTCCGTACAGCGGAAAGCACATCTCTAGCCGCAGGCTATCGCGAGCCCCGAGACCGGCCGGAGCTACGCCGAGGTCGGCGCCCTCGGACATGAGGGCTTCCCAGACTTCGGGCCCTCGGGCCGCGGGCACGTAGAGCTCGAAGCCGTCCTCTCCGGTGTAACCGGTGCGGGCGATGACGCAGTTGTCCACGCCAGCGGCGGTGCCGAGGGCGAAACGGTAGGTTTTGATATCCTCGGTGCCGGAAGCGAGCTTGCCCACCAGCACCGCCGCCTTCGGACCTTGGACCGCGATCTGCACCCAACTATCTCCCGTGTCCTCGATCTCGCAGTCCCCGGCGGTGACTTCGGACATATAGGCGAAGTCCTTCTCGCGGTTGGCGGCGTTCACGCAGATGAGGACGTGCTCGCCGGAGATTTTGTACACCACGAGGTCGTCGACGATGCCTCCGTCCGGTCGACACATGCACGTGTAGCAGGCTTGGCCCTCGTCCAGCTTCCCGACGTGGTTGGTGACGATGCGATCCGCAACCTCGACGGCTCGAGGCCCCCGGAGCTCGACCTCCCCCATATGGGAGACATCGAAGAGACCCACCGCGGAGCGGACCGCCTCGTGCTCTTGCACCACGCCGCCGTATTGCACCGGCATCTCGAAGCCCGCGAAAGGCACCATGCGGGCGCCGGCGGCGAGGTGTTGAGCGTGAAGCGGAGTCTTCTTTAGATCGGTCATGCGGTCCTCCGGCGGCGTGCAGCGGTGACGGTGTTGTCGAGCAAGTAGGCGATGGTCATCGGGCCGACGCCGCCCGGGACGGGAGTGATGGCCGCGGCGCGGTCGGAGGCGGGGCCAAAGGCGACGTCGCCCACGAGTTTGCCGGTCGCGTTGCGATTGATCCCTACGTCGATCACGGTGGCGCCGAAGCGGACCCAGCTCCCCTTCACGAAGGCCTCGCGACCCACGGCCACCACGAGAATGTCGGCGCTCCCCACGACGGCGGGGAGATCGCGGGTGCGGGAGTGGCACACCGTCACCGTCGCGTGGCGATTGAGGAGGAGGTCCGCGACGGGGCGCCCGACCAATCGCGAGCGCCCCACGATCACCGCGTGTTTGCCCTTGATGTCGGTGCCCGCCTCTTCGACCAGGCGGACCGAACCCTGCGGTGTGCAGGGGATGAGGCAGTTTTCGTCGCCTCGGGAGAGCCGGCCCGCGTTCTCGGGATGGAGTCCGTCGACGTCCTTCGCGGGGTCGATAGCGCGGATCACGGTCTCGGTGTCGTGCTGGTCGGGGAGGGGGAGCTGGACGAGGATGCCGTCGACGTCGGGGTCGTCGTTGAGGCGCCGGATGAGGGCGAGGAGCTCCTCCGCCGAGGTGGAGGCATCGAGGGTGTGTTGGGTGCTCCGGATGCCGACCTCGGCCGCCGCTTTGCCCTTGTTCCGCACGTACACGGCCGAGGCCGGGTCGTCGCTGGCGAGCACGACGACGAGGTGGGGGGTGATACCCAGCTCCGTCTCCATCGCCCCGACCCGGGCTTTGACCTCGCCTCGAACCTGTTTGGCGATGGCCTTGCCGTCGATGCGCCGCGCCGTCATGGCGGGGTCATCGCGCGAGGGCGACATCCCGTCAACGGGCGGGGGTGGGAACTACAGACGACGGATCGCGTCTCGATGGACGTCTTCCCACGAGGGTTCGGTGCCTCCTCGGCTCGCCTTGAGGTGGGTGTGAGCGTCGTAGATGGCCCGCACCAGTTTGACCTTGTGGGTCAGGAGGACTTCGACCTGGTCGAGGTCCCGAAGCGCTGAGAAGGGGTTGAAGGCGTCGCTGGCCATGTAGTGGACGAAGGCTCCGGCCAGGCCCTTGGCGCCGCTTCCCACCTTCCAGTAGCCGTAGCGGATCACGCCCTCGTCGTATCGGTCGTCCGAGGTCTGCACGAGGAAGCGGATCTGCTCCAGGGAGCTGCCCAGCGTGCCGCTCATGGTGGTCATGTTGGCGTACAGCTCTTTGGTGCTTGGCTCCTTCCACACCTCCTCGAAGTGCAGAGCCCAGATCTTCCACTCGATGAGCCGGTCCAGGTCGGGATGACGCTGGAGGTTGATTCTTCGGCCGCCCGGGGCTCCCGGAGCCGCCTTGGTCATCGTGAACTGCCTTTCGATCTCGGCTCGATAGTTCGCGAACAGCGCGTCCAAAAAGACGAAGGTCGGGAGGACCAGCGCGTCCTGGGTGGGGTAAGTCTTGGCGCCGGACTCCTCATGGGTTCGATGCACGTGCCAAAGGGCCAGCGCCGCGAGCTCCAGGGCTTTGGGGGTCGGGGCGCCACTCCCCGCCCCCGATGAAGAAGGACCTCCGGAGGCCGTCGCCAGTAAGGTCTTCGCGAGGTCTTCTTGGACCGCCTCCACGGAGCTCAGGAGGTCGCTCAGGAACCCCTCGATCTCTCGATTGAGCGCGGCGGTGAGGGCATCTTTCAAGGAGCCTGGATCCTCAGGGTCCGGCATGACCCTCTCCGCCATTCTCCGCGCTGTCGCGACCGGGCTCGTCTCTTCCTCCAGGGTCTCCTTTCCAGCTCCGCCCGCCTCTTTGAGTGCGCTTCGCCCGTCGGAGCCGAGTTTTCCGATGCTGCGGCTCATGAGCTCGGGAAGAGGGGCGACGACCGGAGTGAGGGCCTCGGTAACGGCAGCTGCTCCGGCGTCGAAGGCCTTGATGCCGGCCTCCAACGCAGCACTGGCCAACTCACCCACGAGACCCGAGAGGGGCCCGATCACCGGCGTAAGGGCGAGGGCCAGCACCTTTACCAGGATCTCACGCTGTCTCCTCCGCGCCTCCTCGTCGGCTTCGAGCTTGCTCCGGTAGCTGGTAAAGGCGTTTTCGATGCTCTCCGTGAGATTGTGAATCCCCGCGACCACCGCCGAGGTCTCGAGGGCGAGCCGGGCCACGAACGTGGGACCGAGCCCCTGGTCGATCTTGAGGGCCATCGTGGCCTGGAGATGGTGACTGAACGGGGGGTTGTCGGGAGGGTTGGCGGAGGGGCGACGGGCCCTCACCTCGGCGGCGAAGCGTTTGATGGCCATGAATCCTCGGATGCCCGCGAGGGTGCGATTCCAGCCGGGGTGCCGATACGATGTATGGACCACGTCGACCATGGCGAGGGTGGCGCGATCCACCTCACTCATGACCTGCGTGTCTCTTCCCGAGCGGCTGAGTCCGACCGAGGACAGATAGATGCGTGAGTCGCGGATATCCTTGAGCCAGGCCGTCTTGGCGGCCAGGACCGGAAGCTCTTCCTTCGCGGGGTAAAAGCTCGCCTCGATGCGGGCGAGGAGGTGGATGGCGAGGTCGCCCAGCTTCTTGCCGGTGGGAAGAGATCGCTCCACGCCATCGAGGGCGGCTTTCGCCCACGTCGCGTCCGGACCTCGAGCTCGGTGGCCTGCGGCGAAGGCGGCCGCTTGCTCCGTGCCGATCAAATAGTAGGCATGGAGAGCTGAGTAGGCTCGAACGCGCATCCGCAGCTCGAGGGTGTCGAGGTAGCGAGAGAGATGACCGATGGAGGTACGCTCGACCAGTTCGCCCCACAGCTCGTCTCCGTGGCTGTCCCACCGGGGATGCTGCCGAATCAGTCGCAACGTCTCGTTGGCTAGCTTCGCTCCGTCGGCCGCATGGGCGACCCGCCCGGAGCTCAGGTAGAGACCACCGAGCGCGTCACGAAGCTGCATGAGGCGCGCGTGCCCATTGCTCACGCGATCCGCTTCGGCGTCCGTAGACGCTTGCTCAAGCGCGTCGAGACGCGGGGCGGGGCGTCGCGTTCTCGGGCCGCAGGAACTGCAGCGATGAGCGCCTGGCTACGGATCCGATATCTAGGCGGGAGCGCTGGCGGCGAGCCGGCGCGCTTTGCGGCGATAGAGGAAGCGCCCCACGAAGGACATGCGGTCCACGAGGATCTTGCCGTGGAAGTGGTCCATCTCGTGCTGAAGGCAGACGGCGGCCATGTCGTTGAGCTCCCGCTCGAACTTGGCCCCCTCGAGGTCGAAAGCCTCCACGCGGATCTGCGCGGCTCGCCAGCCGTAGATGACGGCTTCGGGAACCGACAGGCATCGCTCCTCGGCGAGACCAAAGCCCGCTTGCGACACGATACGAGGGTTCACGAACACTTCGGGAGACTCTCCGGTACCCGTCATGTCCATGATCAAGACCTGTCGCTGATCGTCGATCTGAGGGGCCGAGAGCCCGATCGCCGGACCTTCGGCCCGCAGGGTGTCCACCAGGTCATCGGCGAGGCGGGCGAGGCTCGCGTCGAAAGCCTCGACGGGTTGCGCCGCGAGGCTCAGCCGATCGTCGGGAAAGCTCAGGATGGTGCGTGCCGTCATCTGCCTGCCTCCTCAGTGCGCGTGAGCCTTGGCGATGCCCGCGGCGGCGCTGTCCCGTCCGCGAAGCAGCGGCGCGATCGCGAAGATGGTCACCACCAACAGCATCATCTCGAGGGCGTATACGGTGTTGTAGCCCACGGCGAGGTTGCTGCCGCCGACGGTCGCCTGCACGAGATCCCGGAGCGCCCCGCTGGCTCCCGTGGCCAAGCCCGCCGCGGTGGCCTGAACGGCCCCCCAGGCGCCGATGGCCAGACCCACCTGCGCTTTGGGAGCTCGGTTCATGGCCACCGTGAGGGTGCCGTGGCCGAACAGAGCCCCGCCGAAGCCGATCACCACGTTTCCGAGCTGGAACGGCCAGTGGGCCCCGATCGGCGCCGCAATCAGGATCAAGGCAAAGCCCGGGATCCCTAGGGCTGCGCCCAAAAGAGAAATCCGGTGGGGATTGGTGCCCTTGGCGAGAATACGGGACGCGTAGGCGAAGCCAAGCAGGCCGCCGAAGGCGAAGAGCGCAGTGAGGCGGGTGGTGTGTGCGACCCCGAGGTGGAGGACCTGTCCCCCGAAGGGCTCG
>JBCBRU010000210.1:0-13166 GCA_039819565.1 Myxococcota bacterium | reverse complement strand
CCTACGAGTCGGACATCAAGACGAACCTGTTCGGGGCGACGACGCGGATCCGGTACTCTCGCGCGGATCTTCGGCACATGAGGTCCAGATAGGGGCGGCCTTCGGGGATGAAGGTCACCGCTTTTCCGCCCGCTTCGCCGTGCTGATAGCGCGCGGTCAGCCGTGCCCGCTTGCAGGTGAGAAGGAGCGTCTTGCCGCAGCCCTTGGCCCCGGAGACGAAGTGACGACGGTCGTCGTCGACGAACTCCGACACCGCGGCGTTGCGAAACACCACTTCCTCGATGGTTTCGATATCGACCTGATTGGCGTCCGAGACCCACGCTCGGGAGCGGCTGGGTCGGGGCCGCGGCATCGGCTCAGGTTCGGGAAGCGGAGCCCCTTGGTCCGGCGCCAGGGCGCGAAAGCCATCGAAGAGCTCCTCGACGGACTGAAAGCGCGCATCCGGGTCGAGCCGGGTAGCCTTCGCGAACCATCCGTCGAAGCCATGAGGCACGTCGGCCACTTCGGACGGGGGAATGGGCGGCTCGAGGCAGATACGCCGGATGACTTGCACCGGGGCGGAGCCCGGAAAGGCAAGCTGCCCCGTGAGGCATTCGTAGGTGATCACCGCGAGGGCCCAGAGGTCGGTGCGGTGATCAACCTCGCGCGCGTCCGAGATTTGCTCGGGGCTCATGTAGTGAGGCGTACCGAGGGCCCGACCCGGCTCCGTGAGCGAGCGCAATCCTTCGTCGTCGAGGAGCTTGGCGATGCCGAAGTCGAGGACCTTGGCCTGCTGGCCCCCTTCCTCGGAGGAAGCGAGAAAGATGTTCCCGGGCTTCAGGTCACGGTGGACCACCCCCAACCGGTGGGCGCGGGCCACCGCTCGGGAGACGTCCGAGAGCATGGAGCGCGTCTGTAGAAACCCTAAGGCGCCGCGGGTGAGGCGGGCCGCGAGATCCTCCCCGAGCAGAAGCTCCATCGCCATGTAGGGGACCCCCGACTCCGCATCGAGGTCGAAATCCAGCACTGAGACGACATGGGGACCGCGCAGTCGGGCCGCCGCCCGGGCCTCTCTCAGGAAACGCTCCTTGGCCTCCGGGGTCCGCACCAGATGCGGATTGAGGAGCTTCACGGCGGCCGGTTCTTCGAGGCGCAGATCGGTGGCCTGCCACACGCTCCCCATGCCCCCGCCGTCCAGGAAGCGCTCCAGGCGCCAGCGACGACCCACGATGTCTCCGTTTCGATGGCTCCGGTCTTCGCGCCTTGGACCTGAAAGGCGCGTGTCCAGGAAACCGTCATACTCGTCGGAGCTCACTGCGGTGAGACTAGGGCATTTTCAGGGGTAGATCCGACCCTATCCCGGCCGACCGACGCGTCGGTAAGGCTGGTTTGCGTTGCGATGTTGCCGACTTGACCTATTCCTACTGCAAAGTCGGCGACTTGTGCGGCATCACGCCCCTCGAATGGGCATTGACCACCCCAGACCCGTGGGGCATACGTCCGCACATTCGCGGGGCGGCGCCGGAATTGCGTCGTTTCCGGGGCGTAGTCCTTCCTCTGGGGCCTCGCCCGCCTTTTCCGAAGGATTACGGCCATGCCCGAGACGCTCATCGAAATGCTGCAGCGCGCCGCGGCGCGGGACGACCGCGGCTATACCTTTCTCGACGACGCCCTGAGGCCCCGCGAGTGGAGCTTCGCAGAGCTCCTCCGCGAGGCGGAGCGTCGAGGGCGGTACTTCCGGAGCCTCGGTCTCGAGAAGGGCGACCGCCTCGCGCTGATCATCCCGGACGGCCAGGACTTCGTCCTTTCCTTCCTGGGTGCCATCCGCGCCGGGATCGTGCCGGTGCCGATGTATCCGCCGCTCGCCCTCGGAAAGCTGGACGGATACGTCGAGACCGCGAGGAAGATCATGACCTCCGCGGGGGTCAAGATGCTCCTGACGTCCAAGCCGGTCTCAGGGATTCTCTGGTCGTTGGTCTCTCGAGTGCCGAGCCTGGAAGACATCCACACCGTGGAGAAGGTGAGTGATCACGAGGAAGCCGCGGTGACCGCGTCCCTCGAGGACCTCGTGGTTCGAGGTGACGACATCTGCTTTCTGCAGTTCACCTCGGGATCCACCTCGGACCCCAAGGGCGTCGTGGTCACCCACGCCAACCTCGTCGCCAACGCCAAGGCGATTCTCCTCGACGGCCTCGAGATCACCGAAGAGGACAACGGCGTCAGCTGGCTTCCCCTCTTTCACGATATGGGCCTCATCGGCTTCGTGATCGCGCCCCTCCTCACACAGATCCCGATCGTCTTCATCCCCACCCTCACCTTCGTGAAGCGCCCGAACGTGTGGATGGAGACGATCAGCAAGTATCGCGCCACGATCACCTTCGCACCCAACTTCGCCTTCGGCCTCGCCGCCAAACGAGCCACCCCCCAGCGGGTGGCCGCCATGGATCTCAGCTCGCTTCGAGTGGTGGGGTGCGGCGCTGAACCTATCAACGCCGAGACCATGCGAACCTTCGCCGAGGCTTTCTCGCCCGCGGGCTTCAACATCAACGCGCTGATGCCTGCCTACGGCATGGCCGAGGCCACCCTCGCCATCTCCTTCGACGATCTCGAAAGTCCCTTCGACACCCTCACCATCGACCGCGACCAGTACGAGGCGGATCGCGTGGCGGCACCGACGACGTCGGAAGATCCCGCTTCTCGGATGGAGCTCGTAGCGTGCGGACGTACCTTCCCGAACCACGAGGTGGGGGTAATGAGCGATGCTGGAGAGCTTCTCCCCGAGGGTCAGGTCGGCGAGCTGGTATTCTCCGGCCCGAGCGTGGCGGCTGGATACTTCCAAAACCAGGAGGCCACCGACCGGGCGCTTCGAGGCAAGTGGCTTCACACCGGCGACCTTGGCTTCGTGAAGGACGGCCTCGTGTACGTGTCGGGGCGTATGAAGGACCTCATCATCCTCAACGGCCGGAACTATTACCCCCAGGCCATCGAGTGGGAGGTCGAGCAGATCGAGGGCATCCGCCGCGGAAACGTCGCGGCCTTCTCCACGCGCGGCGCCAACAGCGAGCAGCTGGTCATCGCCGCCGAGACGAAGCTCACGGAACCCGAGCGTCTCGAAGGCCTGAGCGCCGAGATTACGGCGCGGGTTCAGCAGAATCTCGGTGTACAGACAAAGGAAGTGAAGCTCGTCGCGCCGGGGGCTCTACCCAAGACCTCGAGCGGAAAGCTTCAGCGCGCTCGTACGAAACGATTGTTCGAGGACGGCAGCTTGGGCCGTTCAGGGAATCGAGCTTTCGGAGCCCAAGCGCGGCTCGCTGTGGCCAAGCATTTGACCGCCTCCGCCTTCGCACGACTGAGCCACGAGCTCGGTCGACCTGCGCGGGCGGCTCGACGGTGGGCGGCTGCGCTCACCCCGGAACGCTCCCGGCGCTAGACCGGAGGCACGTGAATCACGAGGAACGCCATGCGCAACGACAACGAGATCATCAAACTCTTCAAGGAGGCCGTCGCCGAGGTCGACAACAGCGTGAAGATCCAAGAGGTCACCGCTGAAACCGAACTTGCCTCGCTCGGCCTTGACTCCGTCATGACCATGGAGGTCATCGGCGCCCTCGAGGAGAAGCTCGACCTTCGCTTCCCCGACGAGGACCTGGCCACCATTCGCTCGGTGGGAGACCTCACCAAGCTCGTCAATCGCCTCGGATGAGGCCGTAGGCGTCGCGCCCGGCCGTAGGCGCGGCGGCCGCCCGATCGACCGGAGCCCGCCATGGATCGCGACCCTCACGTCCCAAACCTCCCTATCGCCGTCGTCGGCATGGGCTGCCGATTTCCTGAGGCACCCGACGCCGACGCCTTCTGGTCTCTCATCGACGAGGGCCGGGTCACCTTTCGCGAGGTCCCGCCCGAGAGGTGGAACCACGAAGTCTTCTTCAGCGCCAACCAACGCGACGTCGACAAAGCGTGGGTGAACAGCGGCTCCTTCATCGAGGAGTTCCGCGAGTTCGCGGCGATGCACTACGGCATCGCCCCACGCCGACTCGAGGTGATGGATCCGCAGCAGCGCCTGCTGATCGAGAGCACCCGATGGGCCCTGCAGGACGCGGGCTATGAGCGTACCGATTTCGACCGGCGGCGCACCGGCGTGTTCTTCGGCGTCTCCGTCAGCGAGTTCAAGAACATCGCCCAGTCCCGGGTCCACGCCATGCAGCTGGCCGGGGGAGACTTCGGGAGCCCCGCTGGCGATCAGGCCCTCCGAGACGCCATCGTAGAGATGTCGGCCCGGGTGGCTCCGATGCGGGCCTTCCATCTGAGCGGCTCTCTGACCGCTCTCGCGGGCGCGACGGTGGCTCAAACCTTCGACCTCGGAGGACCGGCCTACGTCATCGACTCCGCCTGCGCATCGGCTTCCGTGGCCGTAAACGACGCGATGCTTCACCTGCGGGCCGGTCTTCTCGACCACGCCGTCGCGGGGGGCGCGTACATCAACCTCTCGCCGGACAACCTGGTCGCCTTCACCAAGATCGGAGCCATCAGCCCCTCGGGCGTGTGCCGGCCCTTCGACCACCGCTCGGATGGGTTCGTCCAGTCGGACGGCGTCGGGGTGCTGATCCTGAAGCGCCTCGACGACGCCGTGCGCGACGGCGACCGGGTGCACGCCGTCCTCATCGGATCCGGCTGCAACAACGACGGCCGCGGCGAGGGGCCGATGACCCCGCGCTTCGAGGGCCAGGTCGAGGTCCTCAAGGCGGCCTACGCCGACGCCGACATCTCCCCCAGCAGCGTCGCCTACTTCGAGGCGCACGGGACCGCCACCAGCGTGGGGGATCCCGTCGAGGTGCGGGCCCTCGGAAGCGTCCTCGAGGCAGCGGGCCGCTCCGAGCCCGCCCTCCTCGGCTCAGTGAAGGGCAACATCGGTCACGCCATGTCGGCCGCGGGCATCGCCGGCCTCATCAAGGCCATCAAGGTCATCCAAAACCGTGTGGCCCCGCCGCAGCCCGGCTTCGAGAGCCTCAACCCGAAGCTCGAGCTCGACCGCTACCCGCTCACGGTGTCCCAGACCCGCGCCCCCCTCGAGCCGGTGGCCGGCAAACCCCTGCGCGTGGCGGTGAGCTCTTTCGGCTTCGGGGGCACCAACTCCCATCTGGTGCTCGAAGCGCCCCCTGCCGCCGAGCGTCCGGAGGCCGTGCGCGAGGCCATCGAGACTTCGATCGAGCGAGGCGCGCCGTCCGAGGCGGTCGAGCCCGAGGCGCTGCTCATCACCGCGGCCACCCCGGAGCTCCTCGGAAACTATCTCGAGACCCTCGAAAAGTACCTCTCCGACGGCCCCGGCCGAGAGATCTCCCTCGCCGACCTCGCGTTCACGCTCAACGCCCGCCGGGAGCGCGAGCGCTATCGGGCCGTGATCGGAGCTCGGACTCCGGTCGAGCTCTTCCGTAACCTTCGGGCTGCGAGCGCTGCCCTCCACGGTCAACCTCGCTTCCCGGCGCAGGTCTCACCCCACGTGTACCTGTCGGACGTGGGCCCGCGTGAGGAGCGAAAGACCCCTCAGGTCGCGTTCCTCTTCGCCGGCCAGGGGGCCCAGAAGGTGGGCCTCCTCGAAGGCGTGAAGCGGCGGTTCCCGGTCTTCGCGCGCGCCCTGGAGACTTTCGATGCTCACCTCGGCGACCGACTGACGAAGGCCCTGAGCGCCTATCTCTACCCGGAGCAGAGAGACGAGGCGGCCGAGGCAGAGCTCACCCGCACTGAGATCTGCCAGCCGGCCATGGCGGCCCTGGGCTTGGCCATGGGAGCGCTCCTTCGCGAGGCGAAGGTCGAGCCCCAGGTCTCCCTGGGTCATTCGCTGGGCGAGTTCGTCGCCCTGGCTCAGGCGGGCGTGATGGGCCCCGCCGAGACGGTGGCGCTCGTGGCGGACCGAGGCGCCGCGATGAGGGCCCTTCCCCTCGAGGATACCGGCGCCATGGCGGCTGTCATGGCCTCCCGCGACGTGGTCAAGGAGGCCATTCGCGACATCCCGGGGGTCGTCATCGCCAACATCAACCATCCCCGGCAGGTGTCGATCTCGGGGACCACGGCGGGCGTCGAAGCCGCGAGCGCGCGGCTGCGCGAGGGCGGTCACGACGTTCGCGCCCTCGACGTGTCCCACGCCTTTCACTCCCCGGTGCTGGACGGCATCGACGCGGAGGTCCAGGCGCTCCTCAGCAAAGTGCACTTCGACTCCCCGAAGCACACCGTGGCTTCGTGCATCGCGGGCGAGGTTCACACCGCCGACGCGGATCGCACGCGAGCGGTGCTCGGCCGACACGCGACGTCTCCGGTCGACTTCGTTCGTGGCCTGACCCAAACCCGCGAGGCCGGCGCGGAGATCTATCTCCAGGTGGGCGCAGGCTCCACCCTGGCGTCCTTTGCGCGAGCCACTTTCGGCCGCGAAACGCCAACTCTGACCCTCGCCCCGACCACCGATGACCGCGGCTACGAGCTGGTCCGAACCCTCTGCACGCTCGGCGCCATGGGGGTCGACGTTCACCTCGAGGCGCTCTACGCGGAGAGCGGGGCGCGGGTGGTGTCGCTGCCCGAGACCCCGCTCGAGCGTCAATCCTACTGGGTGATCAAAGATCAGCCCCAACCTCAGGCCGAGCTGAATCACCCTCTCCCTCCCCCGGGCGAAGGGGTCGCGGTCGCTTCCACCGCGACGGCCTCCGCCCCCGCGCCCGCGCCCGCCGTGGCCTCCGCCACGCCCGCGCCCGCGCCCGCGCCGCAGCCCCAGCCCGAAGGAGAGCCTGCGGGGACCGTCGCCTCCGAGCCTCTTTTGGCGCTCTTTGCCCAACAGGCCGAGATTCTCCGCGCGCACGCCGAGGTCCTCGCCGCTCAGAACCGGGCCCTGCTCGGAGAGGCAACCCCCTCGCTCACCGCCCCTCTTCCCTCCGTGCCTGCTCCCCGGGCCACCCCAACGGAGATCGCCGCACCTGCCGACGCTGCCCCCCCTGCAGGCGCAATGTCACCCACAGGCGCAATCTCGACTGCAAGCGCCGCTCCACCTCCTCCGCCCTCCGAGCCGGTCGTGGAAGAGGTCCCCGCGCCCTCCGCCGTCGACGAGGACTCGGTTCGCGCCCAGGTTCTGGATATCATCGCCAAGGTCTCGGCCTTCCCGAAGGACAGCCTGCGCGGCGAGCAACGCCTGGTGGACGAGCTCGGCTTCGATTCGCTGATGGTGGCGGATCTCGGTGGAGCCATCGAATCGAGCTTCCCCTCGACCGGCGGACTCCCGCCTAACCTCTTCGGTCTCGAAACTACCGTGGCGGACATCGCCGACCACCTGGTGGGCCAGCTCGGGGCCGCCCCCCCCGCTGCGGCCGCCGCCGCGGAGGCTCCCGCGGCCGCGGCGGCTCCCGCGCCGAAGGCCAAGCCGTCCCCGAAGGCTCCCGCCGCGCGCTACCGCGTGATTCCCCGCGAGCGCCCGCGGGTGGACGGTCTTCCTCACGATGTCTCGGGCGAGACGTGGCTCGTCACCGAAGACGACTCCCGTCTGGCCGGGGCTCTCGGAAGCGCCCTCACCGAGCGAGGCGCGCGCCTCGTACGGGTTCGCTTCGCCAAGGACGGGGTGGCCGCTCCGGCCCGGCTGGCCTTCGGTACCGTCAACCTCTGGCCGGAGGCTTTCGCTGAGGGCCTCCCCCAGGCCCTCTCCACCGCCGGTGTCACTCTCGACGGTTTCATTCACGCCGCCAGCCTGAGCGCCGCGGCCGCGGGAGGCGAGCCGGGTCACCCTCTCAAGCTTCTTCACCCTCTCGCGTCTCAGCTCGACGTACCCCGCCTCGCCGTGGTCACCGCGCTCGGCGGAAAGCTCGGCCTCGAGCGGAGCCCTACCCTCTCCCGGAATGTGCTTCAGGCCGCCGCGCTCGGGTACGCCAAGGCTTTGGGGCGAGAGCGCCCCCACCGGGTGGTACGGGCCCTGGACGTCGATCCACGCGTGGACGCCGGACGATCCGCCAAGTGGGTGATCGAGGAGCTGCTGTCCCCAGATCGAAGCCCGGAAGCCGGATTCACCGGCGGACAGCGCATCATTCCGGAGCTCGCCCCGGTCGAAGCGAAAGCCGATGAACGAAGCCTCGGCGCCCAAGACGTCGTCCTCATCACCGGAGGTGCGGGCGAGATCGGCGCTCAGGTCGCGGAGTGGACCGCTCGCCAAAAGCCCAAGGGGGTCATCGTGGTGGGGCGTCGCGCCGCCGACGATGCCATCAACGGCCTCCTTGCTCGGCTTTCGGAGCACGGCTGCACGGCCGCCTACGTCTCCGCCGACGTCACCGACGCCGCTTCCTTGACCGCCGCCACCCGGCACGTGGTCCAGCGCATCGGGCAGGTTTCGGTCGTCTTCCACGCGGCGGGAATCATCGAGGATGCCCCCGCCGCGAAGAAGTCCGCCGAGAGCGTCGAGCGGGTGGTCGCGACCAAGATCCGTGGAGCGCAAGCAATCTTGACCGCCTTCCCGGACGTCCGTGACCTCATCCTGTTCTCATCGTGGGCCGGACGTTTCGGAAACGCAGGCCAGGTAGACTACTCGGCGGCCAACGAGCTGTTGGACCGACTCGCCGTGGCCACCACCGGGGCCACCCGCACCGTGTCCATCGACTGGCCCCCGTGGACCGGCACCAAGATGGTGGAGTCGATTCCTCCGGCGATTCGGGCCTCGCTCGAGCAGCGCGGCGTGACCTTCCTCGACCCGCAGGAAGGCCTCGATATCCTCGCTCGGATCTTCTCGCAAAACGCGCGAGGGATTGAGCTGGTGGGGCGGAACATGCCGGCGCGGGAAGTCTCGGTGGTTGTGCGAGAGCGCTTCGACCTCGAGTCTCACCCCTATCTCGCCGACCACCGCCTCAACGGGCGACCGGTGGTTCCCTTGGCCTCGATCACCGACTGGATCGTCGCCGTAGCCCGTCCCTTCGCGCGCGGCCCCATCGTCATCGAGGACCTGAACCTCACTCGGGGCGTCATGGGCGACGAGCAGGCAGACCTGCACATCGACGGGCGTATCGAGCTGGACGGACGCTTCTCGGCCAAGGTCGAGGTCCGAACCCCCGAGGGCGGAGTCGCCTACCGTGCGAGCCTCTGGGCCCCCGGCGACGGAGAGGCGCTCCAAGGCATCGAGCTGGGAGGAGCGCCCCGAGCCGCCCCCTTGAGCCTGGACGCGTTCTACGCTGAGCACACTTTTCACGGGCCGATGCTCCGGGGCGTCAAGCGCCTCAACCGTTCCACCGAGCACGGTATCTCTGGGCTCGTGCGGGGCTCCAACCCCAAGGATTGGTGGCTCGGTCGGGAGCGCGCTTGGGGCGCAGACCCGCTGGTCCTCGACGGCAGCTTTCAGCTCGCCGGCTACTGGCTGCATGTGCAGGAGGGACGCGCCGGCTTCCCGGTGGGTTTCGATCGCCTGACTTTGCTGCGGCCGTTCGGAGCGACCGTCCACTGCGCAGTGCGGCTGAGCGAGCTCGGGACGGAAGGTTTCTCGGGGGACATCGTCTACACCAACGCCGAGGGCGAGATCCTGGCCCGGCTCGACGGCATTCGAGGACGGTTCGCCCATCTGGATGCGGATGGGTCCGGCACCTCCGACGAGGCCGCTCCGACGTCCAAGGAGCAGAACGGGGCGGTCGCCTCGCCGCCGCCCGCCCCGCCGGCGGAGGTCACCCCGGTGGTGAGCGTCCCCGACGAGGTCTGGGACGTGGGCCGCTTCCCCGAAGTCGAGGCTCTGCAGCAGCGCTTCGAAATGGCCAAGCTGGTAGGTCTCGAGAATCCCTACTTCGCAGTGCACGCAGGGACCGCCCGTGACACCAGCGTGGTCGAGGGCAAGGAGCTCATCCACTTCTCCGGCTACAACTATCTCGGCTTTTCGGGGCGCCCCGAAGTCGTCGAAGCGGCCCAGTCCGCGGCCGCCAAGTTTGGCACCTCGGTCTCCGCGAGCCGGGTGGCCTCGGGCGAGCGCCCGATCCACCGAGAGTTCGAAGAGGGCGTCGCCGACCACCTGGGTGTCGAAGCGGCCATCCTCTACGTGGGCGGACACGCCACCAACGTGACCACCGTCGGGCACATCCTCGACAAGGACGATCTCGTCGTCCACGACTCCCTGATCCACGACAGCATCTTCCAGGGCATCAAGCTCTCCGGCGCAGCGCGGCGTCCCTATCCGCACGAGGATATGGAGGCGCTCGATCGCATCCTGGGGCAGGTGCGCTCGAGCTATCGCCGGGTCTTGATTGCGGCCGAGGGCATCTATTCGATGGACGGGGACATCTGCAACCTCCCCCGCCTCATCGAGCTCAAGAAGAAGTATCGATGCCTCCTCCTCATCGACGAAGCCCACTCCATCGGCGTACTCGGACACCAGGGGCGAGGGGTGGGTCATCACTTCGAGGGGGTCGACCCGCACGACGTCGACATGTGGATGGGCACCCTGTCGAAGTCCTTCGCCTCCGTAGGCGGCTACATCGCGGGCCGCAAGGCTCTGATCGAGTACCTGAAGTACACAGCCCCCGGCTTCGTGTACTCGGTGGGATTGGCCCCGCCCAACGCGGCCGCCGCCCTCTCCGCGCTTCGGCTGATGCAGGCCGAGCCCGAAGTGGTGGAGCGCCTCCGCCACAACAGCCGCTTCTTCTTGGACAAGTGCAAGAACTTGGGGCTCGACACCGGCCCGGCCATGGGCGCGGCCGTCATCCCCATCATCGTGGGCGAGTCGATGCTGTGCATGCGGCTGTCGGAGCGACTCAAAGAGCGGGGCATCAACGTCCAGCCCATCGTCTACCCGGCCGTAGAGGACGCCTCGTCCCGTCTGCGCTTCTTCATCTCCGCCCTCCACACGGAGGATCAGCTGGCCTACACCGCCGAGACGGTCAAAGCGACGCTGGATGAGTTGCGGAGCAGCGCGTCGGTGCCCAACGCACGCGCCTGAGCCCGAAGCTCACTCTCCCGAGCCTGGCGCGGGCGTCTCTTCCAGCATCGCAGCGAGAGCCTCTCGGGCCTGGGCGAGGTTCTTCGGGGACGCCCGCCCCTCGGGGAGGGACTCGAGGTGGGCGATCTCTCCGCGGAGCGCCGCCTCGAGACCGGCCTCGTCTCCCTGGGCACGCTCGATCCTCTGGAGCAGGCGAAAGACCTGGCCCTTGCGAGGGCCATAGGCCAGCCCGAGGGCGCGCTGGGCCATGGGTTCGGCCTTGTCCGGTTGCTCGGCCGCGAGCCACAGCCAAGCGAGACGATACGGCGGGTCATACTCCTCCGGGAGCGCCTCCATATTGGCGGTCACGACCGGCACCAGCGCCTCTGGAATCCCCAGGAAGGCGTAGACCTCGGAGGCAGGCCAGTTGAAGGTCATGACGACCTCTGGGGAGGCCTCCTTCATCACGCCGTCGAGAAGGGCGCGCTGCCGCTCGGCGAGCGCTCGAGCCCGCTCCGACTGCTCTCGGTGAAGAGCGATCTCGCGGAGAATACGCAGGGCGTCCGAGCGATCGTCGACCGACATGGCCCCGTCTTTGGCCTCCACCGCCGCCTCCACGTGGGCCGAGATACCATCGAGGAGCTCGTCGCTCGGCTCGGCGGGCGCCCCTTGAGCAGACCGCAGAGCGTAGTAGGCGAAGTCGGCGGCGCTCGCGGAGAGGCCCGTCTCCGTCCCAAAGCGTCGGGCGAAGGCCACCCCGGCCGCAAAGGACTCGGACCGGACGTGCGCTCGGATCCGAGACACGAGGATGTCGGGACGTCGAGGCCAGTCCGAAGGAGCCACCTCCAGAGCTTGATCGTAGATGCGCCCAGCCTCGGACCAGCGCTTCTCGGCTTCTTCGGCGTGCGCACGGGCGACCAGAGCCTCTACCGTCTCCGGGGCGGCGGCTGCCTCCCCAACCTCTAGAAACGCTTCGAACTGGGCCTTGGAGGCTCCGCCCACGAAGCGGGAGGCGATGGTTCCGCGGCTCGGCTCGACGACGTAGAAGGTGGGCCAGGCCAGCGGGGGATACTTCTTCACGACCTCGGCGTTGAGGTCGCGGTCGGTGTCCAAACTCACCCAGACGAACCGCTCCGTCCAGGCCCCGAAGCTGGGTTCACTGAGTACGGTCTGCTGCATGGATAGGCAGGTGTGGCACCAGGGAGCCCACAGGTCGATCACGACGCGTCGACCGAGCTTCTCGGCGCAAGCCACCGCCTCCTCCCACTGATCCTCGTACCAACGGAGACTCCCAGTGGCGTGGGATGGAGGGGGGTCGCAGCTGTCGAGGGTGAGCGCGGGGGACGTGGTGGGGGCGCGGCAAGCGCCCCCCGCCACGAAAAGAGCAGGGACGAGGGCAAAGACTCGGAGATGATTCATGGCGCTCAAAGACTCAGAGGGAGCTCGAGATGGCGGGCGTACATCATGTCTCGGTGCTCGAGCAGAATGGGATCGAGCGCCGTCTGGGTGGCCTCGTCGTGGGTTTCGAAAACTTTCCGCGTCGAGCCGCGCATCGCGCACTGCGCTTCCGGAAGCGGTGCGAAGGTCGCGAGAGCCGCCGCCGCGTATACGTCCACCACCGAGACCACGGACCCGAGGTAGTACGCACTTCCGGCCGCCCTTTGGGCCCGCAGCCGGGCCGCGAACATACCTAGGAGCTGGTTTGCCCGTGCACCTGCGGCCGCCCCGCGTTCGGAGGTGTGGCCGTACTTCTTGGCGAGGTATTGCGCCGTCTTGAGAGAGAAGCCCCCCACCTCCCGGAGGCCGAGGTCCACCGAGTGGAGGCGACGGGACCAGGCCAGCCCTTCCTCGCCAAGCAGCTCGTGGCACAGGCCCAGGGCGACGGCCCGGTCTTCGGGGGCCGAGGGCAGGAGGGCGGGTGTGGGCGCGAGACGTTCGGCGAGGAGAAGGATCTCCGCCCACCCCGAGCGGGGAGCTTCGTCGTTGTACATGACCACCGGACCGCCCAGCTGGCCCGCCCACTCGAGCAGCTCCGGATCGTCGTACACCAGACGCACGGCCTTGAAGGGGACCGCCTTCATATGAAAGATGCCTTTCGCGGCCTCACCCCAGGGGCTAGGCACGTTCGACACCACCACCATGCGCACCCCGTCGGCGGCTTTCGCGTCCTGGACGCTCACGTACTCGAAGGTCATCGAGGTGAGACCTTAGCAGGCCCCCTCGCCGATTCGGCAACATCCCCGACTCAACCTTCCCGGCGAGCCGTCGCCCATGCCAT
>JBCBRU010000209.1:0-13349 GCA_039819565.1 Myxococcota bacterium | reverse complement strand
GGAGGCTGGACAGGAAGTAGGCTACGTCTTTCATGCCCGTTCCCCCTCCAGCGTACTGAAAATCGACGCCCGCCACCTGGGCTGGGCGGACTTCTTTCGTTTTCTCGCGGGCTGGGCGCCCGGTCACTGGAAGATGAACGCCTACAGCCGGCGCATGACCGCTCGGGCTCTCGAGCAGCTATAGTGGGATCGCAGTCCTCATTGCGTCCTCAACCTGTGTCGTTTCGCTCTGCGGCGCCGAGGACGGAACCTCCGAACGCGCGTGAGGTCCCCTGAAAGACGGCCACCGTGCGCCCGTCTTCGCCCGTGACAACGACGGCGTAGACGCCGCTTCGTCCCTGCAGAGCAACCTCTCTTGCCACGGCGCTCAACCGTTCACCGGGCTGACCTGGACTCAGGAATGTAATGCTCGCGCCCTGGGCGACAGTGGCCACGTCTCGGCCGTTACAAGCATAGGCAAAAGCGGTATCGGCCAGCGCAAAGATCATCCCTCCGTGCGCGATGCGATGACCGTTGAGCATCGTGGGTTGGATGACCATGGACAGGCGACACCAGCCTTCCCCAGCTTCCTCGATCTCAATGCCCCAGTGAGGACCCGTGCCTTCTTGGCTCAGCATCGCCTCCGCGATACGTCGGGCCTTGGCGTCACCGTCGCTCACGGCTCAGCTCCCGTCGGCGCGAGGCACCCGCGATGGGTTCTGCCGAAGCGCGTCGAGCATCTGAAGGCCGAGGAGATGGTTCAGAATGATATCCTTGTTAGCGCCAGCGGCGTGAGCGTCATCCTCGGCCCACGCCTCGTCGAGAAAAGCCTGCACCGCATCCACGCTGAACAGCCCCGCTTCCTCGATACGTCCCGGGTTGAGCCACGCCTCGGCGAGAGCGCGAACCCGCGCCGCCTTTTCCGGATCGGTGCTGCTCGGCGGAGCCATAAAGGCGAACTTCTCTCGCTCGTACAGAACGCGAGGCAAGATACCTTTCATCGCCTCCCGGAGGACGTATTTCTCGGTCCCGTCCTTGATGCGAAGCTCGGGAGGGATCTGGACGGCGAACTCCGCGAGGTGGTGATCGAGGAAGGCAGGACGCGACTCCATGGAGTTGGCCATGTCTACGCGGTCCCCGCCCCACGTGAGGATCTGCCCCTCGAGCATGGTCTTCGACCAGGTGTACTGGACCATGTCGAGAGGGTGCCGGCCCACCACCTGGCCAGGATCGATGCGCGCCGCGATCGCGGAACCAGGGTCGTAGCCCTCGAGCTCCGCCCGAACCGAAGCGGAAAGGAGCGGACGGACGCGCTCCAAGGTCAGAAGCCAGGGCTGGATCCAGGAGGGGGTGAAGCCACACAGCGCTTCCCAAGCGGGATGATGACGCTCCTCCTCGCTGAGGATAGCGCCCTTGAAGACCGCATTGCGGCGCTCCATCTCGGCGGGGTCCAACCCGAGCCCGTGGATGAACATGTCGCGCTTGAAGAACGGATAGCCGCCGAAGAGCTCGTCCGACCCTTCCCCGGTGATCACCACCTTCCGTCCTTGCTCGTGTACCCGTCGACTCATGTGCCACTTCGCAACCGCCAACGTGTTGTAGAAGGTCCGCTCGGCGTGCCAGACCACCTTGCCGAAGTAATCACCGTAGAGCTCATCTCCCGACAGCGACAGAACGACCTGCTCGGCACCTGTCGCTTCAGCCATCTCCTTGGCGATAGCGGACTCGTCGTAGGCGTCGGAGTCGAAAGAGATTGTATAGGCACGCACCGAGCTCTGCTGAAGTGGGGTCGCGAGGCCGAGGATTGAGCAAGAGTCGATTCCGCCCGAGAGATAGCAGCCCACGGGGACGTCGGCCTCGAGTCGGGTGGCCACCGCGTCGAGGAGCCGGTCTCGGACTCCCGAGACATAGGCGGCCTCGTCGGGGTCGGAGTCGTGGTCTTCGGCCCGAGGAAAGTCGAGATCCCAGTACCGTATCCGCTCCATCGCGAACCGGTCCCCTCGGCGCTCGATGACGTGAAGGTACCCGGGCTCGATCGCCTCGATGCCTTCAAAGCTCGTTCGACCCGGAACCATGACCTGCATCATCTGGTGCAAGGCCATGGGTCGATCTACCCGCCGAGGCACAGCCGGATGCATCAGCACCGACTTCACCTCCGAGCCGTAGAAGACTTCATCCTCCGTGAACCTCAAGTAGAGAGGCTTGATGCCAAAGCGGTCCCGAACCAGCAGCAGCCTCTCTTGCCCCGGATCGAAGAGAGCAAAGGCGAACTCACCACGAAGGTGGGTGAGAAAGTCGAGACCGTGCCGATGATAGAGGTGCAGGGCGATTTCGGAGTCCGACTTGGTGGTGAACCGCTCACCGTCACAGGCGAGCTGTGCGCGGATCTTCTTATAGTCATAGAACTCCCCGTTCACGGTGAGGACGCGGCCGTTACGAGGATCATGAAGGGGCTGTTGGCCCCCTTCGAGGTCGATGATGGAGAGCCGAGCGTGACCCATGGCAAGTCCGCGGTCCGGGTCGAGGTGATGCCCGCGACCATCTGGCCCCCGGTGATTGATGACGTCCAGCATTCCGGTGAGGAGCTTCTCCCGAGGCTCCTCTTTGGGCGTCCAGTAGCCTGCTATTCCACACATAAGATTGGAGTCACTGCTGCTTGAGAACGTCGGAGAGTGCACCCGTACGGCCGAGCACCGCCATGAGCACGGCCTGGCGTACGAAGACCGCCCCGGCCGCCTGCGCAAAGTAGAGATTGTGGGGGCTCTCGTCGAGGTCAGCGTCGAGTTCGTCCCGTCGCGCCAGCGGATGCATGATCACTGAACCTGGCTTCAAAGGGCTGCCGCGCTCGAGCTTGAACCGACTGTCGAGGGTTTTGTAGTCATCCCCCAAAAAGGCGATGGAGTTCATATAGATGACGTCGAGGTCGGACAAGACCTCGCGGAGGTCGTTGGTCACCTCGATCTCCATGGGAGAGTTCTGGGCCCGTTGGGCCAGCGTGGCCCCGAAAGGGTCCGCCATCTCGGAAATGATGGTGATCTTGCGGATCCCCGCCTCGAACAGCAGCGCGAGCTGAGTGAAGCTGTTGACGGAGCGCATGCTCCCCGGGGTCCCGATGATCCCGAGGTGAACCCTCTCGCCTTCGGCGACCTTGTCCGCGGCGAGGTCGGGGCGCCACTTGAGAAGCGCATACCAGTCGAGCAGGGCCTGGGTGGGATGTTGGCCCGACCCGTTGCCCGCGTTGATCAGAGGCGCGGTGAGGTTCGTCCGAATCTCGTCCAGAGCTGAGGTCTCGGGGTGGCGCATGACCACCGCGTCCCCGTAGGTGTTGAGCATCTCGCCGATGTCACTGAGGGCTTCGCCCTTCTTGACTCCCGTCACCTGTCCGTCGGGCACGGAGAGCACCTTTCCGTCCAAGCGCAGCACGGCGCTCTCGAAGGATAGGCGGGTGCGCGTCGAAGCCTCGAAGAAGGCAGTGACGACGAGCTTTCCGTCCAGTGGCTTGCGCAGCGAAAAGTCGGTGGTCTCGAGGAGCGCCGCGGCCTGGGCCACCGCCACCACGCTGGCCTTGTCGAACTGCGCCGCGTGGAGGACCGAGCTCGAGTTGAAGGTCTCCAAGGTAGGTATATCGACGCCGCCGTCGAGTTCGAGGAGGGGATGGGGATCGAGCTTGAGCCCCTTCGAGTTGGTCCGAAACGGGGGGGCGGCGCGGTCGACGAACCGGCCCCGGCGGGAATGTGGCGTTACCATGTGGACTTCCTCCTGACGTCTCGCACGAAGACCCCGAGGAGCAGAACCGCTCCGACCCCCGACAAGCCGAGCGCCCCCCAAACGAGGAGCACGAACAGAGTCTCGGAAACCATCCAGCTCATGACGGGCTCTCGCTCGGGTTGAGCGCGGCCCAGTCGAAACGAGGCTCGGTCGACACTTGGTCGATCAGAGTGATGGTCAGAGAGACGGCGGCCCCCACGAGCGCTGCGGTGTACCAACCCAGCCAAAAGTACGCGATCAGCCCGGCCACGGTGCCGAGACTCAGGGCGAGCACCACGCCTGTCTCGCTGCCCCGGCGGGAGTAGAGTCCGGTCATGATGGGGCCAATAGCGCTGGCCACGAGGGGACCTGCAAAGAAGAGAATGGTCGCCAGGCTCCCCACCGGATCTCCCTCGTACCACGGCCCCGGACCGCTCTGATCCCAAGGCCAGCACACCACCCACGTGGCCAAGCCGAGGCCTAAGATCACGAGCGAAGCGGCCCGGCGCAGCCGACCTTCATCGTCCTGACCGGGGGCGAAGCGGGAGAGAAGTCCGCGATCGAGGGCTGGCTTGATGACTTCGTGGGTCAACAGGTCACCGGTCGCGGCGAGGAGGGAGTCGATACTCGAGGCCAGCGAGCAGAAGACCACGATGAAGATGATGACCGCTCCGGCCGGCCCGAGCACCGCGGCGGCAACCATGGGGCCGACCGTATCGGGACGGACGACGTTGATGCCGAGGGCGGGGGCCGCGAGCCCGAGAAAGCCGGCGGCCACGGGAATGGGAAGCCAGAGAAGAGCCCCGAACATGTACGCGCGACTCGCAACCCCTTCTCGGAAGGCAAAGGCACGACTCCACCAAACGTTGGAGTGGAATATCTCACCGATGCCAAAGAGGAGGTTGTTGAAGAGGGCCATGAGTGCCGCCGGGAAAGCGAGGTCGAGGAGCATGGGTCGGCGCTCCACGAGGGCCGCGTGGACCTCGTGCGCCGGAGCCTCCCCGAGCACCCAAACCCCCACGAGGACCACCCCGACGAGAATGATCACGGTCTGGATGAAGTCGGTTCCGATCACCGCGAACATGCCTCCGACGAGCGTGTAGATCACGCAGGTCGCGAGAATCACGGTCATCCCCACGACGTAAGGAATCCCTGACAGCGTCTCCAACAGGATCCCGCCGGCGATGGCCATGCTCACCAGCCAGGTTAGGCCGTAGAAGAGGGAGATGGCCATGAATACGAGATGAGCGACGCGCCCGTGCCGAAGCCGCACGAACTCGGCGCTCGTATAGCCTCTGGGCATGAGCTTTCGAATGCGGTCAGAGAGCGGCGCGAACAGCAGCAGCCCGAACGAAGCGGTGGCGTAGGCGAGCATTCCCCAGACCCCGAGCTGAAGGGCAAACTGGGGGGCCAGCATGACGGTGTTGGATGTAATCCAGGTTGCGGCCGCGGTCGCCGCTCCGAGCGCCAGACCCACGTTCCGACCGGCGACGGTGAAGCCTTCGATCGATTGGGAGCGACGGCCTAAACGCACCCCGAGGGCGACCCATAGTACGCTGAAGGCCAAGAGGAGGCTCAGCCCCCAGCTCACCGGCAGCTGCGTTTCCGTCACGCTTCGACCTCCCGCGCCCTCGTCGCGATGTAGCCCGCGATGGTCAGGAACACGACCAGGCCCAAGCCCATCAAGCCCAGGGCCTTGGCCATGCCGTGATGCTCAATCACCACCGGCGGAGCCACGGCCCACTCGGTCCACCCCATCCCGCGCCGGGCTCGGACTCTGACCCGGGCGACGCCGTCAGGCAGACCCGAAACGAAACTCTGCAGCGCGCGCCCCCGATACCAGGGCTGGAAAACCGCCGGTTCACCGGGAGCGTCCAGCTCGACCTCGAACTCCTCCCCTCCGGCCCATTCGATCGTGAAGGTGCCGTCCCGACTGGGAGCCTCAGCGCTTGCGGACGCTACGACGCGCACCTCACCGGCAACTTCTCCTGCATCGTTCGAAGCCGCCCCCATTCCCCCGACCGAGAGAACGACTGCCCACATGGCCTCAACGCCCACAGCGGAAAGGCCTTGCACATACCAGCGAGTCTGTCGAGCGTTTGCCCCGTACTCAGGTCAAGAACCTGACCAGCGTTTGCAATAGAACCTGCGCACCAAGCTCGACGTCCGACCAGTGCGTGAGCTCGTCGGGGGCATGGCTGACGCCCCCCACGGACGGAACGAAGATCATCCCCGCCCGGCAGACCTCAGCCATGAACTGAGTATCGTGACCCGCCCCGCTTGGCATCGAGAGCGGCTCCTGCCCCAACGCCCGGGCCGAGGCCTCGAAAGCTGCCATCACCTCGGCGTCGCACCTCCGAGGCTCGAGCCAACTCAGCTCACGGTAGTCGAAATGAAGACCTCTCCGTCGCGCGATGGCGCTGAGGACTCGGCGACAAGCCTGCGCGAGCGCCCTAAGGGTATCACCGTCAACATCTCGGCCGACCAGCGAGAACACCGCCTCGCCGGGCACCGTATGAGGATTTCCAGGAAGCAACTCCACTTTACCTACGGTGAGGCGACTTCCGGCACTGCCCTCCTCCTCGAGAATCCGGGGAATCTCGTGCGCAAAGTTGGCGAGGCCCATGAACGCGTCGCTGCGGAGGTGCATCGGAGAGGTCCCCGCGTGGTTCGCCCGACCGACGAGATGAACCATCCATTTGAAGATCCCGCTGATCCCCTCGACCACGCCGATCCGCTTCTTCTCGGCCTCCAGGACCGGCCCCTGCTCGATGTGCAGCTCCAGGAAGGCGTGAATGTCTTCAGGCCGGCGAGCTGCGTCGAGCGCGTGCATGGGGTCGAGCCCCTGACCCTTCATGGCGTCGAACAAACGAAGGCCCTCCGGGTCCGAGGCGGTCTCGAGCCAGTCCGGAGTGACCATGCCGCAGTACGCTTGGACCCCGAACATCCCTCCGAAACGACCTTCTTCGTCCGCAAAGGCCACCACCTCAAAGGGACGACGGGCGGGATGGTCGGCCTCGCGGAGGGCGCGAGCGCACTCGAGCCCCGCCAGAACTCCGAGCGTCCCGTCAAAAAGACCTCCGCCCAGCACGGAGTCGATGTGGGAGCCGATGACCACCGCCGGCCCGTCACCCTCGAACCAGCGGCCCGTGACGTTGCCGGCCCCGTCCATCGCGGCGCGGCCCCCCGCCCCCTCGATGCGCCGCATAAGCCAGCGACGAGCCTCGAGATCCTCGTCTGAGAAGGCCAAGCGACTCACCCCCCCGCGAGTCTGATGACCGATCTGCCCCAGCTCGAGGAGGTCCTCGCGGAGACGATCGAGGGATATCGAAGGGGATCCCGAGGTCGGATTTGGCATCCCGGCAAGCCTGGACAGCCTCGGAGCACGCGTAAAGTTGGGACCGACGTGGCGTCCGTGCGTAGGCTGGGGGCATGAGCCGCTACCGAGCCCCCTTCGGACCGGACGCCTCCCAGGCGATCGACGCCGCCTTCGCCGAGCGCCTGCTCTCCACGGCCCTGGCCGCGGGAGGTGACTACGCCGACCTCTACTTCGAGTACTCCGCGTCCGGCGGACTCGCCCTCGAGGACGAGATGGTCAAGAACGCGAGTCGCAGCGTGAGCCTCGGACTCGGAGTCCGCGTCATGAAGGGGGAAGCCACCGGCTACGCCTTCACGGAGAGTCTCGATGAGTCGGCGATGCTCTCCGCCGCTCGGACCGCTGGCCAGATTGCGGCGGGCGGCGGCGGGGCCACTGCGGTCACCCCCAAGACCTCCCTCCTCCCTCACCGCTACAACACCGAGACCTCGACTCTGGACGTCTCCGGCAAGGAGAAGGTCGCCCTGCTGCATCGGGCCGACGCGGCCGCGCGACGCTACGACGCGCGCATCACGCGGGTCCAAGTGTCCTTCGCGGAGCGCTACCAGGAGGTGTTGGTGGCCACCAGCGACGGACACTTCGCTCACGATATCCGTCCCCTCGTTCGGTTCGGGGTGGGCGTCGTAGCCGAGGATGGAGAGCTGCGCCAGTCCGGGTCCTCGGGAGGCGGAGGCCGATTCGGGATGGAGTACTTCCTTACGCAGGGAAAGACGCCCGAGGCGCACGGACGGGAGGCCGCCCGGATGGCCATCGCCATGCTCGACGCCGTCGAGGCCCCCGCCGGGGAGCTCCCCGTGGTCCTGTCCCCCGGCGACAGCGGCATCCTCCTTCACGAGGCCGTGGGCCACGGGCTGGAAGCAGACTTTAATCGTAAGAAGACCAGCAATTATACCGATCGAGTGGGGGAAAACGTCGCCAGTGATCTCGTTACGGTCATCGACGATCCGACCCTTTCGGGCTCGCGCGGTTCGATCAACGTGGACGACGAAGGCCGACCGGCCCGACCTCTCCGACTGATCGAAGAGGGTGTGTTGCGCGGCTACATGCAGGACCGCTTGTCGGCTGACCACTTTGGGGTGGCCCCGGGCAACGGTCGGCGCGAGTCCTTCAAAGACGCCCCGATGCCGCGCATGACCAACACCATCATGCTCGGCGGCCCCCACACCCCCGAGGAGATCATCGCCGAAACGAAGAGGGGCATTTTCGCCTGTCGATTCTCGGGAGGTCAGGTGGACATCTCGAACGGGGATTTCGTGTTCAGCCTCACCGAGAGCTATCTCATCGAGGATGGAAAGATCACGGCCCCCCTGAAGGGTGTCAATCTGATCGGTAACGGGCCCGAGGCCTTGTCCCGAGTAGATATGCTCGCCGCCGACGTGGAGCTCTCAGACGGCATCTGGACCTGCGGAAAAGACGGTCAGAAAGTGCCCGTGGGCGTCGGCTGTCCCACCACCCGGGTCGCCAAGATGACGATCGGCGGGACCCAGGTCGGGTGAGCTCGCCGCTCGGCTGGACCACGCGAATCTGCGCATCCTGGCCTTAAGCGCGTCCACCGCATCTCTACCTTCGACGACATCCGCGAGCCGCGCTAGGTTACGAGGAATGGCCGATGCTGAAGAGGCCCAGCTCCTCGACACCGCCGCTCAGGTCGCCGAGCGAGCCCGCTCCGCGGGCGCCGACGTGGCCGAGGTGCTCGCGCGCACCAGCCGAGATCTCTCGGTCAAGGTCCGGCTCGGCGCACCCGAGCTGGTTGAAGAGGCGGGCTCGAGCGCCGTGGGTTTGCGGGTGGTCCGAGAGGGCCGCTCCGCGACGACGTCCACATCCGATCTGAGTCCTGACGGTCTGAGTCGTTTGATCGAGGACGCCCTCGAAATGGCCGAACTTGCCGAGCCCGACCCGATCTCGGACCTGCCCGATCCTGCCGATCGGGTCGTCGACCCTCCATCGCTCGACCTGTACGATCCGTCACTCGAGACCTTCGACGGCGCTGAGGCCCGAGCCCTGGCTCTCGAGGCCGAGGACGCAGCCCGGGGGCTCGACCCCCGCATCACCAATTCCAACGGGGCCACGGTCTCGCGAACGGTGGGGACGATGGCTCTAGCCACCGGAGATGGGTTTGCGCAGGCCTACCGTAACTCGTACCTGAGCCTGGTTGTCCAACCCCTCGCCGACGACGCGGATGGCAAGAAGCGGGTGGGCTTTCACTGGGACGCACGACGCCATCGCGAGGCCCTTGCCAGCCCAGCCGACGTGGGCCAGGAAGCCGCGCGCCGGACCTTGGCTAAACTCGGCGCCGATAAGATCCCCACCTGCGAGCTGCCTGTGGTGTTCTCCCCGGACGCAGGTCGGGCGCTCCTCGCGCTGCTGTGCAGCTGCGTGGGCGGGGCCGCCGTCTACAAGCGCCAAAGCTACCTCGCCGATCTCGAAGCTGAGCCGATCGCCGATGAGCGCGTCCACATCGTCGACGACGCCCTTTTGCCCCGAGGCCCGGCGAGCCGGCCCTTCGACGGCGAAGGCTTGCCTTCCCGCCGAACCGAAGTGGTGTCGGGCGGAGTGCTGAAGACCTTCCTGCTTGATACCTACAGCGCCCGTAAACTCAGCCGAGCCTCGACCGGCAGCGCCTCCCGAGGCGTGGGCAGCCGCCCCAGTCCAGGAGCCACCAACTTCCACCTCCTGCCCGGCGACGCGGATCCGGAGTCGATGGTCAAAGAGCTCGAACGCGGGCTCTATGTGACTTCGATGATGGGTTTTGGCTTCAACGCCGTCACCGGGGATTTCAGCCGCGGCGCCGAGGGCTTCCTCATCGAGAACGGAGAGAAGACCCAGCCCGTGGGTGAGATCACGATCTCTCTGGGCTTCACGGATCTTTGGCGCCGCATCGACGCTCTTGGAGACGACCTCGACCCGAAGACGGGGCTCGCCACGCCTACCTTTCGCGTCTCTCGCATGACCGTGGCCGGTACGTGAGAACGGACATCGCCGCGCTCTTGGACCGCTACTCGGGATGCCTCCTCGATGCGTACGGGGTCCTGGTGGACGGTCGAGGCGCCCTCCCCGGCGCGGCCGCGCTCATCGAGCGCCTGAATTCGGAGCAGAGGCCGTGGATGGTCCTCACTAATGACGCCTCGCGGCTTCCCGAGGGGTGCGCGGCTCACTACCGCTCCGTGGGTCTCGACATCCCGGACGATCGGGTCTTGACCTCGGGAACTCTTCTCGAAGGCTGGTTTTCGGCGCGCGGGCTGGAGGGCGCAGAGACGCTCGTGCTGGGACCCGCGGATACGCAATCCTACGTGGCTCGAGCGGGGGGCCTCCCCCGGCACCCGGCCGAAGCCGAAGACCCGGCCGTGATCGTCGCTGGCGATACCGCCGGCTTTCCCTTCCTCGAAGGGCTCAATCAAGCGTTGACCAAGGGGTTGGCTCGCCTCGAGCGATCTCTCCCGCTCCATCTCGCCGTGCCTAACCCGGACCTCCTCTACCCGGTACGGTCGGGTGAGCGGGACCGTCCCGGGGAGTTTGGGCTCGCCGCGGGCTCGATGGCCTCCGTCCTGGAAGAGGCCTTCACCCGCCGGTTCCCGGAGGCGCCTCGTTTTGAGCCTCTCGGAAAGCCAGAGCCTCACATCTTTGCCGCTGCCCGCGCCCGCCTCGGCACTGACGATCTGGTGATGGTGGGCGATCAGCGCGCCACCGACATCGCAGGCGCAAAGGCCGCGGGGCTCGATGCGGCCCTGGTGACGTCCGGAGTTTCGGGGCTGAACGGCCATCCTCAGCCCACCTGGGTCCTCGAAGGACTCAGCTAAGCCCCCCGCCTACCTGTCCTCACCACGCGCCGATGGACCCTTCTGGTCCTAAGGAGCGCTCATCAGCGAAACCTTAAGCGGACGGGTCAATTACACGCGCTCCCCTCCGATAGACCAGACATCGAGGTCCGGCCCGGAGATCCTCCGGAAGCCGACTCGGAAGGGTAACCATGGACGATATCGTCAGGGAGTTCCTGGTCGAGAGCCACGAGGGTCTCGACCAGCTCGATCAAGACTTCGTCGAGCTGGAGCAAAATCCGAAGGACAAGGCGCTCCTCGACAACATCTTCCGCTGCATCCACACGATCAAAGGAACCTGCGGCTTCCTTGGATTCGGCAAGCTCGAATCCGTGACCCATGTGGGTGAGAATCTCCTGAGCCGTCTGCGAGACGGCGTCGTGGAGATCACTCCAGAGCGGACCTCAGCCCTCCTCGCGCTCGTCGATGCGGTGCGGTCCATCATGGGCAACATCGAGGCGTCCGGGGACGAAGGTGACGTCGACTACAGCGAACTCATCGCGACGCTCTCTCGCCTCCAGACCGACGGCGAGCCCGAGGCCGCGCCGAAGGCGGCCGAGGCCGCGCCGAAGGCGGCCGAGGCCGAGACCGCCGAGCCGGCTGCCGAAAAGCCGGCGGAGCCCGCCGCGAAAGCCGACGCTCCTGCGGAGCCTCCCGCTCCCGCAGCCCCGGAAGCGCCCCCGCCCAAAGTGGAGACGCCTGCGCCTCCCCCTCCGAAGCCCGAGAGCGCTGCGCCTAAGAAGGCTGGAGGCGGGGGCAAGCCTCCCGCCGCCAAGAAGGGCGCGGATTCTCACTCCATCTCGGATTCATCCATCCGCGTGGACGTGGGCCTGCTCGACAAGCTCATGAACCTGGTCGGAGAGCTCGTGCTGGCCCGCAACCAGGTTCTCCAGCATACCTCGCAGAACCAGGACGCCACGCTCAACGCGACCAGTCAGCGCCTCAATCTCATCACCACCGAGCTCCAAGAGGGGGTGATGAAGACCCGGATGCAACCCATCGGAAACGTCTGGAGCAAGTTCCCGCGCGTGGTGCGTGACCTCGGTGTGGCCTGTGGAAAGACGGTCGGTATCCAGATGGAAGGAAAGGGTACCGAGCTCGACAAGACCATCATCGAGGCCATCAAGGACCCTCTCACCCATATCGTCCGAAACGCCGTGGACCACGGCCTCGAGTCGCCCGAGGATCGAGTGGCTATCGGCAAGCCGAAAGAAGGCTTGCTGAAGCTTCGCGCTTACCACGAGGGCGGACAGGTCAACATCGAGATCTCCGACGACGGAAAAGGCATCGACCCGGAGAAGCTCCTCGACAAGGCTATAACGAAGAGCCTCATCACGAGCGAGCAAGCGGCGCGGATGAACGAACGGGAGATCTTGAATCTCATCTTCGCGCCCGGCTTCTCGACCGCGGAGAAGGTGACTAATGTATCTGGCCGAGGGGTAGGCATGGATGTCGTCCGCTCCAACATCGAGAAGATCGGCGGAACCGTCGACATTCAGAGTCAGGTCGGCCGGGGCACGACCCTCAAGATCAAGATCCCCCTCACTCTGGCTATTATCCCCGCCCTCGTGGTCACCTGCGGCGACGAACGCTTCGCCCTCCCGCAAGTCAACCTTCTCGAGCTCGTCCGTCTCGAAGGCCAACAGGCCCGGGCCGGCATCGAGCACGTGCACGGGGTTCCGGTGTATCGCCTCCGAGGTCGTCTCCTCCCTCTCGTCTATCTTAACGAGACCCTCGGCCAGGAGCCCAAGGCGAAGGAAGACCCCGACGACGAGGACGTCGTCAACATCGTCGTGCTCCAGGCGGACGAGCGAAACTTCGGCTTGGTCGTCGACGAGATCAACGACACCGAAGAGATCGTCGTCAAGCCCCTTGGAAAGCAGCTCAAGAACATCTCGGCCTTCGCCGGGGCCACCATCATGGGAGACGGCACGGTGGCGCTCATCCTCGACGTGCTGGGGCTCGCCCAGCGCTCGCGAGTGGTGAGCGAGTCTCGAGGTCGGTCGGGCCACGACGCCTTTACCCGGACCTCTAACGGACAGGCCGAAGTGCAAACGATGCTCCTATTCACCGTGGGCGAGACGCGTCGGGTGGCCATCCCCCTGTCGATGGTATCTCGCCTCGAGGAGTTCAGGGCCAAGGCCATCGAACATGCTGGCGATATGGAAGTGGTTCAGTACCGCGGCTCGATCCTTCCGTTGGTGCGTCTCTCGACCCTGCTCGGCCAGCCTTGCAACATCGACAAGGAGGCCGACCTCCAGGTGGTGGTCTACTCGAATGGAAGCTCGAGCGTGGGCCTGGTGGTGGACCGTATCCTCGACATCGTGGAGGAGAGCTTCAGCATTCAGCGCTCCGACAATCGGCGCGGCATCTTCGGCTCCGCGGTCATTCAGGAGCGAGTGACGGACCTCCTGGATGTCCAGGCCGCCATC
>JBCBRU010000208.1:0-13363 GCA_039819565.1 Myxococcota bacterium | reverse complement strand
GGGGATGGAGGCTCAATATACGGAGGGCATGACGCGGGAACTCCGTCCCGCGGAGCTCGCGGGGACCTGGTATCCCCGCGACGCCTCCGCCTGCCTAGCGGCCCTCGAGGCCACCCCCGCCCTGTCGAGCCAAGCACGGTGGGCCTTCGGCGCGGTCGTGCCCCACGGCGGATGGCGATACGCCGCTCGGATCTCCGGCGGTACTTTGGCTCGCCTCGCTCAGCTCCGCCCCGAACCGGACCTCATCGTCGCTCTCGGAGGTCACCTCGAGGCCCGCGAGGCCCCGCGTCTCTTCATAGAGGGGGACTGGTCCACTCCTCTCGGGCGGGTGCCCACCCCTCAAGCGCTGGCGGAGGTCCTGGCCATGGTGCTGTCGGCCGAGCCGGAGTCCTGGGAGGAGTACTACGACGACAACGCTCTCGAGGTGTTGATGCCGATGTTCCGCTACTTCTGGCCGGACGTGCCCGTGCTCACGCTCGGCGTTCCACCCGACCTCGACGGGCCGCCGGTGGCCCGAGAGATCGCAAAGGCAGCCAGCCAAGCGGGTTTTTCGGAGCCGCTCGTCGTCGGTTCGGTGGATCTGACCCACTACGGTCCGGATCACGGCTACCGACCTCGCGGGGCTGGCGACGGCGCCCATCGATGGGTGCTCGAGGACAACGACCGTCGCTTCCTCGAGCATCTCGTCGCGCTTCGCGCCCACGAGCTCGCCTGGGATGGCCCGCGACTTCGAAACACCTGCTCTCCCGGGGCCGCGGCGACGGCAGTAGCGCTCGCGAAAAAACTCGGGGCAGAGTCGGCTGAGGTCCTTGCCCACTCCACGAGCTGGCAGGAGGACGGGGCCCAGGGCGTCCCTACGAGCTTCGTAGGTTACGCGGGGGCCTTGTTCGTCGGGCCGCCCTCTCCCTGAAGGGCCGCGAGGCCGGCCTTGTCGACCTTGCCCGCCCCCGTGGTCGGGAGCGCGTCCAGGACGACATAGTTTCGGGGTCTCTGGTAGCTGGCCAGCTGGGGCTCGAGCCAGGCCCTGACCTCGTCGGCGTCGACGGAGCTGCGAAGCACCAAGAAGGCCCGACCGACCTCCCCCCACCGCGCGTCCGGCACACCGATCACCGCGGCTGCGGTGACGCCGGGATGGCCGTGAAGCACGCTCTCGATCTCGGCTGGGTAGACGTTCTCTCCTCCAGAGATATACATGTCCTTCTTGCGGCCGACGATACGGTGGCTCCCGTCCGCGTCGCAGAGCGCGAGATCGCCGGTGCGTAGCCAACCCTCGGGTCGGAGCGCCGCGCGGGTCGCGGCCGGGTCCTCGAAGTATCCGGAGATCACGTGGGGGCCGCGCAGCTCGAGCTCCCCGGAGATCCCCGGTTCGACCTCCCGACCCGCTTCATCCACCACCCGGGTCTCGACGTGGAGGAGCGGATATCCCACCGCACCGGGCTTGGTTTGGAGTTCTTCGTCAGGAAGCCAAAAGTTGTTCGGTCCGGCCTCGGTCAGGCCGTAGCCCGTCTTGAAAGCTACGTTCTTGGCCCAGAATCGATCGAAGACCGGACCGGGACAGGGCGCGCCCCCGCTGATCACGAGCTCTATCCTCGACCACTCCACGGTCTCGAAACGGGGGTGTGCCTGAAGGGCTATGAACATCGTCGGCACTCCGAAGAAGTGGGTGAGCTTCCCCGCGTCGACGAGGTCGAAGACCTGATCGACGTCGAAGCGGGCGGCTACGTGGCTTGCGCCCCCCGCCCACACCAAGGGCGCCGTGAAGACGTTGAGCCCACCGGTGTGAAAGAGCGGCGCGTTGAGCAGAGCGCGATGCTGAGGACCGAGTCCCCAGCTCGCGGCGGTGCCGGCCGCATTCCAGGCCACGTTCTCGTGGCTGAGCACCGCGAGCTTGGGCGAGCCCGTCGTGCCGCCCGTCGAGCAATAGATCCACGGGTCGCGAAGCTCAGCCCGCGGTGGCCGGTCCTCTCCGTCGAAGGACCGACGGCCCTGCTCGAGGTCCGCCAAGCAGGCCTTCGATCCGCGCCCCCCCGGCACCGCCAAAGCGGTCTCCCGATGTCCATCATCGAAGAGCAGCAGCCGCGGCGAGGTGCGGCCCAACATATCCGCGAGAACGGACGCAGGGAGGCGCCAGTTGAGGGGCTGAAGGACCGCGCCGAGCTTTTGGCAGGCAAACCAGACGTCCAGAAACAGCGTGGAGTTTTCGGCGAGAACCGCCACCGCGTCCCCGCGTCGCACCGAGGCTTCGTCCTCGAGCCAGCGGGCGGTCTGATTTACTCGCAAATTCCAGTCCGCGTAGCGAAGCTCCGCGCCCGTGGCCACGTCCACCAGAGCCAGGGCGCGCCCTGAGAGCCGAGCTCGTCGAGCGAGCCAGTCCGTGGTGAAGCCCATGAGCGAAGCCTACGTGCCCGCCCTATAAGCACAAGCCTCGAAGCGAAGACGCCGCGGACCTCTTGCTTCGCTCGACTCGAACCTCTCGGGAGGAGCCGGCGGCCCCAAGCATGCTCTTCGATCGAGCCGCCGACACGGCGGGGCCGCCGCGGACCTCTTGCTTCGCTCGACTCGAACCTCTCGGGAGGAGCCGGCGGCCCCAAGCATGCGCCTTCGATCGAGCCGCCGACACGGCTGGGCCGCCGCTAATGACTTTCGAGGGCGGCGGTGAAGGCACGGAGGGCCTCGGCCGCCGCTGCCCGAGGGAGGCGAACCGAGACCTCGCCGTGGCTCAGCTCGCCGATGAGCTTCCCCTTTTCGTACCGCGCGCTTTGAAGCTCCGCGTAGCGAACGGGGATGTGCCGCGTCCCCTCCACCAGCACCCATCCCTCAGCGTGGAGCCGGACCGCCCGATTGGGTCGGGTCCATCGAGCGAGCCCCGTAAGGACCACCGCGAGGCCCAGGAGGGCCGCGAAGAACGTCAGGAAGTTCGGACCTCGAGACATGATCGGAAAGCCTAGAGCGGGGCCGAAGAACATGGCTCCCAGGCCGCCCAGCAATGCAGATTGCATCCAGCGCCGAGCCGGGGAATCGTCGCGCCCGAGCACGGCTCGAAGAGGGCCAAGTTCCGAGGGGTTCATGACGAGAGCGCGCCAGAAAACTCAGTGCAAGAAGTCCGGGAGGCGGGCCTCGAGATGAGGGAGGCGCTGCGGCGAGCCGCGGAGCGCTTCGAACCGCGACCGCATGTCCTCGGTGACGGCCCGGGCTCCGTCCCCGGAGCGCCCGGAGCGCAAGAAGCGGCCCCGGTGGAGCCCTTGGTCGAGCAAGGTCTCGGTGATCGGGTCGAACTTCTCTTCGTGAGCCTTCATGGCGGAAAAGCTGGCCTGCGCGCAGGCTTGACGGATGGCCTCGGGGCTCCGGGACCATCCCAAAAACTCGGCGAATCGGGCCGCGCTGTCGTCGAGGTCGGAGCGGAGATCCTCGTAGCGAACCATCAGGACCTTCGGATCGTCTGCGTAGCGTCGCCACCCTTCCACGTGCCGAAACCAGGAGCCGTACTGCACGCGTCCTCGGAGGAAGCGCTCGAAGAAGGCCTCGAAGCTTCCGTCGAAGCCGAGGTGAGATCGGTAGAGCTCGTAGTAGCTCACCGCCACGTCGAGACCGTCTCGAACCACGTAGATGAATCGCCCCGGTCCCGGCAGCCAGCCTCGAGGAAGATGGCTCTTGAAGATGCGTGGAGCGTCCAGGGCTTCGAAGTCCTCGGATCGGCGACTCCCGAGAGCCATGCTGCGCTCCCACCACGGCGAAACCTGGGAGATGTGGTGAAAACCCAGGGGCTCACCCTGAGCACGCAAAAGGTGCAGGACGAACTGCACCCAGGTGGTGCCGCTCCGGGGGTAGGTGACGACGTAGACGTCGTCGACTCGAGGGCGGAAGGTGAGCTTGCCTCGAAGGAAACGGGTGGTCCTCAGAGCATCCCCGAGGCCGCGGTCTGCCCCTTCGAGAAGAAACTGAGCCCCGGCGAGGCCACGCTCGCCGGCGGAGGAGAGCCAGCTTCTCATCGCTCGCGAACGATGGGGGAGGAGGCCACGGCAAGGCCAGACGAGGACGTGGGGCGAGCCGGCCGTCGCAGCGGCACCGCCGGCTCGGCACGACCGGGGTAGAGGTCGGCGAGAATCGAGCTCAGTCGGCCCTCGAGGTGCACGCCGTCGGCGCTCCAGGCCCGGGTCACGAGATCGAGGTGCTCGCGCACAGCCGCTACGTTTCGAGCCGAGGCGAGCTGTCCGGCCCGGGCCAGCTTGCGCCCCACCGGCTCCGAGGGGTCCAGATAGAGCCGTCGGCTTCGCTCCACCCCGACGTACGGCGACACCTTGGGGCGACGGTCGTCGAAAGCCCGCGCGCAGCGGACGTAGGCGAAGGCGGGCTGGTGACCGCTCCACGGCTCGACGAGGCGGTCGAAGGCCACCTCGTCCCGGTAACCGCCGGCCCCAACCGTCCAGCCGAGCTTGAGCAGACCCCCGAGGGACTCGTTCAGGAAGGCCACGTCCGCGGTCTGACGGTACATGTACTCGTTGCCGTCCCCAGCCGCCCGAACCCGAATGCGAGCCAGGACGTCTTGATAGCCGGGCTCGGCCTGGAGCGTGGAAGCTCGCACCACACACAGCTCATCGAGCCCGCGCGCCAGCTTGATGCGTTGGAGGGTGGTGGTCACGCCCCGCGCTCGACGCTCAACCTCACTAAGGGGAAACCCGTTCGACGCGGCGTGTGCGTCCGCCACGAGAACCACCAGCTGTGGAGCTCCCAAGGCTCGACGGAGAGCTTCCGCGGGAAGGAGCATGCCGAGGACGTCGATCGGGAGGCCGGCGGCGAGACGGTGCCGGGTACAGAGGCCGACCCCCATGTAGACCGCCCGAGGCCGCGGATCGGCCTCTTCGAGCCGATGAGGGGCCCCTGCGGCGAAAAGCGGCTCTTCGTCCAGGACGGCTCGGGCCGCCGGTACCCAGGCGGAGTCGCGGCTCGCGCTCATCTTGCCGCCTCTTTCATACACGAAACGGATTCAGTCAAAGATTGACGCGGGCCGTCGATGACTAGACCGTCGACTGCGCGCCCGCTCCGCGCAACGAGGAAATCCATGAGAAGTACCACCTGGATGTGGCTGAGCGCATCGCTCATTGGCACTGCGGTCGCGGGTGCGGCCCTGAACTCCACCGCGGCTCCCGGCCCCGGCCGAACCCGTCCCAGCGAGCGCATTCGCCTGGAGAACCCCGGTGTGGACGGCTGGCGAGCCGAGTTCCCCGGCGCGAAAAATCGCTGGCGAACCCGTCCCGCGCGAGGCTTTGACCGGCTGGCACTGCCGGACCGGTTCTTTGTCCCAATCTTCGACACGGTCAAGAAACCTCGGAAAGTCGTCGGCCGCGTCCGTAGAGGCGTCGCGCTCAGCGCGCGCGCCGTTCCGTCGGCGGGCAAGTGCTACGACCTCGGTAAAAAAGGCACGTGGTACGAGGTCGAGGGAGGGGGCGTCATTTGCTCGACCAGCGGCTTCGACATCGTGAAGACCGCTTCCCGTCTGTCCCCTCCGCAGGCCAACCCTCGCGTAGATGACATCATACCCTTCGAGTACGCAAGAGTTACGCAGAAGGGGGCGATACGAGCGTCTCGAAAGCCGACACTTCGTCAGTGGAACGCCCTCGCCTCCATCGGGGGTCCCAAGGACGACCCCAGCGGCCTCATGGTGGAGCGGATGATCGGAGACTTCTTCCTCTCGGTCGACACCGACGTCCAGATCAGCGGCCGCGACTTCACCCGGAACGTTCACAACGAGTACTCGGAGAGCAAAGCGCTCACCCCCAAGCCCGCGCCTCCCCTGCGCGGAGAGCGCCTCGGCGGCGACCGTCGTCTGCCCCTCGCCTTCGTACACATCGAAGACGGGACCGAGATTCTATGTGCGAACTCCAGCGACCCTTGCGGCGTGGCGGAGAAGCACTACCGCTTTCAGCCGAGCGGCTACATCACCCTTCGGGGCGTGAAGTACGCGCGCGGGCCTCGGGACACCCTCATCCCCGTCGATGCTCTCCGCATCATCCAGAAACGCAAGCGGCCCCCCGGCGTGAACCCTTCGGATAAGTGGGTGCACATCGACCTCGCGAAGCAGACCTTCGTCGCCTACGAAGGCAACACCCCCGTGTATGCAAGCCTCGTTTCGTCGGGCAAGGAAGGCCATGACACGCCGACCGGGCTGTACCGCATGCAGCGTAAGTATCTCACCAAGACGATGCGGGCGGTGGACCCCAAAGAGGGGCTCTACCACATCGAAGACATCCCCTACGTCATGTATTACTACGGTGCCTACGCGCTGCACGGAGCCTTCTGGCACAACACGTTCGGTAACGTCCGCAGCCACGGTTGCACGAACTTGCCCCCCGCCGACGCGCGTTGGCTCTACCACTGGTCGGACTCACCGGTTCCGGGGCCGTGGCACGCCCGAGAGAACATCCAGCGAGGCACCGCCTTCTATTTCAGCAACTAGCCCGTGACGGAGACGTTCCCCACCCCGTCCGGAGCCCGGGCCAGCCACCTCGACGAGCTCGAAGCGGAGGCTATCCACATCTTTCGGGAGGCGGCCGCGGAGCTCGAGCGGCCCGTCATGCTGTACTCGATCGGCAAGGACTCCTCGGTCCTTCTCCGACTGGCCGAGAAAGCCTTTGCTCCCGCCCCCCTCCCCTTTCCTCTCCTCCACGTCGACACGACGTGGAAGTTCCGGGAGATGTATGCCTTTCGGGACGAGATCGCGAAGCGGCATCGTCTGCTCGTACAGATCAACGAGGAAGGGGTGGCCCAGGGCGTGAACCCCTTCGATTCGGGGAGTGAAGCCCACACCCGAATCATGAAGACGGAGGCCCTGCGGGCCGCCCTCGACCTCCATAAATTCGACGCCGCCTTCGGCGGAGCTCGCCGAGACGAAGAGCGCTCTCGAGCCAAGGAACGCATCTTCTCGATTCGGGAACCTGGCCATCGCTGGGATCCCCGGGCCCAGCGCCCGGAGCCCTGGCGGGCGTTCAACACTCGTCTTCGGCCGGGTCAGACGCTCCGGGTGTTTCCGATGTCCAACTGGACGGAGCTGGACGTGTGGCGCTACATCGAGCGCGAGCATATCCCTGTCGTGCCCCTCTACTTTTCGGCGCCGCGGCCGGTGGTCGAACGAGAAGGGGTGCTGCTCATGGTCGACGACGACCGCTTTCCCCTGCATCCCGGAGAGACGCCGGCGCTCCGCTCCGTTCGCTTCCGCACCTTGGGCTGCTACCCCCTCACCGGTGCGGTGCTCTCGACGGCCACCACGGTCGGGGAGCTCATCCACGAGATGATGGCGAGCCGGCGCAGCGAGCGCGAGGGTCGCGTCATCGACTCCGACACGGGCGCGTCCATGGAAGCGAAGAAGCGTGAGGGCTACTTCTGATGGACGGGTCGGCCAAGGATCTTGCTCGGGTCGTGACCGCGGGGAGCGTAGACGACGGCAAGAGCACGCTCCTCGGGCGTATCCTCGCCGACACCGGCTCCGTGCCCGAGGACCAGCTGGAGCGAGCCCAGAGAGAGTCCGCGCGCCGGGGTCACGACGGACTCGACCCCTCCCTGCTCCTCGACGGGCTGGAGGACGAGCGGGCCCAGGGCATCACCATCGACGTTGCGTATCGATACTTCTCGACGGCGCGTCGCGCTTTCGTCCTCGCCGACGCGCCCGGCCACGTGCGCTACACCCGCAACATGGCCACCGGTGCGGCCGGGTGTGACGTCGCGCTTCTGCTGGTGGACGCCGAGAAGGGGGTCGGTCCCCAGACCCGCCGCCATGCCTTCGTGGCCGCCTTGATGGGGGTCCGCCATCTCGTGGTGGCGGTGAACAAGATGGACCGGGTCGATTGGCGGCAGGACGTCTTCGAGTCGGTTCGGGAGAGCTTCGCCAAGCTCGTCGCGCGTCTCGACGTCAGCGACGTGAGCTTCGTCCCGGTGTCGGCTCTCCTCGGGGTCAACGTCGTGCATCCGAGTCCGGAACTATCCTGGTTTCACGGACCGTCGCTGCTCGAGCGACTCGAGACCATGTACGTGGCCTCGGATCGAAACCTCGTCGACCTCCGCTTTCCGGTGCAAATGGTCCTGACGGGTTCGGAGATCTCTCGGACCCTCGTGGGGACGCTCGTCTCGGGGGTGCTTCGCACCGGCGATCGCGTCCGCGTCATGCCTTCCGGCGAGGAGGCGGAAGTCACCTCGCTCTGCGTGGGCGGCGACCGCAAGGTTCTGGAGGCGGAAGCGGGCGAGGCTATCTCCTGCACGTTGGACCGGGACATCGACGTGGCCCGCGGCGACGTCCTGTGTCCTCCTCGCAACCGCCCCCGCGTTTCACGAAAGATCGATTGCACTCTGGTGTGGATGGACGAGACACCGCTCGCCCTCGAGCGGAGCTATCGCCTAAAGCTCGGAACTCGCTGGATCTCAGCCCGGGTTGAACGGGTCGAGTACCGACTCGACACCGAGACCGGCCATCGGGCTCCGGTGGGCCAGGTCGGCCTCAACGATATCGCCCGTCTCCGGCTCTCGCTCGACGAGCCGATCGTGCACGACGAGTTCCGACGGGTGCGCGCCCTCGGGAGCTTCATTCTCGTCGACCGAGACACCTCGGTGACCGCGGCGGCGGGCGTGGTCATCGACCGCGGCCAGCTGGAGGACAGCTCGGGCCGTGGGAGCATCGTGTGGCTCGGCCTGGACCCGCAGGCCCCCGCGCGGGCCGAGCGCATCGCGCGGTCCGCGGACCCGAAGGAGCGAGTGGTGCGCATCGACGTCGATGCGCTGGGCGCGATCGCAGAGGGGGCTGAGGGACCCGAGCTCGGGCGGCGAACCCACGCGGCGGCCCGCCTCGTGGTCTCGGCCGGAGGTCTCCCCGTGGTTCTGGTGGCGGCAGACCCCCCACCGGAGGTCACGGACGTCGTCGTGCTCTCCGACGAGGAGGCTTTAGAGAGGTGGCTCAGCCGTCGCTAGACGCTCGGCCCGCGCCCTCAACCCGCGGCCCTCCGGACCGGGGGCGTGACCTCACCGGCCCTGCCCCGTAGAGAAGTGTCGTGGCCGAAGTCGAAACCCTCGGAACCCCTTTGGCCCCCCGCCTCATCGGCGCCTCGCTGCTCGGTGTCCTCCTGCTGGCGGCAAGTTGGGTGACGGTGCGCGCCGTCGAACGGGCTACCGCGCCCTCGGCGCCCCCCGGAAGTATCGCGCCCACCTTCGTCGGGCGCACGCTCGACGGCGCGGAAGTACGCCTCGCGGATCTACGAGGGCAGGTCGTCCTTCTAGACTTCGGAGCGACCCATTGCGTGGGCTGCGTGGGGTCCACCCCCAAGCTGAATCGCCTCTATCGACGCTATGACCGCGAGCCGTTCGTCTTGCTGTGGGTCAATCAGGAGCCTGATGACCTCGAGACGGTGCGGCGCTACGTTCGCAACCGGCCCGTCGAGTACCCGGTACTGATCGACGAGGGCGGCACCATCGCGCGGGCCTTCGGGGCGCGCGCCTTTCCCACCGTAGTGCTCATCGACGCCGAGGGGCGAGTCCGTGCCCACCACTTGGGGGCAGTGACCGAGGACCGCCTCGAACGAGAGGTCGGCACCCTGCTCGCCCTGCGGACCGAACTCGCTATCGGGGAAGAGTGACCCACACCCGACATCCGTCTTGGTATTCGGGGTCTATCCAAATCCGTCCACGGTGCCGCTCGACGACGCGCTGCACCACGGTGAGGCCCACGCCCACGCCCGCGGTGGCCACGCGCTCAATCTGGACGAAGACCCCGAAGACCTCGGTCAAGCGATCCGGATGGACGCCCACGCCGCGGTCCGTGATGGACAAGCAAATCTGCGCCTCTTCCTCTCTTCCCGCGATCTCGATGTCAGGGGCGCGTTCTCCTGAGAATTTGAGCGCGTTGGCGATGAGCTCCTCGAAGACCATCGAGAACTGGTGAGGGTCCACGATGGCGCTCGGTAGTGCCTCCGCTCTCCGAATCCGAGCCCCCGAAGCCGTGATCCGGCGCTTCAGGCGCTCGAGCGCAACCTCGAGAGGGCCGTCCAAAGAGGTGGGCTCCATGTCTCGCCCGCGGGTGGCTACCCGTGAGATGAGGAGAAGCCCGTCCACCATGGAGTGAAGCTCCAAGGAGTTGGAGAGGATGCGCTCGATGTAGCGATCGAATCGAGCGTCCACGGTGCCGAGGTAGTGCTGCTCGAGCAGCTGACTGAACCCGGACACGGCGCGGAGCCGCTGCTCCAAATCGTGAGAGACGGCATAGGTGAAGGCCGAGGCGTTCTGCTTGACCGCTTGTAGCTCGGCCTCGAGCTCGTTCACTTGGGGATCTTCAGTCGTCATTGCGTTTTTCCCCTCGAGGGGACAGCCGAAGACCGTTCAACACCGGAAGCTCCACCTCCAGTCGGGCCCCAGGGGCATGCGAAGAAACGGAGATCCGGCCGCCATGACGCTCCACCGAAGCCCGGGCGATGGACAGGCCGAGCCCCGTCCCGCCCGAGCCGAGTCGGGTCGTAAAGAAGGGTTCGAACATTCGCTGAGCGAGGGCCTCCGAGATCCCCGGGCCGGTGTCGTCGACGGTCAGGCGCAGCGTGTCGGCCGTACGAGAGAGCGCGACGCGGACCGCCCCGGGAGCTCCTGAGGCCTCGAGAGCCTGGCCCGCATTCGCGAGGAGATTGGCCACGACCTGAACCAGCCGAGGTCGATCTCCGACGATCGTCGGGACCGGCTCCAAGTCGAGGTGGATTCGAGCCCAGGGTTCGACCAGACGTCGGACCGTCCGTACCGCGGCATGGACCACCTCGACCATGTCTACGCGGGTCATCTCTTCGCTTTGGACGGCGCTGAAGAGGCTGAGATCTTTGACGATGGCAGTCATCCGACGCGCGCCATCGAGACACTCGTCGACGAGTTCGAGAGCTGTCTGCACCGGCCCGGCCGCGAGCTCCGGACAGACTTCGCCCATCTCCTCGACGTCCCCGCGGAGGAGGCCGAGGTTGAGCATCACGTAGCTCATGGGATTGTTGATCTCGTGAGCGACCCCCGCCGCCAATCGACCGAGGGCGGACCAGCTCGCCAGCTCCGTGAGCTGTTGCTCTCGGCTTTGACTGAGCACGAGGACCCGGTGGATGAGCTCCGGAGACAAATCTCTTTTTCGCAAGAAGACTTGCGCACCTTGCTCGAAAGCAAGACTGCGGAGGTCGGGGTCTTCCAGGCCCGTGAGGACGGCCACCGGGACAGCGGGGTTGTCATCGAGGAGCGTCTTCACCGCCACCGCGGTTTTGATATCCGGGAGCCCGAGGTCGAGGACGACGACGTCCACCGATGCCGAGCGGAGGAGCTTGAGGCCAGCCTGCATCCCGACCGCGTGCTCCACCTCGATCTCTTCGCGGGGGAGCTCAGACAGCGCCTCTTCGAAGAGGAGGGCGTCATCGTGATTGTCTTCGATGAGAAGTATGCGCGTCTTGACCGCTTCCATCCACGCCCTTCCCTTTACGCCGAGACATAACCCTCGCGTCCTGCCTCTGACAGGACCCACACTAGGTTAAACCCCAAGACCGTACAAGGTCTGGTTGTCGTTCACCCGGCCCTCGGCCAACTTTCCGCCATCGAGCTCCCCATCCATGGCCTGCGCTCGGCGGTCGAGGCTTCGGTAGGCCGGGGCCCCGTGGTGATCACGGGTGCCACCGGATCCGGCAAGTCCACCGAGGTTCCACGCTGGTGCCCTCGCCCGGTGGTCGTGGTGGAGCCCAGACGGGTCGCATGCCGAGCCCTCGCGGCTCGCGTAGCCGAGCTGGAAGGCGTCGAGGTGGGGGCCGAGGTGGGCTACGCGGTGCGCGACGATCGCCGGGCCGCGGAGGACACCGGCATCCTGTTCGTCACCCCCGGGGTCGCGCTCCGAAGCCTGGCCCGACTCTCCGCTCGATCCGCCGCCTTCGTCTTGGACGAGGTGCATGAGCGGACCCTCGAGACGGACCTGCTCCTCGCTCTCCTACGCGGCCCGGACACCCGGGACCGGCTGGTGGCGATGAGCGCGACCATCGACGGAGAGGGCTTCGCACAGCGCCTCGGCGCAACCCATCTTCACGCCGAGGGACGGAGCTTTCCGGTCGAGATCGATCACGTCGAGTCCGGGCCTACGGTGCCCACCTCGGATCGACTGGCCGAACGTGTGGCCCGAGCGATCGAGAGGGGCGAGGGCGATACGCTGGCGTTTCTCCCCGGTAAGGCCGAGATCGCCCGCGCCCACGCGGCCCTTCGCTCCGTGGACGCCGAGGTCATGGAGCTTCATGCCCAGGTCCGGCCCGAGGATCAAATGCGCGTGTTTCGCCCCGCCTCCCGGCGTAAGGTCGTCCTGTCCACCAACGTGGCGGAGACCTCGGTCACCGTGCCCGGGATCCGGCTGGTGATCGACTCGGGGCTGGCGAGACAGGTTCGATACGTGCAGGGGCGCGGAACTCTGGTCCTGGCCCCCATCGCTCGGGACGCGGCCGAGCAGCGCGCCGGCAGGGCGGGACGTACGGGGCCAGGCCGCTGCCTCCGGCTGTGGCAGCGCCACGCTCATCTGGAAGCGACGACCCCTCCCGAGCTGCATCGGGTCTCGCTGGTCCCCTTGGTGCTGGCGGCGGCGGCCCACGGTCGACATCCGGAGGAGCTCGAGTGGCTGGATCCCCCCAAGGCGCATGCCGTGGACGAAGCGCGAGAGGAGCTGCAGCGTCTCGATGCGCTGGACGCGGCCGGAGCCATCACCGAGCGAGGTCGCGCGCTCTTCCGACTCCCCCTCGACCCTTGGCTGGGGCGCCTCTTGGTGGAGGCCGAGGGAACCGCGCTCATCGACGACATGATCGATCTGGCCGCGGTGCTATCGGTCGGACGCTCCGTGTTTCGCGGTCCTCTCCAGGAGGAAGAAGATCCTCGTGAAGATGGCTGCGATCTCACCGCAGGGCTTCTTGCCCTCCGGGGCCGCGGCGGCCCCGCCGCGGACCGGGGCGCTCTCGCGGAGGCGCGCACGCATCGCAAGCGCCTTCGCTCCCTCTTCGGCCGCAAGGGGGCCGAGCCCGGAGGGCGGAGCGAGATCCCGCGTCAGGCCCTTCTCGATCTCGTCCTCCGCGCCGACCCCCGCGCGGCTCGAGTGCGCCGAACGCGCGGTCGACACTCCTACTGGGCCGGGGAAGGCTCGGAGATGGAGCTGGATCGTCACTCCGCGGTCAGTCTTCGAGCCTCCCGCCCGGAGGAGAAAGAGCCGGAGGCTATCGTGGTCCTCGGCCTCCGCAGCTTTCGAGAGGGCCACGGCGCCGACCCTTGGAGTGGCGAGACCGTGGGCGTCGAGGGCGGCCAGAGCTATGCCCGAGGCCAGCGTGACGGACAGACGCAGACGCGTGCCTTCTCG
>JBCBRU010000207.1:0-13410 GCA_039819565.1 Myxococcota bacterium | reverse complement strand
CCCGAGCGGCCCGGCCCGCCGCCTCTACGGCTCGTTCGGGGCCGTCTTCGTCCACCGCGCGGGCATGTTCGGGATCGGCGCCGAACACCCGAGCCAAGCGCAGCCGGCGGGCTAGCGAACGACGTTCGTGCTGCACCTCGTTGAGCGCGACCCGGTACAGCCACCCCCGCGCGCGATCGAGATCGCCCGGCGGGAGTCCCTTCCGGTGGGCAGTGAGAAAAGCGCGCTGCACGACGTCCTCCGCTCGGTCCACCGACCCCACCATCCGCGTAACCATGCGCACCAAAAAAGGCGCATGGGCGTCGAAGAGGGCGCTCAGGTCCACCTGGGTGGGGTGGTCCTTCTCCGGCCTCTCTTCGTTCGAGGTCGGCGCTCCCGCAGGGATGCGGCCGTCGTCCCGAAACGCAGACATCTGGTTTTCAGCGTCCCGCAGGCTCCTTCCCGACACCCAGGCTTTTCTTCAGCGATCAGAAAAGAATTCGAGGCGCTCCCTTCCGAAGCCGACGAAGAGCCCGGCGCGGGCTAGAGGCTCGCGGTAGGTTCCGCCGTCCGGACCCACCAGGCGAAGATCGATCGCTGAGACTTCGGCGAAGGCACCCACGTCGAGACTCCAGGCCCCGAACATCCGGAACAGGTCCGTCCGCACCTCTCCACGAAGGCGCGCGACCGGCACGAAGCTCACCACGTTGTCCGGAAAGCCCGCCCCTACTCCGACGCCAAAACCGAGTCCCGCCAGCAGCGCCACGTCCGCGGGGGCGCCGCGCCCTGCCCAAGACCAGGAAGGTCCGCCGAAGAGGAAGCCGGAGTGAATGGAGGCGCTGCCCTCCCCGAGGCGAGCCACGCGGACGAGGTCGTAGCCCACGCCCACCCGCCAGCGGTAGCTCCCGGCCGGACCCTCCGTGCGGGAGAGACGAGCCTCCCAGCGCTCGGCCACGCCAAATCCAGGCGAGAGGCCGAAATCGAGGCGCCAGGAACGGCGATTCGGCCAGCCCGGAATCAGGGGGCTGGCCGGGTCCCCGGCCGGGAGGAGCACCGGTAGCTCCGAAAGAAACCGCCGCCAAACCCGCGCGATGAGGGCCGCTGCGAACGGACAGTCGGCTTCCACGAGATCGAAGCGTCTGCGATCCCGCCGCTGCGTGGCTCGCATCGTCACCTCGACCTGAATGCGGTCGAAGCCGGTGCGCGTCGACGTGATCACCAGGGCTAGGTCCGGAGAGGGGACGGCCCCCCCGATCTCTGCGGTCAGGCGCGCTGCGTCCACGCAGGGGCCAGAAACCTCGACGGTGGGCTCGGGCGCGGCCGCAGCGGCGAGCATGACCCCGGCCAAGATCAAAGGCGGAGATTGAGCTCGAGTCTTGCCCCCTCGAAGCCGGGGAAGAAGCGGCAGGCACCCCCAGAGCACTTTAGGCCCGGTCGCTCTCCGCCGATGAGCGCGCGGATGAGGACGCCCTGGGCCAGCTGCACCTGACCGCTGAGGGAAGGGTAGTGCTCGCGGGAGTTCGGGCTGATGGTGGTGTACTCGTAGGCTCCGGTGACCGACCAACCGTCATCGTGGCCGGTGGTGAACGCCACCCGACCTTCCACCCACTCGTTGCCGATTTGGGTGAGCGTTTTACCGAGCAGGAAGAGTTCGAGATTGAAGTCGCCGAACCGCTGATGAACGTCGGCCGTCGCGTGGCTCTCCTCCTGGGCCAGGGTCGACGGAGAGGTGGTTTGATCCCCGAAGAAGAACTGTCCTCGATAGCCCGCCTCGGCGCTGAGGTCGCCCCCCGACCAGCGCCACCTCAAGCCCGCGAAGATCGCGTTGATGAAGGACTTTGGGGTGGGCGGAGGGATGCCGTCGACCCCGTCGGACTGGGTGTCGTCACACTCGGCTCCGCCCGCGGAGCCTTCTCCAGCCTGCCCGAACAGCCCGCAGCCGCCGTCGTTGTAGTGGCCGTAGGAGACGTAGGGAACGATCTTGGGGGTGATGGCCCAGTCGGCTCGGAGCCGTCCCCCGAACACCGTCTGATTGGTCAGGATGGTGGCTCCGAAACGCTCAGCCGTGGGGGGCTCGGAGAGGCGGTTGATGTTCTGCCGCCGCTGCGCGAGCGCGCTGGTCGCGTCGCCGGGCAGAATGCTCACCATGTTGTCGTAGATCTTGCCCTCGAGGAGGAGCGTGAGCGGCCCGAAGTAGAGGTTCAGGTTCGAGTAGATGCCGATGCCGTTCTGCTCGAAGAGCTGACGACTGAGCCCGATGTAGCGGTTGCGATCGATGCGCGCGACCTCCGCGTAAAAGGAGGCCCATTTCACCGGCCGGGGGAGCTCGAGGGTGGCGCCGATGTTCAGGAACTCGGTCTGGTTCAGATCGATGACGGGGGTCTGAATGTAGGCCGCGTGCGCGCCGATGCGGGCGATCTTGCCCAAGGCCAGCTCGGCCCGCCCGCCCCCGATGAAGTCGTTCGTGTCCTCGTACGCGAACCCCGTGCCGGGCTCGTAATTCTTGATGTTCAAGAAGCCCCCAAAGGCGTGGAGGTCTACCGGACCGACGTGGAACTTGCCCTCGGCGCCGCGGAGCTTGTTGTCGACGCCCACGCTGTCCGCGATGCGGACGCCGAGGACGAGACCACGACCGAGGGTGACGTAGTAGTCGCCCAGGGTGAGCTCGACGTTCTTGTCCGAGTAAGCCAGCGAGAAGTACTCGGCCTGAATCTGGTTTTCGTAGCGCTCCTCCAGTCGGTCCGCGATGAACGAAGACGCGTCCGGTGCGGCCTCCGGGGCGGAGACGTACACCGCGGTGTCGATGCGGGCCGTAGCCACGAACGCCTCCCAGCGCGCGGTGCCTCCCACCGTGGTCACGAGGTCCCCGAAGTTTTCGCCGCTCGGGTCGTACTGTCGATTGAGGCTCCGGCAGGTGCCTTCGAAACAGACGGAGTCCCCGGCGCACTCCTCGTTGGACATACAGGCCTGCGGGGCGCCAGTGAGAGTGTTGAAGAACTCGGAGCTCTCTCCGTTATCGACCTGCCAGCGGGCGGTGCTCTGAAGAACGAACTCGTACTGAAGACCCGGGAAGAGCTCCCCCCCTTCCGAGGAAGGAGGAGGGACCTCGGAAAGCGCGGCCAGCTCCGCCTGCAGACGAGCTGCGGCGTCGTCGGGCTCGGAAGCGGCCGCCGCCGTCGAGGAGGCGGTGACCAGCTGCGGTGGCAGCGCCGCCCAAGGAAGAAGCCCGAGAGCGAACGCGGCGAGCGTCGGCATGGGAGAGCGAGGTCAGGACGCGAGGAGGGCCATCACCTGCTTCTCCAGGCGGACCTCGTCTCCAGGATTGAATCCGGACTGCGCCTTCACGATGCGTCCGCCGCGATCGATGACCACCGTCATCGGTGCGTCGCGGCCCTTGTTGTAGAGCCGGACGGCGCGCTGCTCGGCGTCGATGACCACGGGCATCTCCAGCCCCAGCCTTCGGGCCATGGGGGCCACTTCGGCTTGGGTGTTGGGCTCATCCATCGACACTGCGACCACCACCAACCCCTGCTCCTTCTCCCGCTCGTAGAGCTCCGAAAGATGGGGAAGCTCGTTGAGACACGGAGCGCACCAGGTCGCCCAGAAGCTGATGACGATGACGTCGCGGCCCACGTGGTCAGAGAGCGAGAAGCGATCTCCGTCCAAGGTGTTCAGGGTGAAGTCCGGAAGGCGTGCGGCCGGAGCTGGGGCCGCCGCGGACTCGGCCGGCGCTGAAGCAGGAGGCGTCGTGGCCGCGCAGGCGCCGCAAAGGGCGGCCAGGGTCACGAGGTGCGCGCGAAACATGCTCCCCCATACCTCGGAAGAGAGCTCTCGGGTACACCGGCGCCGCGCCCGGGACCGCGCCTCCTACTGATCGAGCTGTTGCTCGAAGAAACGGAAGGTGTCTCGGTCCTCGCCCACCCGTGAGCGGAGGACCGTCATGGTTTCGAGGTCAACCACGACGTTCAAAGGTACGGTGCTGGGATTCAGAAAGTTGGCGATCCAGCCTTCGGGGTCGTGGGTGAGCGTGTAGTTCGTCGCGTAGCGCTTGCCCCAAGCGTCCACGGCCCGCTTGTCGGCGGTGTTGTAGAGGCGGTCCTGGTTGATCACGCTCAGGACGTAGCCGCCCCGCTTGGCCCAGGCGTCGAAGAGCTCCGGAAGGATCTCGGCCTCTTCCCGGCAGGGCTTACACCACTCCGCCGCCACCGTGAGCAGCATGTGGGTGTAGCCTTCGAGCTGCCGCACATCCTCCAAAGTTATCGATTCTTTATATTCGAGCCCGGTCACCGGACCCAATTCCGGACTCGAAGTGAGGTAGCCGGCGAAGGTCATGTTCGGAAGAACGTCTCCTTCGTTGCCTCCGTACTCACCGCCAGCCGGCGGATCGGGGTAGCCCACGGTTGGGGTCACCTCGGTCGGAACCCGCGGTTTGAAGCCGTCTGGCGGCGCCCCCACCAAGTTGTCTCCACACGCCGTAGCTCCCCAGAGGCAGACCACGGCGCCAACGATTCGCCCGCGCATGAAACGACCATACGGCCCCGGAGCCCCTGCCGTCATGTGCGTCCTGGCGTCAGACCCCTGAAATCGCCCTGCTCGAGGCCCGGCCGGGACTTCTTTCCTCACCGGAGTCGACGATTGGAGGCGGGGAGGCCCCGATGAGCGAAGACGACTCGACTCCCCAGGAGACCTCCGAGAGCGCGGACGGCGTCGCCCCCAACACCCCGGAGGTCGACGCGCAGGAAGAAGAGGTCCGTGCTGCCCCGGAGACGCCGGAGCTTTCAGAGGCTCCGTCCGGCTTCCTCGACGGGATCGCCCAGGCGCTGGCCCGGGCGAAGTCGCACTCCCGCCTCCTCGCCTCCCTTCTCGAAGAGACTCAGTCTTGCCCCACCCGGGACCTCGCCCTGAGCACCGCCGCGGACCTCATCCGGACCACCCTCGATCTCGACTTCGCGATGGCTTGGTCCGTGGGCCAGCGAAATCGGATGGGCATCGTGTCGGCCGGCATCGACGCCACGCTGTGGGGCGAGGCCCAGCTCGAGATCACCCCTCTCGTCGCCCGAGCCCTCGAGACCGAAGAGGTGCTCTTCGCCCCGACGCCCAATGCGCCGGACAACTGCCCGATCGTGACCGCCTGCATCCTGCGGGAGTCGGCGGGGGTGGTGCTCGTCCCCATCTTTGGTCGTGAAGGCACGGTTTTGGTGGTGACGGTGATGGCCTTCGGTACGCAGACCCAGCCGAGCGAGGACACGATGGAGCTGTTCCGTCTCGTAGGGACCGTTCTGTCGTCGGGGATCACTCGGATCGACGACCAAATGGACCTCATGGAGGCCAACGCGGCCAACGAGGCTCAGGTCGCGCTGTTCGACGAGACGACCCGGGCCGCTTCTCCGACGCTCCTCATCGAGAGCGCCCTCCAAATCGTCCGAGACAAGTTCGATTGGACGGCAGCCCTGTTCTGGGAGAGGTCCTCCCCCGAAGGGCCGGCGCACCCCGTCCTCTTCTCCGGCCCCCTGCCCCCATCCGTGCGCGAGGCCCGAGAGAAGGGGCACTGTGCGGCCGGCGACGGCTGGATAGGACGCGCTCTGCAGACCGGGGAGCTGGACTTCGTGCGCGAAATCGAACGGAGCGAGGTGGGCATCGAGGCGGGGCTCGTGGAGCACGGTATGGTGAGCGCCCTCGCGCTGCCCATCGCTCCCGACGGGCAGGTGCTCGGGGTCATCGAGCTTCTGTCGGACCACCGCGTCTACCTCGGCCGGTCCCGCAGGTTGGCGCTCGGCTCGATCGCGCGGCTCGTGTCGCAGTCCTACCGGCGATCGCGCGAGCTGGACCACCAAACCCGCTCCGCCGCCCAGGCCCGAGGCCTCACCGCTCTCGTCAGCAGCCTCAGCCTCACCAAGCGCAGCACCGAGGCCGCGGAGCGCGCGCTGCTCGGTCTCGGGGAAGCCTTCGACGTCACGGTCGGCACCTACTGGCGATTCACCAACGGGAAGGCCGAGTTTCACATCGCTCGCGGCGAAGAGGGCGACGCGCTGGAGGAGCGGCTTCGCGGTCGGCGCATCGAGCTGGGAGAGGGCGCCATCGGCCGAGCTCTGGAAGAGGGGTCCGTGTCCTTTTTGGAGGCCGACTTCGAGCAGGAGGTCCTCGGCCCAGCCCTCAAAGAGCGCGAGCTCTGTTTTCACTTCGTCCTCCCCATGATCGCTGACGGAGAGGTCTCGGGCGTCGTCACCGCTCACGCGAAAGCCGACCGACCTCAGCTCGAGACGGATGTCGCCTCCTTTCAGTCCCTCGCTGCGCTCCTCGGGCGCACCGTGGAGCGCATTCGTCACGACCGTCTCATCAGTCGCTACGCCCCGATGGTGGAGAACACGCCCACCGCGATCGGACTCGGAGACCGCAACGGAAACTTCGTCTTCATCAATCGCACCGGGCTCGCTCTCATTGGCGAGCTTGGAGAGCACCTCCCTTTCGACGAACAATCCGTGATCGGCTTTCCGATGCGCGAGGTGGTGGCCGAGGTCATTGGAGGCGCGGACATCTTGGACCCGGAGCAGCTTCCCTTGCGCGGGCAGCTCACCCTCGGTCCCGAGGTCATTCGCGCCACGATATCGGCCATCCACGACCATAGCGGATACTTCCTCGGCCCAATGCTGGCTTGGGACATCATCACCGAGGACGTGCACCGGCAGAGGGCCATCGAAGGCGCTCAGCAGAAGGAGCGAGAGCGACAAGCGGTCATGCAGCGAGGCGTGCAGGCCGTCCTCCATACTGTGCAGCAGGTCGAGCTCGGGGACCTGACCTGCGGGGTCCCCGACTGCGGAGGGGGAGAGATCGCCCAAGTGGCCGACGGCCTCGACCGGGTGCTTCGGAAGCTCCGAGGATCGATGGCCACCATCGGGGAGCTCGCTCGCAGTCTCGACGGAAACGCGGAGAGTCTCTCGACCGTCGCCGAGCGGGTGGATGGCAACGCCGGGACCACCCTCGACAGCGTCAACTCTACCTCCCTCGGTTTGAGAGAGGTCACGGGAGGCATTCATTCCGTGTCCTCCGGCTCGGACGAGATGGCCTCGAGCGTCAGCGAGATTGCGCAACACGCGACCGACGCGGCCAGAGTGGGAGGGTCCGCGGTGGCCCTGGCCGAGGATGCGGCGGCCAAGATCGAACGGCTTGGAAACAGCAGCGCTCAGGTGGGGCTGGTCATGCGGACCATCAACACCATCGCGGAGCAAACGAAGCTGCTGGCCCTCAATGCCACCATCGAGGCGGCGCGAGCGGGCGAGGCGGGCCGGGGATTCGCGGTGGTCGCCAACGAGGTCAAGAACCTGGCTCGTGAGACAGCTCACGCTACGGGCGACATTGCCGCGCGCATCGAGGCCATCCAGGGCGACACGAACGAGGTGGTGGCCGCCATCGGGAGCATTCGGGAAGTCATCGAGTCCATCAACGACATGCAGAGCTCGATCGCGAGCGCCGTCGAGCAGCAGAGTTCCACCACCCAGGAGATGAGTCGCAACACCAGCGACGCAGCCAAGGCTCTGACCTCCGCTTCGGCAAGTACCCACGCGGTGGTCGGGGTGGCGGAGGACACCGTCGCGGCCGCCCGGGAAACGCGTGATGCCGTGGGTGAGCTTCGTTCGACCTCGAAGCGCCTCGCCTCGACCCTGGCTGAGTTTCGCTACTGACGCGCAGCGCCTTCGGATACCCGGAGGGCGCACTCGAGAGCCCGTCGTCATCTTGCTCTATGTGTCGGGGCATGTGATGCCAACCGAGGCCAATGGGGCAGTCCATCTCGAGCTCGAGCTCTTCCGACGAGCTCACCCCAACCCCCGGGGAGGGGGGCCTGCGCCTCGAGGGGGGTCCCTTCGAGCTCGAAGGGGGCTGGGTCGCGCGGAGGATGTACCTCCATGTAACCGACGCGACCGACGGAGGAGAGAAGCTCCTGCGGACCCGCACCGCACGGCTCGATCGGCTGGTGTTGGAGCTCGACTTGGAGTGGGCGATCGGCCGTTCCATCGAGGTCAGCCAGCTCGTCGTATCTCCCGAAGACGGGGCGTGGGTCGTAGAGCTCGAGACCCCTCGCGCGGAAGCTGCCTTGCGCTTCGAGCTGGCCGCGGTGGGCGGGCTGGACCTCGAGCTGCGTTTCGACGTTCCCGTGATCGTAGGAGGCTACTGGGACCCCCGGCCCGAGATTCGAGCGGCGCTCGATGGCGTCCTCGGGCCCGCCGAAGAGATCGGCCCCGGACGGTACCGCTTCGCGCCCATTGTCCGCGCTCTACGCACCCTCTTCCCCGCCCGTGGCTGGAAGCTCCCCGACGCCTCGGCCCTCCGCCTCGTGGTCGCCCACGAAGGGGCCAAGCTCCGTCTCGAGGCCGTCGATCGAGAGGGTACGAAACCCGACCCTAGGAATCCACCGGCGGTCCCGGGGTGGGCCGTGGTCGGCGCCGCCGAGGAGGGGGACCGCGCGCTGGCCGCCGCCGAGGCCGCGGTGGCCGAAGACGCAGGCAACCTCCCGGGGCTGGCGGTCCTCGCTCAGCTCGCGACCGCCAAGACGGCGCCGGAGGGCGAGCGGCGGCTCCTCGCTCTGGCGGACCGCCTGCGCCGGGGTCAGGAGCATCTACGGACCGGGTGGGTCCTGACCCGGGCGGCGCGTATCGCAACCCCCGAACGTCGGGCTCGTCACCTCGAGACGGCGGCCCATCTGCGCGCCGAGGACGGCCGTCTCCTCGGCGAGCTCGCCGAGGCTCTGGTGCCCCTGGGGCGGGTGTCAGCGGCCATTCGAGCCCTGCGTCGGCGCGCCGCGCTGGAGGATGATCTCCATGAGAGGGCCCGTCTTCACGGACGCGCCGCCCAGCTCCTCCGAGAAGAAGGCGACGCGCAGGGGGCCCTCCGAGAGCTCGACCGGGCCCTCCGCTTCGCCCCCCGAAACCCCTCTCTCCTCGTGGCCCGGGCGGACGTTCGGACCTCGCTCGGGCAGCAGGAGCAAGCATCCAAGGAGCTCGAGTCGGCTCTGGACCGGACGCCGCCCCACGAGCAGGAGGCCCTCCTCGTTTCGGCCCTCCGCCTCCACGCGGGCCTCGAGGCTTCGGCTCTGGACGCGCTCGCGGAGCGTGCCTTCGCCTCGTCCCCGGTCCCTCCCGCGGTCATCTCGGCGCTGTTGGATTCAGCCTCCGCGGTCGGAGACGAGACCCTGATCTACCGGGCGCTGTCGGCTGCCGACGCCTGGACGGAGCAGCCGGGAGACCTTCCGCCCCCGCGTCTGGACCTTCACCGTCACGCTGCCGCTCTGCATGTCGCGGCGGGCCGGAGGCCCGAGGCGATCGCCCACCTGCGGCTCCTCACGACCTCCCCCCGAGCCACCGGCGAAGATCTGATCGCTCTGGAGCGTCTGGCGCTCGACGCGGATCTCCCGGAGCTGGTGGAGTTCGCCCGCTCTCGCCGGGTGAGCGCAGCTTTGGCGGCGCGGCGCCCGAGCGAGATCGTCGACGTCTTTCGGAGCACCATCGAGCAGGCGGACCCGGCTTCGGACGCTCATCAGACCGCTCGAAGGGCTCTGGGTGAAGCGCTTCAGCGCTTTCCCGCCGACCGCGCGCTCCTCGACGTGGCCCTCGAGGGTGCGCGCCGCGCCAAAGACAGCGCGGCTCTCATCGAGCTTCTCCAGACCCGCCTCCAGGAGCAGGAAGAGGCCCCGCAGCGCGCCGAGCTGCTCGCAGAGCTGGCCCGCGCCTGGAGGAGCACCGGGAGACCGCTCGCTGCCGTCCGCGCGCTCGAAGAGGCGGCCACGCTGGACCCCGACGGGGAATGGCTCGAGCGCATCGCGGACATTCATCGGGCCCGCGACGACCGCACGCGGCTCGCCGCCGTCCTCGATCGTCTCGCGGAGCGTGCCCCGCCGTCGAAGCGTGCCGGACTGCTGTCTGAACGGGGCCGTATCCTGGCTGCTCTCGGCGAAGATGCAGCGGCCTACGGCGCCGTGCAGGCCGCCCTCGCGGCCGGCGAAACCTCGCCGATGACGGAGTCCCTCGCGACCGTCTTGGCCCTCCGCCTCGAGCGCTTCGAGGAAGCGGCTCGACATGCCCGCGGCCGACTCGAGCAGGTTCCCCAGGACGCGCCTCCCGAGCTGCGCTTGCCCATCTGGGTCGACCTCGCGCGGGTAGCGGAGGCGACCGGTGATGAGCGAGCTCTCGACGAAGCTCTAGCCCACGCCGTGGACCTGGCCGAACCCGAGACGGCGGTGGGTCGCCAGCTCGCCGAGCGCCGTTTCGATGAGCTCGAGCGGGTCGGGGATGTGCGGGGGCAGGCCGAGCTCGCGACCCGTCTCGGCGGCGAGACTCGACTCCCCGAGCCGGAGCGGGCTCGATGGCTCGCGCGGAGCGCCGAGCGCTGGATCGCGGTGGGTGAGCCCGGGCGGGCCGAAACCGCGTGCGAGGTGGCGCTCGGCATGGAAGGGGTCGCCGACGAGGTGCGGGATCGGGCGCTGGCGGCCTTGGAGGCCGTCGCTCGCGAGGCCGACGACGCGGAGCGCCTCGCGTCCATCCTCGAGCGTCGAGCGGACCGGCTCGGCGACGATGAGACCGGCCAGCGTGTCCGCCTCGAACAGCTCGAGCTCCTCGAATCGTCGGGCGCCTGGAACGAAGCTCTCGCCGCGGCGCGACGCGCGGCGCGACTCTTTCCCGACAGCTTGATGCTCGCTGCGCGTCTCGGCGGCCTCGCCGAACGCGTAGAAGCTCCGTCGGAGGCGGGTGCGGCCTTCGCTCGCGCGGCCGCTTTGGCGGAGAGGACCCCTCGGCCGGAGCTGGCCGTGGGGCTTCACGCCCGGGCCGCCCGGGCCTTTGTCGCGGCCGGAGATCAGTCGGCGGCTCGGCATCACGACGAGGCCGTTCTCGACGCTGCTCGTTCCCATTCGATAGGCTCCCAGGAGCTCATCGAGAGCATCGAGCGGCTGGAGGCTCACGCTCACGCCCGCGGCGACCTCGCCCGTCGCATCGAGCTGCTCGAGACCAAAGCTCGAGCGGCTGAGGGGCCCGAGCAGATCGCGGCCCTGGAAGGCTTGGCCAGTTTGGCGCTCGCGTCCGGTCGGGTCGACGAGGGCCTTCGGGCTCTCGAGCAGGCGGTCGAGACCGTCGAAAGCACCGATGCGATTCGGGCCGCCTCGCTCGAGGAGCGGCTGGACTCGGCGCGGTCCAGCGCCGGTCGCTCTCGAGAGCGCATCCCCGCCCTCGAGAAGCGAGCCCGGGGAGCGCAAGGGCCGGAAGCGGCTCTGCTCTGGCTCCGCGCGGCGCGGGTACTCCTCGACGATCTCGATGACGCCGACGCCGCTCTCATCCGCGTGCGGGCCGCGGTGCGGGCCGACCCCGATCACCTCGAGGCGCGCGGACTGCGGCTGGATCTGCTTCAGCAAAAAGACGCCTCCGTCGAGCTGGTGGAAGTCCTGGAGGAGGAAGGGGCGCGGGCCACCGACGTCAGCTCCGCGGCCGCCCTGTGGCGCGAGGCCGCGGAGACGCTCCTCGAGCTGCAGCCGGAGGCGAGTGACCTCCCCCTCGAGACCTTGCGTCGGCGCTCCGCGGAGCTGGCTCGACGGGCCGCCGCCGCCACGCCGCGAGATCCGGGACCCCTGCGCCTCGCGCTCCGGGCGCTGCGTGAGGTGCCCGATGTTCAGGCCGATGAGCTCAGCCTCCTCGGTCAACTCGCAGGCCGCACTCCGCATCCCGAAGAGCGGGTCGGATGTCATCTGCGCCGGGCGCGGCTCCTCGAAGACGCCTTTCATAACCCGAGAAGCGCCCTCGCTGAGCTCGAGACCCTGCTCGAAACTCCCCAGACGATTCGGAGCTCGGCCCTGGGCGCCTTCTTCCCCGAGCGAGCGAATCCGGAGGTGGCGTTCCTCGAGTGGGGAGCTCACCTTTCCGAGCGCTGCGACGAGCCCGAGCGGGAGGAGAACTTCCTTCAGCGCCTCCAGAGCGAGCTCGACCTTCCCCAACGCCGGGCCGAGATCGCGGGTCGGAGGGCTCGGCTCCTGGCCGCCGCCCTGGCGGATCCCAAGGGGGCCGAGGCAGCGTGGCGCGAAGTCCTCACGCTTCAGCCCGACGACAGCTCGGCCCGCTCCGCCCTCCTCGAGCAGTACGCGAGCGAGGGTCGATTCGACGACCTCGGCGACGTCCTCGGCACCGAGCTTCTCCAGAGGGCCTGGGCGAGTCTTCGCGGCGACAAGCGCCTGGCCGCGGGTGGCGCGCTCCTCCCCCGGCTCAGCGAGGGACCGGCCCGCGCCGAGGTCATGCTCGCGCACGCCGAGGATCTCGCCGGGGCGGGAGCCTCGGTCGAGGAGGTGGAGGCCCTCCTGATTGAGGTCGCGCGGCAGCAGGAAGGTCAGCTTTCGGCTCGGGCATGGCACCGACTGGCTCGGCGCTACGAGGCCAGCGGGGACTTCGCCAAGGCTTTGCGGGCGCAGCTCGCCCGCGCCGCGGCCGCGGACGAAACGAGCGAGCGCGCGGACGCCTACGCGGCGGCGGCCGCGCTCTACGTCGCCGTCGGAGATCTCGCGGGCGCCGAGCGGACGCTCGACGAGGCTCGGGCGCTCACCCCGGAGGGCCTCTCGGTTCGCGAGGCCACGAGAACGGTCCTGGGGGCGGGCGGCCGTTTCGAAGAGCTGGGGCGGGAGCTCGGGACCGAGGCCTTGGAGGAGGAGCTCCGGGAAGCGTTGGACAGCGCCGCCGACCCGGCCATCGACGGGCCTCGGCTCCTGGCCATGGCTCGGGCCCTCGCGAGCCTGCGCCCCGACGTCTCCCCGGTGTTCTGGCTCGACGTCGCCGCTCGGCTCGGAGAGCTGGGCGCGCATACCCTGGAAACAGAGGCTCTCGAAGCTGCCTCCGCCTCCGGCTCCGAAGCGGGAGAGCAGGCGCTGGACCGGCTCGCCGAGATCGCAGGCCTCCGCGGAGATCTCGCCGGCCGGGCTCAAGCGCTGAGGCGTCGATACAAGCGCGCCACCAGCGCCGAGCGCGAAGCGCGCGGTCTCGAGTTCGTGGACGCGCTCCGCGCATGGAGGCTGCTCGACGGGCCCCCCGAGGCCGACGCCGAGGCGGAGGAGGTGCTCCTCGCGCTTCGCGCGGCGGCGCCGAGCCCTCGCGTAGACGCCGCTCTCGAAACCCTCTGGCTCGACGGGGGCCAGTTTCAGCGGCTCGGTGAGGTGCTGGGCGCGCCCCGCTTGGCGGAGCACGTCGATCGGGCTCGGTCCGCGGGCGAGACGGAGCTCGAGAGGGGCTTGCTGCGGGCTTGGGCGCGTCTCCTCGAAGGCGAGGATCGAGCTCGGGTCCTGGACCGTCTGGCCGAGAACTGGGAGCAGGCCGGGTTGCCATCCCCGGCGGCCGAGGCTCGCGAGGGGGCTTGGCAGGCTTCGCCCACTCCGGAGCGAGCGGATCGTCTCGGAGCGTCGCTCGTCTCGGT
>JBCBRU010000206.1:0-13432 GCA_039819565.1 Myxococcota bacterium | reverse complement strand
CGTCGGACACCGCCGTGACGTACGCACCGCGAAGGTGGCGGACGCGGCAAAGAAGGGCTGGGAGCGGTACGACGCGAGCTCAGCGGAGCCTCTCGAGTGTCGTTCTTGTCATGGGGACGTACTCGAGACGGACGGGATTCCTCCTCGGCCCGGCAAGAAGGACTGCACCGCTTGTCATGACGGAAACTACGCGTTCAAGACGAGCGGCTTCGGGTGCGCAAAGTGCCATGGCCCGAAGGAGCCCTCGTGATTCGAGCGCGGAGCTTGGCTTTAGGGGCAGCGCTGATGACGGTGGCCGCGACCACCTCCCTCCGAGCGCAGGGGCCCGAGGCGCCTCCGAGCTACGGGCACGCGATCCACGCGAAGGTTTTTGAGGAGGCGGATCGGAGCTTCGCGGACGCTTGCGCCGATTGTCATCCGAACGGGGTGGACGCGGACGAGGAGCGCCCGGGGCTCGACGATCATCGGGATTGCTCGGGCTGCCACGCGAGTGCCTTTTTCGGGGCTGCGGGGGAGGGGCCCGAGGCCGAGGAAGTATGCCGGGTGTGCCATCTGACCTCGAAATACATCGGGGAGAATCCTCTTCACCCCTTCCCCTTTCACCACGAAGATGAGGGCGCCCAGGCCCGCTGTCGGAGTCGGGACACATCCGAGTACTATGTCGAGTTCTCCCACCGTGCTCATGTCTCTTTAGCGGGCGACGGTAAGGGGAAAGCGCTGTGCCTGGGCTGTCACGAAGTGGAGGCCGACACGGGGGCGCGTCCCCATCCCACCCACGATGAGTGTGTGGAGTGTCACCACGAAGAGGCTGAAGAGACCTTCAGCTTGTCGGAGTGTCGCGGCTGCCATCAGCTGCGGCGCCGAGATGACGGTCGCGATCGGCCTCAGGCGCCGGCGCGTTGCGACCATCCGTCGAGGGTCATTCGATTCGATCACGCCACCCACCGGCTGGACCGTCGGCAAGGGCGAAGCGAAGCCCCGGTCGACTGTGCGGTATGTCATGCCAAGGTCGCGCGAGCCCGGACGGTGGCCGAGATCGAACCGAAGCGAACCTCCCGGCAGGGGCGTTTTCAGCTGATGATCGACGCGTGCGGGAAGTGCCACCGGGCCGGGCAGCGCCAGGCTTCCGGTGCACCTATGGCGCGCGTGTCGGGCAGCTGCGTCTACTGTCATGACGAAGGTGCGCTCTTTGGGGGAAACCAAAGGGCGCCAGCCAGCCACCGCCGGCGTTGACGCGTCGTATGGGCGAGGTGTGCTACCGTGCGCGCACGGCGCCCATGGATAATTCCGACGGCAGCACCCACGCAAAAACCATCCCCATGACCGTCGTCGGCCTCGCGCCCGGCAAGCGCGTCCTCGATCGCTACGTCCTGCTGGAGAAGCTCGGGGACGGAGGGATGAGCGAGGTGTGGTCCGCCGCGGATGGACGCGTGTCCAAGCGAAAGGTGGCCATCAAGTTCCTCTCTCTTCGGGGCACCCAGACCGAGCAGGACAACCTGAAGCAGCGCTTTCTCAGCGAAGCCGACGTGATGGCCTCCCTGCGCAGCCGAAACATCGTGCGTATCCTCGATCAGGGGGTCTCGACGGACGGCCGCTTGGTCATCGTGATGGATCACCTCGACGGCCTGAGTCTCGATCGGGTCATCAAGACTCAGGCGCCTCTCAGCGTCGACGAAACTCTACGCATGCTCCGCGAAGTCACGGAGGTATTGGAGGAGGCCCATGAGCAAGGGCTGGTGCACCGGGACCTAAAACCCGCCAATATCTTTCTCGAGCGGGTCTCCGAAAACCACGATCAGATCCGAGTCCTGGACTTCGGTATCGCGAAGCGGTTGGACGGAGAGCAGAACGTCCAGACGGCCTTCGGTCAGGTGGTCGGCACTCCCGAATACATGGCGCCCGAGCAGCTCTCCAGTCAGGCCCAGCCCGAGAGCGATCTCTACGCCTTAGGCGTGGTGGCCTATGAGTGTCTCACCGGTCGAAAGCCCCTCCGCGGGGCTTTTGGGGCGCTGCTTCGCTTGCACGCGCAAGGTGCCATGCCCCCCCCGATGGATCCGGATCTGGGCGTGCCCCATGAGGTCGAGAGCCTTATCGAGTCACTGCTCCAGAAAAAGCCCGAGCACCGGGTGCGCTCAGCGCGGGAGCTTCGCCTGAAGGTCGAGCGCATTGCGGCCGGACGGTCGGGTGAAGAAGGTGCTCGCCCTCGACGACGAAAGGCGTCCGGAGGGACGGGTGGCGCCGCGCCTGATTGGCTGGTGCCGGCCGCGGCGACGTTCTTGGCGCTGGGGGTGATCGGGCTCGGTGTGTATTTCCTCTTCGGCCAAAAGACGACCACGGCCGTGGCCGCGGCCGGAAAGCTCGAGGTCTTCGTGAAACCCGAGAGCGAAGCCGAGAGACTCCAGGTCGACGGCGACTCGTCTCTGCCGGCGAGCACGCTGGCGTCGCTTCGGCGAGGAGAGAGGGTGCCGCTCATCTCTGGGGACTATCTCGTCTCTTTTCCCTCCACCGAGCGATGCAAGGGAACGGAAGTTCCGGTCTCGGTCGTCAAGGATCAGACCGCGTCCCTTCACCTCGCCTTGGTGTGCCAGCCCGAGCCAGCAGCGGTCGAGAATTACCGCGCGCGCAAGGTCTCAGGCCGGGTGCGCGACGTCCAGGCGCTGGAGTCCGATGTGGCCCGGGCGGCCGGGGTGTGCGCCACAGGTCCGAAGCTGAGGGTCATCTTCCGTGGCAACGGTACCTTACGGGCCCGACCGGCCGGCGCCGCGGCCTGTCTGTCGCGAGAGCTCCGCTCCTGGAACGCCGTGCTCGAGCGCAAGGTCGAAGTCCTCGCCGAGAAGTCCTGAGTCAGCGGCAGCGGGCCTTTTCCCGGTCTCCGGTCGATTCGCCGGTGTGATTGCGGGGCAGGGGCTGGGAGTCCACCGCGTCCTGGTGGCAGAGGCCGCAGTTGTCAATGCGAACGCGGTCCGGGGTGCGGTCGCTGCGGTCGTGGCAGGTGGCGCAATCGGACATGAGCGGCAGGTTGAGCTGCGCCGAGTCGGTGCTGCCTGGGATGTCGATATGGCAGGTCCCGCAGTCCACGTCCTCGCCTTCGAGGCCGTAGAGATGCTTCTCGTGGCTGAATCGGATGTCGTTGCAAAGGAATTTGCGGGAGCGACCGGGGCCGTCCCGCTCGTGGCAGCCTTGGCAGTCGGACATGCGAGGGACGGCCACCTCGGCATGGCAGTCGCTGCAGTCGGTGTGGTCCGGAAAGGCTGCGAGGGCGTTCGTCTCACCCACCGCGTGACAGTCCCGACAGGCGAGGCCGGAGCCGCGGCGCTCGCGGGTGGCTTCTTCGAGGTGTCGCCGGTGGTTGAAGCGACTCACCAGCGCCACCGTGGGGTCCGTCGACGGATAGGGGTAGAGCACGCTCTTTCCCTCGACCATGGGGTCCACGGATAGATGGCAGTTCTTACACAGGGCTCCGGGAGGCTCCCGGAATGCCGTTTCGTGGCAGCGATCGCAAGGAGCGTGATGGTCGTGGCCCGGCCTACGCGTCACGTACGCCTCCTCCGCGGCCAAGGGATGGCAGCTCTCGCACTCGAGCCGCTCATCCACTTTTTCTTCGGACATGTGCACCCCGTGGGTGAAGGTTCCGCCGCGGCCCTCGAGCGCGGCCGACAGATCCGCCGCCGTCGTCGAGGGGAGGCTTTGAGTGCAGCTGAGCGGAGCGCAGAGGGCGATCACCGAAATCAGCAGAGGGAGTCTCAGGACGGTCACAACCGAGGCTGAGGCTAGCACGACTCTCGAGGTTTCGAACCCGGGCAGGGCTCGTCCGGCCACAGAGACCGGCCGAGCCTCCGTGCGGCTCTCTGGTTCAGCCTGAGGGCAGCGCCCACGCCTTCTTGAAGGTGGGACGCTCTTGGAATCGGCGGAGCCAGCCCTCGACGTGGTCGTGGCCCGCGGTGGGTACCCCCGTCATGGTGGCGTAGGTGATGCCATTGGCCACGATGAGATCCGCGAGGGTGTAGCGGTCGCCGAGGAGGTAAGCGCGGGAGGCGAGGCGCTGGTCGAGGATGGTCAGCATCTCTTGCAGCTCCTGATGGGCGAGCTTCGCTTGAGGCTCGTGGTGGAGGGAGGGATCAACGCGGTCGCTGGAAGCGAGGAGCATGCGCTTGAGCTCGCTACCCACGCTGACGTACATCCACGTGCTCCATGACAGGGCCTCGAGGCGCTCCGGGGCGTCGAGGGCGGGCCAGAGGCCGCGGTCCACCCCGAAGCGATCACCGAGCCACTGCATGATGGCCAAAGCCTCGAACATCGGGGTGCCGTCGACGACCAGAGTGGGTACGAGGCCGTTGGGATTAAGCTCGAGAAAGCTCGCCTGCTTTTGGTCCCCCGCTTGTAGGTCGAGGAGGATCCGCTCGTGGGGCACCTCGAGCTCTTCGAGGGCGTGGACCACCGGCGTGGCGCTGGACAAGGGGGCGGCGTAGAGAGTGATGGACATGGTTGGGCTCCTTTCGGCGGCCAAGTTAGGACTAAATGAGGACAGCTTCGTTCCTCAATGTTGTGTAGCTTCGGAGGGCGATGCTGGATACCTCTGCACGTCTGCTCCGTCTCCTCTCGCTGCTGCAGGGGCGACGCTTCTGGGCGGGCTCGGAGCTCGCCGAGCGGATGGAAGTCACCCCCCGAACCGTGCGCCGCGACGTGGAGCGGCTCCGCACGCTGGGGTATCCGGTGTCGTCCAGCGTTGGCGTTGCGGGCGGATATCGGCTGGACGCGGGCGCCACGCTTCCGCCCTTGCTCCTCGACGACGACGAGGCGGTCGCTGTCGCCCTCAGCTTGCGTACCGTCGCCACGAGTGCGGTGTCCGGGGCGGAGGCAGCCGCGGTGGGGGCCCTCGCAAAACTCGAGCGCGTTCTGCCGGTTCGGTTGCGGCGGCGTTTTCGAGCGATGGGCAAGGCGGTGGTTCCGCTCTACATTCGGGGGCCACAGGTCGACGCCGAACTCTTGACGACCCTGGCGTCGGCGAGCCGCGACCATATCCAGGTGAGCTTTCGCTACGTCGACCGTCTGGGCGCAGGGACGCGCCGGCGGGTCGAGCCCCACGGCCTGGTGAACACCGGCGCGCGCTGGTACCTCGTGGCCTTCGACGGGACGCGCGAGGACTGGCGCACCTTCCGAGTCGACCGCATCTCCGGCAAGGCCGCGGCCGGCCCCGGCTTCCTTCCCCGCGAGCTCCCGGATGGGGATCTCGCAACCTTCGTCGCCCGTTCCATTCGCGCCCCCGCCGCCTATCGGACCCGCGTGCTGATCCACGCCCCGAGGGATCGGGTCGCGGACAAGCTACATTCCTCCGCCGGACGCCTCACGGCAGTGAGCAAGCGTCGTTGTCTTTTGGAGTCAGAGGTGTCTTCGCTTCCCGGCTTTTCCTGGTCCCTCGCCACGCTGGGAGAAGAGTTCGAAGTGCAAGGGCCGCCGGAGCTCGTTCGGGATATCGCGGAGCTCGCGGGGCGCCTGTCGCGCGCGGCGGAGCGGTCGAGTCGAGGCGCATCTAGGGCTATGGGGGGAGCGCTTCGGTCTCGGCGAGGACGTCCGGCGCCCGAGGCGGCGTCGACCACCTTCCCGGGTCAAGGGCTGACGCGGAAGGCCCCTACGAAGTAGGCGCGGCCCGGGAGGCCTCCGAAGGAGACGGTGGTCTCCGAGGCTTGGGTGAGGGTGCCGTTGCTGACGGAGAAGACCCGGAGGGTGGGTTGGTCGGTGTCATCGCCCCAACGGTTACCGACGACGAGATAGTCTTCGTCGGGGGTGAGAGCCATGCTGCGGGGGACGTCTCCCCCCGTACCCACGGTGTTGCGGAAGGTCGGGGCGCCGCCCGCGCCAATGTCGAGCACCGCCACGCTATCCAGGACGCCGTCGTCGGCCGGGTTCCCCACGCCGCCCTCCGGTCCGTCGTGACGGTTGCCCGCGAACAGCCACTGTCCGGTGGCGTCGATGATGATCTCGGAGGAGCGATACTCGGTGGGATCCGTGTTGGCGAGGGGGAGCGCAAGCACGGCCACGGGTTGGCCGCCCATCACCCGAGGAGTGAGGACGCCGCTCGTCATGTCCCGGTCCAGGACGTGTACCCGGGACGAAAACTCGGTGAGGAGGTACGCCACCTGACCGCTCGGGGCGACCACCATGTGGCGTGGTCCACGCTCCAGCTGAGCGGTCCCCTCGTTGATGGGAATGGAGCTCATCATCGGCGAAGGCGAGAGCTGCTGGTTCTCATAGCGATAGTGACGCAGGACTTCGTCGAAGAGACAGGGGACATAGACGTCGCTCCCCCGCACCACCACTTGGTGGGGGGTCACGCATATATCGGCGATAGTCTGAGGGTTGGTGCCAAGCGTCCCGTTGGCCATCACGTCGAATACCTGGAGGGAGTTGCCCGAGATGTTGGCCACGAGGACGGCGCTCCCGTCGCTGGTCATGGCGGTATGGACAGGGCCGCGACCGGTGTCGACCGCGTCGACGCGGGTGAGGGCGCCGGTGGTTCCGTCGATGCGATAGGATACCAGTCGGCCGGGCCGGTTGCCGCGCTGTTCGCGCACGCTGAGGAGATAGCGGCCGTCGGAGGTGATCGTACCCCAGGACGGAAAGTCGCCGTCGAGGCCGGTCTCGCCCGCGGGGAGGACGAGTCGGCTTTGCTCGGTGAGTTGGCCGGTGGCGGGATCGAGAGTCATGACCACCCAGGCCCCGTCCGTGAACGCGTCTCCCGCGATGCCGATGTAGAGAAAGGTCCTTCCCGCCGGAGTCCCGGCATCGACCATCATCCCGGCGTCCACGCCGCTATCCAGGCCCGTATCCGCAGAGCCCGTGTCCGTGCCGACCTCGGCGTCTCCACCGACCATCGCGTCCGAAGCGGTGGCCGCGTCGACGGCGACATCCGCGTCGATGGTGGGTGCAGCCCCGAGGTCCACGGCTCCGTCCGGGCTGGGGGCGGCGTCCGATCCTCCCCCTCCGAGCGCCCCGGAGAGAACGTTCGAGGTACAGGCGAGAGCCGGCCAAAAGAGCGCACTCGCGCAGGCGATGTGTGCCGCTGAGCGCGCCGACGGCTTCCAACCCACCACTTCGGAACCGTAGCGATCTCGCGCGTTCGGGGCCAGGGGAGAGCCGCGCGTGCCCCCTGAACTCCAGGTCAGCGACTCCCCTGGGGCGTGGCGGCGAGCTAGCCGCGATTCATCGCGTGATATTCGGGGTTGGGCATCATGTCGACGGCGGCCGCGACTCGGTTCGACATGTTAAAGAACCCCGCGACTTCGGCGAGGTCGAAGATCGCCGATTCGCTGAAGCCTGCCTCCCGAAGGGCCGCACGGTCGTCGTCGGTGATGAGATCGGGGTGCTTGGTGAGTTTCCAAGCGAAAGCGAGCATGGTCCGGTGTCGTGGCTCGAGCTCGGCCACGCGATAGTTCATGGCCAGCATCTCTCCGAGCTGGGGGTCGTCGGCGAGAGCCCGAACCGCCTGTCCGTGAGCCACGAGGCAATAGTAGCAATGGTTGGTGCTGCTCACCACCACCGCCACCATTTCCCTCTCGAGCTTGGTGAGCTCACTCTCCCCCAGCATCAGCTCGTTGTAAAAGGTGATGAAGCCGGACAGCTTGCGGGGGTTGTGGACGTAGGCTTTCAGCACGTTGGGGACGAGGCCGAGCTTTTCGCGACACTTGTCGAAGTAGGCACGGAGCTGTTCAGGCAGCGCGGCTTCGTCGGAGGGGAGGTCGAGGGCCATGATGCGGTCGGCTTGCGGCATGGCCCTAGCTACCAGACTTAAGCAGCGAGCACCACGCCAAGGTTTCGCAATCTATCTTTCAGGAGCTCGACGCCGGACGTGGAGCGGCGACAGCCTCCGCTCCGGACGGGGAGCCTCCTGCGCCCGGCGTCAACGGCCGTCCGCACCGTCCCGACGCATCACGACGGTCGCTCGATGGTGGCTCGGGTCTCAGGAGAGGTCTTGAGGGACTGCAGGACCACGCAGTAGCGCTCGGTGAGCTTGAGGAGGAGGGCGAGCTTTTCGTCGTCGGCGTCGGTGTCGACCGTGAAGCGGACGCGGATGTCCGAGAAGCCCACGGGAGCGGCCTTATCGACCCCCAGGGTTCCGCGGATGTCGAGGTCGCCTTCCGCACTCACGCGGCCCGAGCGGAGGGAGACGTCGAGGGCCGTAGCTACCGCCTTGAGGGTCACGCCGGCGCAGGCCACGAGGGCTTCGAGCAGCATGTCGCCCGAGCATAGCTCGGCTCCGGATCCACCGGATTTGGGGTGCAGGCCCGCCACCGCGAGCGCGCGCCCGGTCTCGACCTTGCAGGCGATGTTGGCCTCATCGAGGGCGCCGGTGGCGCGGAGGGTGATCTTGGCGGCCTCGGGCTCGTCGCCGTACTTGGCCTTGAGGGGAGCTTGGAGGGTTCGGAGCTCGTCGGAGTTCATGGCCCCACGATACGTCCGGAGGTGCTCGCGGTCACGAGAGTGCCGCGAGCTTCGTTCTCGTCGGGTCCTCGCGGTACCTCGAATGAGGTCGTAGATAGGATTCTTTCACGCACCGAGCATCTCAACCCGGGATGGCGAGGCGGCCTGGGCTATCGCATCTGGAACACCCGGCTTCTCTGGCTGGTCCTCGGGTTCCTTCTCCACCGCTCCCTTTTCCTCGGTCTCCTGATTGCCTTTCCTGGGCTGGAGCGGTCGCAAGCCGTCTGCACCTCCTTTGGACTGAGCAGCATCTGGACGTTTATGGTCATCGAGTGCGCATGGGTTCCCGCGGTGCGCCGCGCTGAGGAGGCTTCACTATGAACGCGCGCCACCTTCACGGGTTCCTTACCCATGCCCCGATCGCCTTCCTCGTGCTGGGGGCGCTGCTCCACGGTTTCAGAACCGCGCGCGGGGCTAAGCTGCGAGAACTCGGCCGCGCCATGATGTATCTCGGTGGCCTCTCTCTCTTGCCGGCCTACGCCAGCGGGGCCATGACCCTCGCGGGCTCCGACGTGGACTCGAGGCTCGCGGGTGCTCATTCAGGGCGTGGCGGTCTCGGTGAGCTCAACCCGTTCGCTGGGTCAGCTTCGGCTCGATGGGTTATCTGGGCTGAGACTTCGCGCGGCAGCCCTGGGCGGGCCGTTTTTTTGCCCCCGGCACGGGCGTCGTCTATCCCGGTAGCATGTTCGCTGGTGACCGCCCTTTTCTCGGACTGAGGACCCCCCCACGGGATGGAAAGCTCCAGAGCCCTTCCCTAGGGCAGGCTCGGGATCAGGCGGCCGTCGAGCATGGGTTCGAGGACTTTCGCCAGCTCCAAGGGTCGGGGTACCGGCCGGGCTACGATCCCACGCTGGGGTCCGAGGCGCCCTACAACCGCGCGGTCGTCGTCATCAAGTGGGCCCTGCGGGGCGAGGGGGCGGCCTAGGCCACGGAGGATTCCGCCAGAAGCTTTCGCCGCACCCCGCTCGGGCTGTCTCCCAAGACTCGATGGAAGGCCTGCGTGAGATGGCTGTGGCTCGAGTAGCCAACGTCGAAAGCGATGTCCACGAGACGCTCCCGGGAGCCGAGTCGCTCTACCGCGCAAGCCACCCGGATCGCCTCCCGGCACGCGTGCACGGACCATCCGGTGGCCGCTCGGAAGGAGCGCGCTAGATGGTAGGGGGAGAGGTCGACCCGCGCGCCGAGCTCGGCGAGGGTGGAGCGGTCGTCCGGGGTGCGGACGAGGTGGCGTAGCGTCTCATCGACGGCGTCACGGGCCCGGGGGCCGAGAGGCTGGGGATCCCGACCTCGATGGAGCGCTTCCGCCGCCGCGACCGCGGCGTCGAAGAGGGCGAGCGCCCCCTCCCGAAGCACTTCGGCGTCCATCCCTCGGAACGCGCGACGGAACAGGGCTTGGGCCCCGAGGAAGGTGCGAGAGCCGAGCGGGCCCCAGGACCAGCGAAAGGTCTCGGAAGCCCTCCCTCCGGGCTCTACCCCGTGGGCTTCGAGCACTTCACGCACCGCGTCGTCGGTGAGGCCGACGAACACGCAGCGATCCCCAACCGGGCTCAGCAGGCGTCGGCGATAGGTCGCGTCGGAGTTGTAGAACATGACCCGGGCGGCGCTGGTGACCAGCGGACGCTCCCCCGCTGGAGCGATCTCCACTCCCGTCATCGGCACCACGAAGCTCGGGCCGCGCTCGATCCGGTTCTCCCGGCGCCACAGCCCGCTCTCGGGTGGGCACCAAAAACGCCCCACGCAGATCCCCTCCGCTTCGACGATCTCCTCGACGACGTCCTCGCTCATGCCTCGAGGCCTAGGTTCGCACTGCCCTGCCTTCGCCGCAAGCGAGCCTGTCGCCCGCACGATCCTGAAAGCGGGGGGCCTCGCCGTCGTGTCATTCGGCGGAGGACACATGCACTACCTCCATACTCTCCCGATCTCCGCCGCGGTGCTCGCGGCCTTCCCCTCGCTGGCCTCGGCCCAGTTCGCGGAATCCGACGTCGAGGTCCTGGCCGCGCTCCGCGGCTTCGCGGTCGCCGACGGCTTCGGCTGGGCCGGCGAGCGACTCGACGACCTCGACGGCGATGGAGCGCCTGAGCTCATCGTCTCGGCGGTGAACGGCACCGGTACCGTTGACATCTATTCGGGGGCTACCGGCGCCCGACTCTTTCGGGTGTCGGGCACGGCGCTGCACGGCTACGCCCTCAACCGGGCCGGCGACGTGAACGGCGACGGCGTGCCCGACTACATCATTGGCGGGCTCCCCGTCACCGTGCGCTCCGGAGCGGACCACAGCGTCCTCTGGGACCTGACCGCCACCACCGGCTTCGGCCACGGGGTCGCGGGGGCCGGGGACATCGACGGGGACGGCTACGACGATGTCATCGTAGGCTCGGAGCGGATCTTCAACGTCTCCGAGGATGGCCGGGTCTTCTTGCTCTCGGGGCGCACCGGCGGCGTCCTCTGGCAAAGAGAGGGGGAGCCGGGGAGCAATCTCGGCTCTGCGGTGGGCTCCCTCGGCGACGTCAACCGCGACGGCGTCCCCGACGTCATCGTCGGCGCACAAAGCGCGGGCCCGAGCGGAGGTGGCGAAGCGTACATCCTGGACGGCGCCAGCGGAGGGCTGCTCCGAACTCTCCAGCCCGACGACCCAGCTCAAGCCCTCGTGTTCGGGCAGTTCTTCGCCTCCGGGGCGGGGGACGTGGACGGTGACGGCGTGGGCGACGCCTTCGTGGGGGACTACGCGGCGCGCGGAGGAGCAGGGGAGAGCTACATCTTTTCGGGGCGCACCGGCCGCCAGCTCTACCTCTTTGCAGGCCTCGATGCCGACGACGGGTTCGGCCCGGGGCGAGGGATCCCCGACGTCAACGGAGACGGCTACGCTGACATCTTCATTGGCGCCTACACGGACGGCGACGGGGCTCTCGGAGCTGGGAAAGCCTATTTGTACTCGGGCCGAAGCGGCGCCCTGCTTCGCACCATCACTTCCACGGACGCGGGGGCTCAGTTCGGGGTAGACGCCATCGCGGCGGGCGACGTCGACGATGACGGCCTCACCGACTACTTCGTGACGGCCGTCGGCAAGAGCTTCGCCGGCACCGGGCCCGGGGAAGCCTATCTCATCGCGGGCACGCCCCTACCCTGTCCCGCGGACCTCAACGGCAACCACTGGGTCGGCCTCCGCGACTTCTTCCGCCTCGTCCGCTACCTTCGTCGCGGAGACCTCCGAGGCGACCTCAACGGGGACCGCACCGTGGACGCCCACGACATCCGCGTCCTCATCGCCGACGTGGGGCGCTGCCCCTCGCCCTAGAACTCGCAACGCTAGGATCCACGGCACCCAGGGGGGCGGACCGGGATCCGCGATTTCGGCTGTCACCGCCCGCATTCTCCCAAACGCTCGAGCTCCGCCGCGCGACGTGACGGCCCGTCGTCGAACCATCAGGAGACAGCCCGGCCGCGAGATCCTTAACCGAGGTGGGTTCAGGGCCAGAAGCGTGTTCGCCGGCCGATGATCTCCCCAGCGTGAGTGGGGAGGTCTCGAAAGATACGCTGGTGGGACTCCTGGCGCTCAGCGAGAAACTTTCGCTCGAACCCCAGCTCATCATGGGAGCGCTCGTGGACGGCGAGGGCCAAGTCCCCGCCCGCGCCGATTTCGCGGAGGTGATGCCGATCTACGAGCGCCTCGAGCAGCATCTTCCCGAGGGGGTGACCATCTCCCGGCTCGGGCTTCAGATCTTCGAGATCCCAAGCCTCTATCATCCCCTTCGAGCCCTGGGGCTCTTCCTCGAGCCGGCCCACCTGATCCGGGTCGCGGTGGGGAGCCAAGGCCGCTTCTTTTCCAACATGAAGGGCTACGTCGAGCGGCTCGATGCGCGCCGGCTTCGTGTCGAGTACCAGCTCGCGGAGGGCACCGAAGCGCCGGAGTGCTTCTTTCGGTTTCAGCAAGGCACCATCGGGGGCCTGCCTCGCCTCCTGGGGCTCCCCGACGCGCAGGTTGAGCTGACCCGGGTCTGGTCGCGCGGAGCCGAATATCACGTCGTTCTCCCGCGCTCCAAAACGGTCCAGGGCCGCGTGCGAGCGCTCCTCTCCATCGCCCGCAACGGCGAGAGCGTGGTCGAGACCTTGACCGCGCAAAGCGATGCCCTGCGGGCCTCCAACGCCGCCCTGACCGGGGCTCTGGAGGAGGCGCAGGAGGCTCTCGCGGCCCGTGAGCGATTCCTGGCCACGATCAGTCACGAACTGCGGACCCCGCTGAACGGCCTGATGGGAAGCTTGGATCTCGCCGAGGAGCTGAGTCCGCCGGGGGCCCGGCCCCACCTGGACTCCGCCCGGAGCTCCACCGAGCGCCTCCGCACCAAGGTCGATGTGCTCGTCGACTACACCGAGGTGGTTGCGGGTCGGGTGCATACGGCTCCCCAGGTCGTCCCCGGTTCGGGCCTCGAGGATCGCCTGCGGGTGCGAAGCGAGCGCCTCATCGACGCTTCCATGGACGTGCGGCTGCGGTTCACTTCGGCCCTTCCGCCGGTTCTCGAGCTCGACCCCGAGCGCCTCGAGCAGCTGCTGGCCATCTTCCTGGACAACGTCGTCACCCACGCCGAAGCGAGAAGCTGCTCCGTGGAGCTCAGCTGGGAGGAAGAGCGGCTCACCCTCGTGGTGCGCGACGATGGCCGAGGGATACCGACCGAGGCCCTGAGCCGGATCACGGACGCCTTTAACCAGGGGTCGAAGCGGCAAGCCAATAAGGGAATGGGTATGGGCCTCACCCTGGCCCATGCTCTCATCAATCTCCTGCAGGGTAAGCTGACTATCGGCCCCGCCCCAGTTCGGGGTACCGAGGTGCGTATCTCGATACCATCGCGGGCGCGCGGCGAGCTTCCGCCTACCGCGCGCCCGCGCCTGCGCCGCGTCCTCGTGGTGGACGACGACGCCACCAATCGGCTCGTGCTGTCGAGGCTGCTCGCTCGGCTCG
>JBCBRU010000205.1:0-13439 GCA_039819565.1 Myxococcota bacterium | reverse complement strand
GGCTCGGCTTCGAGACCGTGCATCCCGGCTACGATCGCTACACCCCGCGAGCGGAGCTGGATGGGGCCTGGAAGGATCTCGAGACCCGGGCCGCTCGAGGCATGGCGATCGGCGACCTCTACCTCGAGCTCTCCCGGGTCTCGAGATCCTTCCAGGCCCCATCCAGCTCCGCTCGCGGGGTGTAGCGATCGTAGCCGGGATGCACGGTCTCGAAGCCGAGCCGAGCGAGTCGGAGGTCCCGAAGCGCCTGCGGACCGGTCAGCGACGAGGCGTGGGCCGAGGCGGGGACGGCTGGGCGAGCCTCGATCGGCCCGCCTCCGATCACGGCGGCGCTACCCATGAGAGCAAGGAGAGCTGGGCGCAGCATGCCCTAGGGTCTACCCCAGACGGCATCGGGCACCTCCGGAAAACCCGCATCGTCCCACGGGAGCGGAGGCCGGAGATCCGGGGAGTTGGCGACAGCGGGCGGGGATGGTTAGGTCTGAGCGCCGTGCCGAAGGTGATCAAACGCGGGCCCGGGGGCCCTCCAGAACGCCCATCGGCCGAGCCCCCCGCGGGGCATCCAAGCGCTCCGAGCGCCCGCCCCAAAAAGCGCATCATCGAGCGCGAGGTGGTGGGGGCCACCCACGAGGCGCGGCGAATCGTTCAGGAGGCGGAGGCGGAGGCCCAGCGCATCCTCGAGGAGGCGCGTGAGGCGGCGACCGAAACCCATCAGCGAGGGTTTGAGCGGGGCCGCGAGGACGGTAAGGCCGAGTTCACCCAGGCCCTCTCCGCCGCGCTCCTCCGGGTCCGCCAGATCGAGGAGAACCTCGAGGGCGAGTACATCGGGCTCGTCCGGGACTGCGTCGAGAAGATCCTCGGCCAGGAGCTCCAACAGTCCCCGGCGGCTATCCTGGGCGTCGTTCGCAATGCGCTTCTCGACGCGCGACAGCAGCGAGAGATCACGGTCCGGGTCCACCCCGAGGACGCCGCCGTCCTGGAAAAAAATCAGCCTCGCCTCCTCGAGGTCCTGGCTCGGGCCAACGCGGTGGACGTGCGGCGGGACCCGGGGGTCACCCGCGGCGGTTGCATCGTGTCCACGGAGCTCGGGACCATCGATGCGCGGCTCGAGCGCCAGCTGGATGCCCTCGCTGCCGCCGTGCACGCAGAGCTCGGCGAGGGTGGAGGCTCCGGGTACCACAGCGAGAGCGAGCTCGACCCGGAAGACGACCCGGGGGCGGGATACTAGTCGGGGCTGCCTAGGCGGCCAGCCAGGCCACGATCAAGGGCCATACGTCGGCCCACTCCTGCGGCTTGAATACGTGGCCCGCACCGGGAATCTCGATGGCCTCGTGCGGTCCCCGATCGTCTACGCCGAGCGCCCGGGCTTGCGTATGAAAGCTTCGGACCCTCTCGATGGGCACCAGCTCGTCGAACTCCCCGTGGACGGTCAGAACCCGCGTATTGAGAAGACGCGCGGCGGCGGTGGCGCGAGGCGGGGCCCCGGCCACGCACACCAGGGTCGACACCGAGGTGTAGAGCTCGGCGGTGCGAAAGCCCACGAATCCCCCCATGGAGAAGCCGAGGACGAAACCCTCTTGATGCGGCGATTCAGCGAGGGCGGCGTGGAGCACGTCGCCCACGTCTCGAGCGGTGCGCTCTACGCACTGCTCGAACTCCTGATCCACAGTGAGGTCCCCTCGGCTCGCGCGGTCGAAGCGGCGTTCAAAGTCCTCGAAGCGCCGCTCTCCGTGGCCGTGGGCGTCGATGGCCAGCGCAAAGTATCCAGCCGCCGCCAAACGCTCGAGATCGATCCATTGGTCTTCCTTGGCGCCCCCCAAGCCGTGCAGGACGACACCTGCCGGCCCCGACCGATCTCCGGCCCAAAGGGCCGGAACCCCAGCCCACGTCCCTTTCTCGATCGCGGCCCCCACAGCTCCCCGGTATCCCATCCGTGTCCCCGGGAAAACGTTCTACCCGAGGTAGCCGAACAGATGCCCCGCCACCTTCCGCATCTGAATCTCCTCCGAGCCCTCCGTGATCCGGTAGCGACGGTGATGACGGTAGATGTGCTCGAAGGGTCGGTGACGGGAGTATCCGAGCCCGCCGTGCACCTGCATGGCGCGATCCGCCGCCTCGCAGACCAGACGGTTCGCTCGGTAGTTACACATCGCCACCTTGTCGGAGAGATGCTTGGCCACGTCCTTTTTGCTCATGCCGTCCATCTGATCGGCGGTTCGATAGATGAGGAGGCGCAGCATCTCCGCTTCGGTGTGAAGCTCCACGAGCGGGAACTGGATGCCTTGGTTGGCGGCGAGAGGTCGACCAAAGGGACGGCGCGCCTTCGCGTAGGCCACCGCCTCCCGGATGCAGTAGCTCGCAGCGCCGAGCGAAGAGGCCGCTTGCCGTATGCGGTTTTCGTGCACGAAGTGGAGCGCCGGCTCGAGGCCTCGACCCACCTCGCCGAGGATCTCGGTGTCCGGAATCCAAACCCCGTTCAGTCGACACTCGGGATGGTCCGTGGGCATGTTGAAAGTCCAATAGTACGGCCCCACCTCGAAGCCCTCGGCGTCCGTAGGTACGATGAAGCAGGTGATGCCGCGGGCGTCGCCGGCGTCGCCTGAGGTCCGGGCGAAGACCATGACGTGGGTTGCGGCGTGAAGCCCGGTGGTCCACATCTTCTCGCCCTCGATGCGCCACCCCGCGCGGCCTCCTCGCACCTCGGGCACTGCCCGGGTCTCCATATGGGTGGCATCTGAGCCGTGGGCCTTCTCCGTCAGCCCGAAAGCCCAGAGCATCGCGCCCTCGCACATCGGAGGAATGAAGGCCTGCTTTTGGGCTTCCGTCCCAAAGTCCCGCAGCATCAGGGGCTGGACCAGATTGCCCACGATCGAATGCTCATTTTGAAGATCGTTGTGAAGCCCCAGCCCCCGCGACGCGAGGTGTTCACGAATCCGCGCCATGGCGAGATGGCTGCCGTCTTGGCCTCCGTACGCCCGCGGAAGCGCGAAGCGATAGTGGCCGGCGGCGTCGGCTCGGCGGCGGGCCTCGTTCAGGAGGGCTTCCCACTCCGCCCGCGGCAGGCCTTCACGGTCCCAGTCCGTGCGCGCGTGCTCCCTCCGATGATCGAAGAAGCGGATATTGTCATCCGCCTGCTCCAAAGGGCGAATCTCTCGCTCGATGAAGGCGTCCAGCTCCCCTAGCAGCTCGTCGATGGCCGGATCGTCGAACCTCATGGCCCCCTCCATAGCGCCTCAGCAGCGGCCAACCCCGGATAACGCGGCTGGTCCTGGTAGAGCTTCTCGAGCGTCAATAGGCGCAAGTGCTCCTGCACGCCAGGCGAAGCCAAAGTCACGCGCGCGTCTCGGAGACCGGCCCTGAGCTCCTCTCCCGTCATGCCCAAGCCTGCCTCGCGCCGGGCCGACCGAATCGCGAAGCCCGGACCGAGCGATCTCCGACGCTCCAGGATCCCGAGCGCGTTTCGGGCGACGCGGGCCTCGAAACGAGCCCGCCCCGTGGCCCCCGGCTGAACCGAAGCCTCCACCCAATCGCCGAGCGCCCCGGCCAGCTCAGCCTCGGCGGTCTCGCCGCTGTGGTCTGGAGGACTCACCTCCGGCCACGCGATGCGGGCCTTCGGGGATCCGGCCACCCCCTCGAGAAGCAAGAGCAGGTCGAGCTCGCTCTCGGAGACGCGGGTCCCCACCACGGCCCGCTCGAGGGTCCGGTCGACCCCCCGACGCCAAGCGTCCGCCATGATGAGACACATGAGTCCCCAGGTCAGGGCGGAAGCCACGAGCCAAAAATCGAAGCGAGCTGGATCGACGGTCTGTGCGGTGGCATCTCGATAGGCGTCGAGCCATTCGGCGCGAGATCCCAGGCCCCCCGCCTCATGGGCGTAGTGACCGAAGCGCCAGCTCGGAGCACAAAACCAGGCTAAGTCTTCGACCGGGTCTCCGAGATGCGCCAACTCCCAGTCGAGCACGGCCGCAAGGCCGCTTTCGTCGACGAGGAGGTTCCCCATGCGAAAGTCACCGTGCACGAGTTTAGGTGCAACCTCCCCGGGAAGATGAGCCTCCAGCCAAGCCAGGGCCAACGAGAATACGGGGGAGCGAGACGTGAAGCGCCGCTCCAGCCGGTCCAAACGCGCCACCGCCTCAGCTGGCGTCCGCGGCGGACCGAGCTTGGGTAGCGCGGCCGGCGCCACCGCGTGGATCCGAGCGAGAGCGGAAGCTCCTTGCTCCAAGAGTCCTCTGAGGGCCCCTCCGTATCTCGCGTCCCGGAAGAGGCGAGGGGGCAAGGCCTCTCCGGGGATGCGATCCATCAACAGAGAGGGCCCAAGGGGCGACGCCGAGGAGGACGTGGCGTGCACCGGGGGTACGGGGACCCCCGCCTCCCGGGCGAGATGGAGAAGCTCCGCCTCGGTAGCGAGAGACACCCGCGGCCAAGTCCCTTCGGTCTCGTCTCCTGGGGCTTCGTTGCCCCCCGGAGCGCGGCGGAGGATCAGCGAGCGAGATCCATAGCGGAGCGCCCACGTCTCCATACTCGCGCCGCTGCTGAGCCTCTCGAGAGCCTCGATCGGCGCCGTGTTGTTGAAGGCCTCCCTGCAGACCTCGCGAAGAGCGTCCTCGAGCACGCTCAGGCTTCGTCCGGGTCGACGCCGAGGGCGGCGGCGACGTGCACGAGGGCCGCCTCCTCCCGCTCGTCGAGGTCTCCATCGGCCACCACGGCCACTCGAGCCGCCGCGAGGACGATCACCGCGCGCTTTCCGGCGGCGATCATCCCAACCCGAGCGAGCAGCTTATCCGCCGCCTCGCCCCAATTGTCGTCGACGAGGGTCTGCGAAAAGACCCGGCACTTTCGATCCAGCACCTCCGCTTCTTCCGTCGAGAATCCGCGGGTCAGACCCCACTCCTTGAGGCGCTCGACCTCTACGTCGGCAAGCAGGTTGTCCGCGCTCCCCACGTACGCATACGCGGCAGCGATCGCCTCGAGGAGCTCAGGGTCGCGTCCGGCCTCCGTCATGGGAGAGTCTTACGATCCTCCTCGCACCTTCGGCTACCTCCGCGACCCCCGCGAGGGTGACCACACGGTAACCTTCGCGGTACGACCCGGTGCGTGACCGCCCTCGTCGACTTCGAGCGCTATCGACGACGGGTCCAGACGACCCGTCTCACCCGTGTCCGAGGCCGCGTGACGGAGCTCACGGGCTTGATCGTCAAGGCGGCCGTGCCCGGGGTCCGGGTCGGCGAGCGCGTCGAGATACTCACCTCGGATCGCACCCTCCAGGCGGAGGTGGTGGGATTTCGCGACAAGGAAGTCATGCTCATGCCCTTCGGGTTTCCGGATGGAGTCGGGCCCGATTCCGAAGTGATCCCGACCGGGCGCCCCTTCGAGATCCAGTGCGGCGAGGCCATGCTCGGCCACGTTCTAAACGGCTTGGGAGAGCCCATCGATACCCCCTTGTCTTCCCAAGCGGGCCTTCAGGGCTGGGCGGTGGAGCGGCCCCCTCCCGAGCCTCTCGAGCGGGAGAGGATCCTCGAGCACATCTCTTTCGGGGTCCGGGCCATCGACGGGCTCCTGACCATCGGGAAAGGCCAGCGCATTGGCCTCTTCGCCGGCTCTGGGGTGGGAAAGTCGACCCTCATGGGTCAGATCGCCCGCAACACCGAGGCGGAGATCGTCGTCTGCTGTCTCATCGGAGAGCGCGGACGGGAGGTCCGAGATTTCATCGAGGAGGCTCTGGGCGAGGAAGGCATGAAGAAGTCGGTGGTGGTGTGCGCCACCTCGGACGAACCCTCGCTGGTGAGAAAGAAGTCGGCGTTCGTGGCCACCGCCATCGCGGAGTGGTTTCGGGATCGGGGTGCGAAGGTGCTGCTCATGATGGACAGCACCACCCGATTCGCCCGAGCCCAGCGAGAGATCGGTCTGGCCGTTGGCGAGCCCCCCGCGCGTCAGGGCTATCCTCCCTCGGTGTTCTCTGAGCTTCCTCGCCTCCTCGAGCGCACCGGGAACTCGGCGCGGGGATCGATCACCGCACTGTACACCGTGCTCGTCGCGGGAGGAGACATGGAAGAGCCCATCTCCGACGAGGTCCGCGGAATCTTGGACGGCCACATCATTCTCAATCGAAACCTCGGGGCCCGAAACCACTGGCCAGCCATCGACGTGCTCCCGTCACTGAGCCGCGTGATGAACGGCATCGTCTCGGGCGAGCACAAGCAGGCCGCGGGGACCCTGAGAAAGGTCCTGGCCACCTATGAGAAGCAACGGGACCTCATCCTGCTGGGGGCTTATCAATACGGCACCGACCCCGAGACAGATTACGCCATCGACAAGATCGAAGCGGTGGAGGACTTTTTGAAGCAGGGCATGGACGAGAACACGGACTTTCAGACGTGCGTGCACCACATGCTCAGTCTTTTCGACTGAGGAGCTGTCCGTGCCGAAGTATAGATTGCAAACCCTGCTCGAGCTCAGAGAGCGGGCGAAGAAGGAGGCCGAAGAGGCTTTCGCCTACGCCATGCAGCGTCTCAACGAGGAGAAGGAGCGTCTCCGGCAGGAGCAGGAGACGCTCGAGCGAATGGTCGAGGACCGTCACCGCCGCCGGGAGGAGTATGCGCGCAAGCTCGCTTCCGGTGAGATGAAAGTCACGGATCAATCGGCCGCCTATCGATACATCGATCGCCTGAAGGAGCGCGAGGTCGAGCAGCAAACCGTCATCGACGCTCAGCAAGAACAGGTCCGCGAGGCCGAGAAGGAGGTCCAACGCGCCCAGGAGGCCCTCGTGGCCGCGACCCAGGACCTCAAGGCCCTGGAGAAACACAAAGAAAACTGGGAGGCCGAGGTGCGACGAGAGCGCATGCTGAGAGAGGAAGGGGTCATGGACGAAATTGGCCAGGCCATCTTTCAACAGCAGCTCAAAGACCGCGGCGAATAGTATGAGCGAGTCTGGACACGCAACCTCTGGAGTGACCGTGCGATAATCCCAGTGTCGTGAGTCGGGTGGAGTCTAATGACGAGCAGCGCATCCGGGAGATCCAGGAGGTCCAGCGTCGGGACGAGAAGCGCCTGCGCACCGCCGACAACGCCTCCCGCACCGAACGCTCGTTCCAGGAGTCATTGAGATCGCGGACGAAAACGGATCGTGCGCGACACCACGAAAAGACCGATGAGCGGCGGGAGGGCGAGATCTCAGCCCGCCAGGTGCTGGACCAGGTGCGAAAGCGGCGGAGCGAGCTCCCCCATGAGCGGGCCCGTCGGGCCGCCATGGCTCGCGCTCTGCACGGAAAGGGAGCGCTGGAGGCGCGAACCAAGGCGAGCCTTGGAGACGCCCGTATCCAGTCCGACCGTGCGGACGAGGCGCTGCAACGACGCGGCGCCGAGTGGGAGCACGTCGACGAGACCACGCGCGATCAGGAGATCCGCGAGAGCGACGGACGGGAGGAGCGCGTCGACGCGGCCCGGCAAGACGCCGAGCAAACCCAGATTCAGGCCGACGCCGATGGACGTCGAGAGCCGCGGCAAGAGCACCCCCGCGACCGGGACGATCGGCCACCGGAGGAGCGGGCCGCTGCCGTCCAGGAGACGAAGGCGCAGGGCGCGGCCGGCGCCCCTCGCGTGCCTCATGCGCTCATCCAACGCATCACCGCCACGCTGACGAAAGTCGTAGAGGACGGCCGGACCCGGCTCCGCGTGCGGCTCAAGAGCCCGGGCCTCGAGGGCGTGGAGCTGGAGGTGCAGGTGGGGGAGGACGGAATCCACTGCGCGTTCTCAGGGTGCTCGGACCGGCTCCGTCGAGACCTGGAGGCCGCCGAGGACGGGCTCCGCGAGGCCCTCGAGGACCGCGGTCTGCAGCTTGGGCGCCTCGAAGTGCGCTAGCAGAATCGACCCCTGCGGGGCGGGCGTCAGCTCCACCGGAGCGGACGGGTCCATAAAAAGCCAACTCGGCCAAATCAGTTGAAATAAAACTGAGGCGGTGGCGTCGTAGCGTAGCGATGAAGACCAACTTCACCACCCGACCTATCGACCGCCGCGCAGCCCTCCGAGTTCTCGGATCGAGTGCCGTGGCGGCGGTCGCTCTCGCGCGAGTGACGGAAGCCCGCGCCGATGACCACGAGGAAAAGAAGGCTGTCGACTGCTCCAAGGAGGGCAAGATCGACAAGGGCAGCGCCCAGATGCGCAAAGCTCTGCAGTACGTGGACGAGACCAAGAAGAAGGGCCAGGTCTGCTCGAGCTGCCTCCAGTGGAAGGCCCCCGAGAAGAAGGAGCAGCACTGCGGCGGCTGCAAGCTCTTCACCGGTCCCGTCAGCCCCAACGGCTACTGCCTCAGCTACGCCCCCGCGAAGAAGGGCTGAAAACGGCGCCTCCGGCGCGACCCCGCGAAGCCCCCCACGAGAGCGGGCTTCGCGCTCGTCCCCCTTTACGTCCCCCTCCGATCGCCAGGTAACTCCAGAAGGCGAGATGTCGTCTCCCTTCCTGATTTACGGCCCCAAGCGCTCCCGCGCCTTCCGCGTCCTATGGATGTGCGAGGAGGTTGGCGCTCCCTACGAGAACGTCCATATCGCCCTCGAGAAGGGAGAAGGCCGCACATCGGAGCATCTGAGTCGCCACCCCCTCGGCAAGATCCCGGTCCTCGAGCGGCCGGACGGCACCCGCCTCTTCGAGTCGTCCGCCATTCTCACCTGGCTCGGCGACACCCATCCCGACGCGCAGCTGGTGCCTGAGGCCGGGTCGTGGGAGCGCGGGCTCTACGATCAATGGCTGTCTTTCGCGAACACGGAGCTGGACGCGCCGATGTGGACGCGCGCGCTTCACTCCCGGGTCCTGCCTCCGGATCAGCGAGTGCCCGCGGTGCTGCCGGTCTGTGAAGCGATGGTTCAGCGGGGCTGCCGCGTCCTCGAAACCGAGCTGGCGGAGCGCCCCTTCATCCTCGAACGAGGCTTCTCACCGGCCGACATCCTCATCGCCCACACCCTCGTCTGGGCGACCGCCAACGGCATCGCCATAGGCGATGGACTGGAGGGCTACCTGAATCGGCTCAAGAGTCGGCCTGCCTACCAGGCCGTGGGCCGCCGCCGCTAAGCCGGGGCCGGGGATGGGACGGGATGCACTCCCGGCCGGGCCCCCCCCCGTAAGCGAAGCGCGCAGCGAGCCTGCGAGCGAAGAGGGGTGGACGGGATTCACTCCCGGCCGGGCCCCCCGGTTGCACTGTATGAGGCAGGGCGGTACCACCGAATCGCTTGAGCTCTCCGCCGCCTCTCCCGCCCTCAACCCGGGCGGACCACTCTGCGTACACGCGCAAGACCCGAGCCTGGGAGCCGGACGCCCCCGAGCTCGAGGGCAAGCGTATCGAGCGGGCTCGCCTGACTGAGCTCGAGCGTATCCCCGCGGAGGTCCGGGACATCCACCGCGCCCTGGGCCGTATGCTTCCGGAGCGGACCTTCGCGGCCGGCTTCCTAGACGAAGTTCGCAAGATCCTACGCGGCCACATCCAGCTCGACGTCGACCTCTGGCTCGACTCGGTGCGGGTGCTTCCTCGAACCCAACTTCGCGGCCTCATCCCGGGCGCTACCTTCATCGCGGTAGTGGGCTTGGAGCCTCGCCCTGAGAAGGTCCTCCTCGAGATCGATCTCCGCTTCGTCTATGCGGTCGTCGACCGGCTCCTCGGGGGCCGGGGGGCGGCCGTGGATGTACATCGCCCTCTCAGCGACATCGAGCAGGGTGTCTTCTCTTTCCTGCTCTTGAAGGTGCTGGCTCTCTTTCAGGGACAGATGGCGCACAGCGACGAAACCGCCCTCCGGCTGGAAGACATGCGCAACGACCTCAAGAGTTGCGCCGACATCCTCCGGCGGGAAGATCACTGGATGGTGACGAGCTGGAAGATGAACGTCGACCTCGACGTGAGTTTCGTACGGGCGCTGGCCCCGGTGTCGCTCGCCCGTCACTTCGGGGGCCCTCCCGCCCCGGAAGACGCGATGATCACCGCGCGTCATCACGAGCGCATTCGCCAAAACCTCCACCGTCTCGGCGGCGCGACCTTCACCGGACGGGTCGAAGCCGGTCGCCTCGAGTTTAGTCCCGAGGAGCTGGAGGCGCTGGATCCGGGAGACATCGTGGTTCTCGAAGATAGCGGGCTGGGTTTCGACGAGGACGGCGTTCCCGCGGGAACGGCAACCCTTCGCTTTGGCCCCGGGCGGCGCGGAACCCTCCATGGCGTGGCCGGCCCGGTGGAAGGGCGGCGCGTGTTTCAGATCGAGCGCTACGAGCGCATCACGACTCCGTCGACCCACGACCCTCGAGAGGTCCACGGCGTCGAGTCCAACCCCGAGGAAGTCATGGCCGAATACGAGCACCATCCCGAGAGCGAAGCCTTCGAAGAAGGCGACGACGGGCGCCCTTTCCGCTCGGAGATCCTGGACGAGGACTGGGGCCTGGACGACGAAGACGCGAGCGGCGGCTCGGGCTACGAAGACTACGGCTCCGAAGACTACGAGCCTGTCGAGGAGGAGGGCCAAAACTACGAGGAGGCCCCGGCCTATGCGGACAGCGGGGCTGAGTACGTCGAGGAAGGCCCTGCTGAAGGCTACGCCGAGGAAGGGTACGAGCCCGCCCCCGAGGGCGACAACCTGGCCGAGATGGAGCCTCTCCTGGGGGATATGCCGGTCCCGGTGGTGGTCGAACTCGGACGCGTGGAGCTCACCGCAGAGGAAGTCGTATGTCTGCGCCCAGGTCAGCTCCTGGACCTCGGACGCTCGCCCACCGACCCCGTGGACCTCGTGGTGAATGGGCGTCTGCTCGCCCGCGGCGAGCTCGTCGAGATCGAGGGCCAGCTCGGAGTGAGGATTGCGAGCCTGGCTAAGGACCCGGAGTCGTGACCAGGTTTCGCCGTCCGCGCCTCCTCGCGCTCTGCGTAGGTCTGGCTCTCCTGGCGGCGGCCTCGAGCGCCACCGCCGACGACGCGGAGACGAAAACGAGCACCGCGGGCCCCAGCCCGATCGAGACCGGAGCGGCCGCGGACGAGCTGGACGCCACCTTCGAGGCAGACGAAGGGGACGCGCTTGGCGGCTACGACCCCAGCCTCGGCCGAAGCTTCGTCGAGATGATGTTCGTCCTCGGCTTCGTCGTCCTCCTCGCCTACCTTCTCCTCGGAAAGCTCCTTCCCCGCATCGCCCGTCTTCCGGTGCCGAGCTCCCGACAACGCATCTTGACCGTGGTGGATCGCCTCCCCGTCGACACTCGCGCCTCTCTGATGGTGGTCAAGATGGGGGAGCAGCACTTCCTCGTAGGCCACTCCGAACATGGCCTCACGCTTCTCGCGCGCCTCGATGCCTCGGACGTACGCGAGGCTGTGGCCGCTGCCCACGCCCAAGTTACGCCGTCGCCATGGGAGGGGCTCAGCAGCCTCCTCGGGCGGCGATCCTCGGAGTCCTCATCATGACCCAGGCCCTCGCTCTTCGTCCGCCCCGTGCTCGGCCTCGCTGGAGCCGAGCCCTCCTCCTCGCGACCGCGCTCTCCGCGGGCGGAGCGGCCCTGACCCTGGCCCCCGAGCCCGCCGAGGCGCAGCGTCGGCCCCCCCGACTCCGTACCGAAGACCTCACTCTAAAGGGCTCCGTCGCGGCCCGCCCGCTGGTACTTCTGGGGGCCCTCGGGGTGCTCACCCTGCTCCCCTTCGTCATCATCATGGTGACGAGCTTCGTGAAAATCTCGGTGGTGCTGTCCATCATCCGGTCGGCGCTCGGAACCCAGCAGATCCCTCCCACTCAGGTCATCACCGGCCTGTCCATCATTCTCACCGTCTACATCATGACTCCGGTGGGGCTGGAGATTTACAAGAAGACCGAAGACATCATCAACCGGAGGGACCCATCCGCAACTCTGGTTTCAGCCGAGACCGTCGATTTGATCTTCGAGGCGGCCGGTCAAGGAGAGGAGCCGGTCAAGCGCTTCCTCATCCGTCACGCTCACAAAAAGGACCGGGCCATGTTCTTCGCCATGGCGAAGCGACTTCGAAATCCCGAGGACCGCGCCGGCGTGGCGCCCGACGACTTTCTGGTGGTGATTCCCTCCTTCGTCATCTCCGAGCTCAAGGAGGCGTTCCAAATCGGGTTCATCATCTTCGTCCCCTTTTTGGTCATCGATATGATCGTGTCCAACATCCTGATGGCCCTCGGTATGCAGATGCTGTCGCCCACGACGATCTCGCTTCCGTTCAAACTCCTCCTCTTCGTGATGATCGATGGCTGGTACCTGGTCACGAAGGGCCTCATCACGGGGTACGTCTGATGGTTCAGCAGTTCATCGCTCAGATCGCCAACGAGGCCCTCATGCTGACCTTGCTGGTCTCCGGGCCCCCGGTGCTCTTCTCCTTGGTGGTCGGTCTCATCATCGCCCTATTTCAGGCGGTCACTCAGGTTCAGGAACAGTCCCTAACCTTCGTGCCCAAGGTCATCGTGGTCTTTGGGACCTTGGCCATCATGGGGGCGAGTCTCGGCGAGGCCATGGCTGCGTTCGGACGCATTTGCTTCGAGGGCTTCGCCACCGTCATCGGCCGCTGAATGAGCGCCTGGGGGAAAATCGCGGATCTCCTCGGTCAGGCGAACCTGACCACCCAGCTTCTCCTGGGCTCCCTGGTGGCCATCCGCGTCCTCCCCATCATCTTTCAGACGCCCTTTCTCGGGGGTAAGCTCATCCCCGCCGAGACCCGCATCGGGCTCAGCCTTGGTCTCACCCTCCTCGTCTTTCCCTTCGCCGTCGCGGGGGTCGACGGTGGGATACGGCTCACCGCCCTGACCTACCTGGTGTTGCTCCTGAAGGAGCTCTTCCTCGGCTTCGTGATCGGCTACGTCGCCACTGAGCTCTTCTACGCCATGGAGATCGGGGGACGCGCCGTGGATGTCATGCGCGGCGCCAACCAGGCCGAGGTGCAGGTGCCCGAGCTCCAGCTCCGGGTCTCGCCCATTGGGCAATTCAACTTTCAGCTCCTGCTCGTCATCTTCTGCGCGCTGAACGGGCACGGCTACTTCATCGAGAGCGTGGTAGAGAGCTTCCGAATCGTCCCCGTCGACACCTTCCCGTCCTTCGACGGGGGCTTCGAGCATTTCGTCGACCTTATCCTCAAGTATGTCTCGGGCCTGTTCGGTATCGCCTTCGCCCTCGTCTTCCCCGGGCTTTTCGCGTCCTTCCTCACCGATGTCGTGTTCGGCATGTTCAACCGCATCGCCCCCCAGCTGAACGCCTACTTCATGGCCATGGGCGTCAAGGCCATGGGCGGCTTATTCATGTTCATGGTGGCTCTCAACCTGATGATGGGAAAGCTCGCCGAACACCTCGAGGGTTCGCTGGTGTTCGTGCGCGAGCTCATTCGTCTGCTGTAGGGGCCACCGCCAGGTCGGTCGAACGCGCTGGCGTCACCAGCGGGAACTTATCCATCATGCCGGGCGAAAGCCCACACTCACCCGCCT
>JBCBRU010000204.1:0-13441 GCA_039819565.1 Myxococcota bacterium | reverse complement strand
CGAGCGCGTCCAACAGCTCCGGGGCGAGGAGGACGTCGCGGTTGGCCGCGTCGTTGGCCAAGCAGGCCACCACGGCGTCGGCGCCGCGAACCGCCTCCGCCGGCTCCGCCAGGAACCGCCCGCCGCCCTCCTCGAGCCGTCGTCCTCGCTCGGCAGATCTGTTGTATCCCACGACCTTAAAAGATTTCAGGAGGTTGAGGGCCATTCCGATGCCCATCGTGCCCAGGCCGAGCACGGCGACACGCTGCATATCGGGACTGTAGGGAAGACCTTCCTTGCGCGCTTCCTCAAATCGACGCGGAAAGGCCTGGAGGCCGGCGCTTTCCAGGTTGACACTACCAACCTGGCTCTGATTAATGCGCGTCCTCAACGCGAAGCAGGGTCTAGCGCAGGTTCTCCCACACCTTTTGCCACATACGGTGGCCTAGAAGGAAGGGCACCCAGCGAAGCCACGAAGGGAGGTCGAAGACACTCGGACGACGTGACCAAAGCAGGAGTGATATCGCGAGATCGTGAGAGCCCATCCACTATGCGGCCCGATCTCGAGTGATGCTCCCGAAGCTCCGTCGCCGGGACGAAGAGAACACCACCACCGCCGGTGCAAAGCGTTCGCGCAGATATACCGGTTAGGTGAGGAGGCCGCCGTGAGGGCCCAAACGCCGTCGATGAGGATAGCCTCGTCGAGTTCGGCGTTTTCGTGTCCGCACCAGCCTACGCGGTTCGAGACTTCGGTCTCGGGTCGTCGTCTCTTCTGAAGTCTCAAGACCTCTCCATGGAAAGCTCGGCCCGCTTCGCAGCGAGCCGTTCACCGCCGCCGTAGGCGGCTGGAGTCGATTGGATGCCAACGATCAATCAGCTCATCCGGGGGGCTCGTAAGCCCCCCCTCGAAGCCTCGAAGTCGCCAGCGCTGAAGGCCTGCCCTCAGCGTCGCGGCGTGTGTGTGCGCGTGTACACGTCCACCCCGAAGAAGCCGAACTCCGCGCTTCGCAAGGTGGCCCGTGTTCGCCTCACCAACGGGATCGAGGTCACTGCCTATATCGGCGGCGAAGGCCACAACCTTCAGGAGCACTCCGTGGTGCTCGTTCGCGGAGGTCGCGTGAAGGACCTCCCCGGCTGCCGCTACCACATCGTCCGCGGCACCCTCGATGCCTCCGCGGCCGAGGGGCCCTCCAACACGAACAAGCTCAAGCGCAACAAGGGGCGCTCCAAGTACGGCGTCAAGAAGGCGCGCTGAGGAGACTGGTTAGATGGCACGTCGTCGCGAAGCCCCGAAGAGGAAGCTCCTTCCGGACCCGAAGTATCAGGACCGGCTCGTCACCAAGTTCATCAACGCTTTGATGCTCAGCGGTAAGAAGTCGACCGCCGAGCGCATCATCTATGGCGCCTTCGATCTGGTGGGCGACCGTGGCAGCGAGGAAGAAGAGCCGCTCACGGTCTTCAAGAAGGCCCTGGAGAACATCAAGCCCCGCATCGAGGTGAAGTCTCGCCGCGTGGGTGGGGCCACCTTCCAGGTGCCTGTCGAGGTCCGGCCGGAGCGCCGCACCTCGCTCGGCATGCGTTGGCTCATCAACTACGCCGCCAAGCGGGGCGAGAAGACGATGCGCGAGCGCTTGGCTGGCGAAATCATGGACGCGGCGCAGGGGCGCGGCGCCGCTGTCAAGAAGCGAGAAGACACCCACAAGATGGCGGACGCCAACAAGGCCTTCGCCCACTTCCGGTGGTGAGCAGGGACTAAGGGAACATCTCCAGAGAGTTCATCATGGCTACCTCCGGCTCCATACCGCTCGAGCGGGTTCGCAATATCGGCATCATGGCTCACATCGATGCCGGTAAGACGACCACCACCGAGCGCATCCTCTACTACACCGGCGTCGAGCGCCGGATGGGAGAGGTGCATGACGGAGCGGCCACGATGGACTGGATGGACCAGGAGAAGGAGCGGGGCATTACCATCACCTCCGCGTCGACCTCCTGCGCCTGGCAGAATCACCTGATCAACATCATCGACACGCCCGGGCACGTCGACTTCACCATCGAGGTCGAGCGCTCGCTGCGCGTGCTCGACGGGGCCGTCGCGGTCTTCGACGCTTCGCGCGGTGTAGAAACTCAGACCGAAACGGTGTGGCGGCAGGCCGACCGACATCGGGTTCCGCGCCTCTGCTTCATCAACAAGATGGACCGGGTCGGAGCGGACTTTGGCGAAACCGTCTCCGAGATTCAGGAGCGGCTTGGAGCCAGCCCGGACGCTCCCACCGGACAACCGCTTCCGGTTCAGCTGCCGGTGGGCGAGGCCACGGACTTCGAGGGGGTCATCGACCTCGTGGAGATGAAGCAGCTGTCCTGGGACGAAGCTTCGCTCGGGGCTCGTATCCGCGTCTCGGACATCGCAGCCGGACACGCGTCCGAAGCTGAAGCGGCGCGAGACCGTATCTTCGATGTCGTCGCTGACGTCGACGAGGACGTAGAGCGGAAGTATCTCGAGGGCGACGAGGTCACCGCGGACGAACTCCGGCGCGCGATTCGACGGGCCACCTTGGGTCTTCGGGCGTTCCCGGTGCTGTGCGGGGCCGCCTATCGAAACATGGGCATCCAGCCCCTGCTCGACGCCGTCGTGTCCTATCTCCCGTCCCCGCAGGACGTGGTGCATCCGGCCGCACGCAGCGACGGCAGCGGGGCTTGCTCCATCTACGCCGACCCCGTGGCTGCCTTCCACGCTCTGGCCTTCAAGGTCATGTCGGGCGCCACCGGGCCCCTGACCTACCTTCGCGTCTACTCCGGACGGGCGCGGGTCGGGGACCGCGTGGTCAACACGACGCACGGGCGCCGCGAAGTCATCGGCGCGATGTATCGAATGCACGCGGCCGACCGCGAGGAGCTCGTCGAGTGCGAGGCCGGCAACATCGTGGCCGTCGAGGGTCTCGAAAGCACGAGCACCGGCGACACGCTGGCGGGCGGGGGCTCGCTGCTGAGGCTCGAGCCGATTTGGGCGCCGGAGCCCGTGGTCGAGCTCGCCCTCGAGCCCCGCACCGACGCCGACGATGAGAAGCTCGGCTGGGCCCTAGACCGCTTGACGCAGGAGGATCCGAGCCTAGCGTCGCGGGTCGACAATCAGTCCGGCCAGCGGGTGCTGGCGGGCATGGGTGAGCTTCACCTGGAAGTGGTGATGGAGCGCCTCCGTCGCGAGTTTGGCGTCGAAGTGAACGCGGGACGGCCCCAGGTGGCTTTCCGCGAGACCGTATCTCAAGAGGCGCAGGCCGAGGGTCGCTTCGAACGGGCCAGCGCCGAAGGCGAGCTGTTCGCTCGCGTCGAGCTGGCGATCCGGCCGGGACACACGGGTTCCGGCATGCGCTTCTCGACTCTCGTTGACGCCGAGGTCCCCGACGCGGTCGTCGCTTCGATTCGTCGAGGCGTCGAGGAAGCTGCGCTCGACGGGGGTCAAGCCGGCTACGAGCTGACCGACGTGGTCGTGTCGCTCGTAGGGGGCAGTTTCGGCGATGCCCGCTCTACGGAGCTGGCGTACAAGGTGGCGGCCTCGAGGGCCCTGACCGACGCGGCGCGAGACGCCCGCCCGGTGCTCCTCGAGCCGGTCATGCTGACCGAAGTCACCACGCCCGATGAATTCACGGGCGAGGTGATCGGAGATCTGAGCGCGCGCCGCGGGAACATCCTTGGAATGGATGCCCGCGGTATCGCTCGGGTGGTGAGCGCGGAGGTTCCGCTCGCATCTATGTTCGGGTACGCGACCGAGCTTCGGTCCCGAACGAAGGGGCGTGCCACCTTCTCGATGAAGTTCGGATTTTACAGCCCCATGCCTTCGCATGTTGCGGAGGGGGTGCTGTCGAAAGTCCAGGGGAGGCTCTGAAAGGGAGCGGACCTGGGATGGTTTCCGTCAGCCTCAGGCTGGACGCGAGCCGATGGTTGGTCGTCAGGAGGCGGCCACCAACCTGATTGGAGTGGGAAATAGATGGCCAAGGAGAAATTCGATCGGACTAAGCCTCACGTGAACGTGGGCACCATTGGTCACGTTGACCATGGAAAGACCACGACCACGGCAGCGATCCTCTCGGTGTGTGCCGCCAAGGGCTGGGCAAAGCCTTTGAGCTACGACGAGATCGCGAAGGCTTCGGAGTCCCAGGGTCGCCGCGACTCGACCAAGATCATGACGATCGCGACCTCGCACGTGGAGTACGAGAGCGAGAATCGTCACTACGCGCACGTCGACTGCCCCGGGCACGCCGACTACGTGAAGAACATGATCACGGGCGCCGCTCAGATGGACGGCGCCATCCTCGTGGTTTCCGCGGTCGACGGCCCCATGCCCCAGACGAAGGAGCACGTGCTCCTCGCTCGTCAGGTCGGCGTGCCGAAGATCGTGGTGTGGCTCAACAAGTGCGACCTCGTCGACGACGAGGAGTTGCTCGAGCTGGTGGAGCTCGAGGTGACCGACCTCCTCGACAAGTATAAGTTCGAGGATTGCCCGATCGTTCGTGGCTCGGCCCTCAAGCCCTACGAGACCAACGGCCAGGAGGGGCAGGAGCCCATCCTCGAGCTGCTCGAAGCGCTCGATAGCCACATCCCAACTCCGGAGCGTGACGAAGAGAAGCCCTTCCTCATGCCCATCGAGGACGTGTTCTCGATCTCCGGCCGCGGCACCGTGGTCACCGGTCGTATCGAGCGCGGCATCATCACCGTGGGTGAGAAGGTCGAGATCGTGGGCTTCAAGCCCACTTCCGAGACCACCGTCACCGGCGTGGAGATGTTCCGTAAGCTCCTCGACAAGGGTATCGCGGGAGACAACGTGGGTTGCCTCCTCCGCGGCGTCGACAAGGAGTCGGTGGAGCGTGGCCAGGTGCTCGCAAAGCCCGGGTCGATTACGCCCCACACCGACTTCAAGTGCGAGGTCTACATCCTCGGCAAGGATGAGGGTGGCCGTCACACCCCATTCTTCAAGGGGTATCGTCCGCAGTTCTACTTCCGAACTACGGACGTAACGGGGGCCATCGAGCTTCCCGAAGGCACGGAGATGGTGATGCCGGGCGACAATGTCGCCCTGACCGTTCAGCTCATCACTCCCGTCGCCATGGACAAGGGGATGAACTTCGCGATCCGCGAGGGTGGCCGCACCGTCGGCGCCGGCGTGGTGACCGAAATCATGAAGTGACAACCTGACGTGCGGGGGTGGGTTCAAAGCCACCCCCGCCGTCTCCCCGCGCAAGCGGAAGGCAAGTAACGATGGCAGACACGTCCACGAAGATTCGCATCCGCCTGAAGGCTTACGATCACCGGCTACTCGATCAGGCCGTGAAGGAGATCGTCGAGTCGGCGCGGCGGACGGGTTCCCGGGTGGCGGGACCGATTCCGCTCCCGACCCGCATCAACCGCTATACGGTCCTGCGTGGACCCCACGTGGACAAGAAGAGCCGCGAGCAGTTCGAGATTCGAACCCACAAGCGGGTGGTCGAGATTCATGATCCGACCCCGCAGACGCTCGATGCGCTCATGAAGCTCGACCTCTCCGCGGGTGTGGACGTCGAGATCAAGAGCACCTGAGTCTCCTCGGAGGACCGGGTTCCGCGCTCGCTTGCGAGCGCAAGAGAAGCGCCGCCGTGAGGCGGCCGGTGAAGGCGAAGGCGAAGGGCAGGAAGCGACAATGAAGGTCGACGTCGTAGATACGCAGAAGAAAAAAGTCGGCGACATCGAGCTCGACGACTCGGTGTTCGGAGCTGCCGTCCGCGAGACTCTCCACTGGGAGGTCGTGCGGATGCAGATGGCCAACCGACGCCGAGGCACGCACTCGACCAAGACGGTCTCCGAGGTCCGGGGTACCGGAAAGAAGCCCTATAAGCAGAAGGGCACCGGCCGAGCTCGTCACGGCTCCAACCGGGCGATGAACATGCGAGGCGGCGGCATCGTCCACGGTCCCCGTCCGCGCGATTACAGCTACCAGATGCCCAAGCGCATGGTCGCGGTGGCTCTGCGGTCGGCTCTCTCGATGCGCACGTCGCAGGACTGCCTGCACGTCGTCCGAGACTGGAGCCCCGAGGCCCCCAGAACCAAGGACGCGAAGGACATCGCGGAGCGCTTCGGCAAGAAGACCCTCGTGGTGGGGTCGGCCGAGGACATCCAGCTCGAGCGCTCGGTACGGAACCTCGCTCACACGAAGTTCATCTCGAGCGACGACCTCAACGTGTACGACATCCTCGATCACGACGCGCTCGTGATTCTCGAGCCGGTCGTCAACACTATCAGCGAGAAGCTCCACACCGAGCTCTCGCGTAAGGAGCGCGCCCTGCGCGAGGAGGCTACGGTCTGATGCGCCCCGCCCACGAGATCCTGCTGCGTCCTCGGCTGACCGAGAAGGCTTCGGCTCTGGCCGAGACCCGATCGCTGGTTGTCTTTGAGGTCCCTGTGGACGCCAACAAGAGCGAGATCAAGAACGCCGTGCAGTCGATGTTCGACGTCGAGGTCGATCGCGTTCGCACCATGATCGTGCGCGGAAAGATCAAGCGTCGAGGACGCTTCGTCGGAAAGCGCAGCAACTGGAAGAAGGCGATGGTGACCTTGGCCGAGGGCCAGGAGATCGACGTCTTCGGCGCCACCGCGGGCTGAGAGGAGATTCGAGATGGGTATCAAAAGCTACAAGCCGACATCTCCCTCGCGTCGGCACCTGACCAGCTCGGACTTCGCTGAGGTCACCAAGGGCTCGCCTGAGAAGAGCCTGTTGGCTCCCCTCAAGCGCACCGGTGGGCGCGGTCAGCGAGGCAACATCACCACTCGCCACAAGGGCGGTGGGCATCGACGTCGCTACCGTCTCGTCGACTTCAAGCGACGGAAGTTCGACGTGCCTGCGAAGGTGGCGGCGGTGGAGTACGACCCGAACCGGTCGGCTCGAATTGCCCTCCTTCACTACGCGGACGGCGAGAAAGCCTACATCCTTGCTCCCGGCAAGCTCCAGGTGGGGCAGACGGTGATGTCCTCGACGGGCCCCATCGACCCGATCGTCGGGAACGCGATGCCCCTCAAGGACATCCCCCTCGGCACCATCCTTCACAACGTCGAGCTCAAGCCCGGTAAGGGAGGCCAGCTCGTGCGCTCCGCTGGAGGCAGCGCCCAGCTGATGGCGAAGGAAGGGAAGTACGTCACCCTCCGCCTGCCCTCGACCGAGATGCGCCGCATCCTCGGCACGTGCATGGCCACGATCGGTCAGCTCGGCAACGAGCAGCACGAAAACCGCGTCCTCGGTAAGGCCGGACGCAGCCGCTGGCTGGGCATTCGCCCGGCGGTTCGCGGTGCCGCGATGAACCCCGTCGACCACAACAACGGTGGTGGCGAGGGTCGTGCCAAGGGCGGCAAGCCGCCTCGCACTCCGTGGGGCAAGATGGCCCGCGGCCTCCGGACCCGTACCAACAAGACCACCGATAAGTTCGTGGTGTCGCCCCGCAAGCGCGGGAAGCAGAGTGGGAGCTGAACATGCCTCGTTCGCTAAAGAAGGGACCCTTCGTTGACCCCTCCCTGGAGGAGAAGGTCGACAAGATGGAGAGCGGCGGCAAGAAGTCCGTGGTCAAGACCTGGTCGCGCCGCTCCATGATCATCCCGGAGTTCATCGGGCACACCTTCGCCGTGCACAACGGTCGAAAGTTCATCCCGGTGTTCGTGACCGAGCACATGGTCGGCCACAAACTCGGAGAGTTCGCCCCGACGCGAACCTTCCACGGGCACGCCGTCGACAAGAAGTCCAAGAAGGGCAAGCGCTAGGAGTCTGACGTGAAGGGAATGGTAGCCAAAGCCAGCCTGAAGAGCCTCCGCTGCGCCCCGCAGAAGGTCCGCCTCGTCGCTGACCTCATCCGTGGCAAGCAGGTCGAAGAGGCGCTGAACATTCTTCTCTTCGCGGAGAAGAAGTCGGCCAAGCCCCTCGAGAAGCTGCTGCGTTCGGCCGTGGCCAACGCGGACCAGCAGGGCGGGGTCGACATCGATAATCTCTATGTGGGGGCCATCCTCGTCGACGGCGGACCCACCATGAAGCGTTTCCGGCCGCGGGCCATGGGACGTGCCGCTCCGATTCTGAAGCGCACCTCGCATGTGACCATCGGGCTCGAGCAGCGGGACTGACGGGAGTTAGTAAATGGGACAGAAGACCAACCCGATCGGCTTCCGCCTCGGCATCACTCGGACCTGGGATTCGAAGTGGTTCGAAGAGCGGAACTACGCGAACTGGCTGCACGAAGATCTGAAGCTTCGTCAGCACGTAAAGAAGAAGCACTACAGCGCGGGTATCTCTCGGGTGGAGATCGAGCGCGCGGCCAACAAGGTGAAGGTGAACATCTTCACGGCGCGGCCGGGCATCGTGATCGGTAAGAAGGGCGCGGGCATCGAGCAGCTCAAGAAGGAGCTGCAGCGCCTCACCGAGAACGAAGTGTTCATCAACATCCAGGAGATCCGGAAGGCCGAGATCGACGCCCAGCTCGTGGCCGAGAACATCGGGATGCAGCTCGAGCGCCGTATCGCTTTCCGACGGGCCATGAAGAAGGCCGTTCAGATCGCCATGAAGTTCGGGGCCAAGGGCATCCGGGTGGCCTGTTCTGGGCGCTTGGGGGGGGCCGAGATGTCCCGCTACGAGTGGTACCGAGACGGACGGGTGCCTCTTCACACCCTCCGCGCCGACGTCGAGTACGGCCTCGCCGTGGCCAAGACCAAGCAGGGCACGATCGGCATCAAGTGCTGGATCTTCAAGGGTGAGGTCATCGGAGCGGGCAAGGAACCGCCCCAGCAGCAGCGCCGTCCCCCGCGGGGCCCGCGCCGAGAGGAGCGATAAATGCTTCAGCCGAAACGACAGAAGTTCCGCAAGCAGCAGAAGGGGCGGATGCGGGGGCTGGCTTACACCGGCTCGAACCTTCACTTCGGGACGGTAGGCCTGCAGGCCACCGAGTGCGGCTGGGTTACGTCTCGGCAGATCGAAGCGGCTCGTATCGCGATGACCCGCCATATCAAGCGTGGTGGTCGCGTGTTCATCCGGTTCTTTCCGGACAAGCCGGTTTCGAAGAAGCCGCTCGAGACTCGTATGGGTAAAGGTAAGGGCGCTCCGGACCACTACGTGGCCGTCGTGAAGCCCGGTCGGATTCTCTACGAGATCGACGGCGTCGATCATGACCTTGCGAAGGAAGCGCTCCGCCTGGCCGGGCACAAGCTGCCCATCCGGACGAAGATCATGACCTCCGAGGACGAGTGGTAATGGGCGACTTCATGAAGGCAAAGGATCTGCGCGAGCAGACCGATGAGGAGCTTTCGAACTTTCTCGTGGAGAAGCAGCAGGAGCTGTTCAAGCTTCGCTTCCAGCACTTCACGGGACAGCTCGAGAACACGGCGAAGATGAAGCTCGTGCGCCGCGAGCTCGCGCGCGCTCGGACCATCCGAGCCCAGCGCGGAGCGGCGAGCGCCGAGCAAGGAGCGGATTCGTGAATCAGTCCAGCGCATCCGCCGAGGGCACGACCGAGCCGACGAAGCACGTCAAGCAGCGTATCGGCACGGTGACCTCGGCCAAGATGGAAAAGACGGTGGTGGTCACCGTCGACCGGCGCGTGAAGCACCCCCGATACGGGAAGTTCATCACTCGCCTGAAGAACTATTCGGCCCAGGACGATCTCGGCTGCAGCGAGGGCGAGCGCGTGCTCATCGAAGAGACGCGCCCCATGTCGAAGACGAAGCGCTGGAAGGTCGTGGAGCGGCTCGGGAAGGACGGCTGAACCATGATTCAGATGACTTCGGTGCTGGACGTCGCGGACAACAGCGGCGCCCGCAAGCTGTTCTGCATCAAGGTGCTCGGGGGCTCTCGGCGGCGCTACGCTCACATCGGCGACGTCGTCGTGTGCTCCGTGCGCGAGTGCCTCCCCAACAGCCGCGTCAAGAAGGGCGACGTGGTGAAGGCGGTGGTCGTGCGCTCCCGCTACCCCACCGGCCGTCAGGACGGGAGCTACATTCGTTTCGACGAGAACGCGGGCGTGCTCGTCAACAAGGACAACGACCCGGTCGGCACCCGTATCTTCGGGCCGGTCGCGCGTGAGCTTCGCGCTAAGTCCTTCATGAAGATCGTTTCGCTCGCACCGGAGGTTCTCTGATGGCGGCGAAGATCAAGAAGGGCGACACCGTGCTCGTCACCACCGGCAAGGACAAGGGCAAGAAAGGCGTCGTACTGAGCGTCCACCCGTCCGAAGACCGCCTCGTGGTGGAGGGCATCAACGTCCAGAAGCGCCACGTAAAGGCCAACGTCCGTCCCTCGATGCCTCAGGGAGGCATCCTCGAGAAGGCGGGCAAGATCCACATCTCCAACGTCCGTCTCTTTTCGGAGGCGCTGGACCGGGGAGTCCGGGTGGGCTTCTCGGTGGGTGAGGACGGCAAGAAGGTTCGCGTCGCTCGAGGCGGCGAGGGCGCGGGCACCGAGCTCGACTGAGGCACGAGATGGCTGAGGATAAAAAGGGTAAGAAGAACAAGAAGGGGGCTGCCGACAAGGGCGGCAAGAGGGGCAAGCAAGTCGCTCTCGAGGACCGTCCTCGACCCCCGGCTCGTCTCTCCGTCAAGTATCGCGAGGAGCTCGCGCCCAAGCTGGCTGCCGACCTGGGACTCAAGTCGGCGGCTCAGGTGCCGCGTCTCGAGAAGATCGTGATCAACATGGGGCTCGGCGAGGCCATCACGAACAACAAGGTCCTCGACTCTGCGGTCGAGGAGCTCGGTCTCATCACGGGCCAAAAGGCGGTGGTGACCAAGGCCAAGAAGTCGGTTTCGAACTTCAAGTTGCGCGAGGGCATGCCCATCGGGGCCATGGTGACCTTGCGACGCTCCCGTATGTGGGAGTTCGCGGACCGTCTCCTGAACGTCGCGTTGCCTCGCGTGCGCGACTTCAAGGGGGTGTCCGAGAAGGCTTTCGACGGCCGCGGAAACTATACGCTGGGGCTCAAGGAGCAGATCATCTTCCCCGAGATTGACTACGACAAGGTCGATCGGGTGCGGGGGATGAACATCTGCTTCGTGACCACCGCCGAAAACGACGAGCACGGTAAGGCGCTCCTCGAGGCGATCGGAGTTCCCTTCCGTCGTCGCGGGCAGGAGGCGGGCTGACGATAGCCCTGAACCCCTACGGCGGCGCCGAGGGTTGAGGAACGAGGTTTCAAATGGCGGGCGTAATCAACGACCCCATCGCGGACATGCTCACGCGTATCCGCAACGGCATCAACGCACGGCACGTGAAAGTGCCGATGCCCCACTCCAAGCTCAAGGAGCACATGGCCGAAGTGCTCAAGCGCGAGGGCTTCATCGAGGGATTCGAGGTCGGCGCGGAGGATCCGCGTCCGGTCTTGACCATCCAGCTCCGCTACGACAGAAACCGCGACCCGGTCATTACCGGGCTCAAGCGGGTGAGTCGTCCCGGGCTTCGTCGCTATGTCCGCGCCGACGCGATTCCTAGCATCCGGAACGGCTTGGGCGTGGCCATCCTCTCGACCTCCCGAGGCGTGATGACCGACCGCGAAGCGCGTCGGGAGCGCGTCGGCGGCGAGCTGATGTGCACGGTCTGGTAGGAGCTGCTGATGTCTCGAATTGGTAAGATGCCGGTTTCCGTCCCCTCGGGCGTGGAGGTCAAGATCGGGGACGCGAGCGTCTCCGTGAAGGGACCCAAAGGCAGCCTCGAGCGCGAGTTGCCGCCTAAGGTCAGCGTCAAGCTGGACGACGGCAAGGTCACGGTCTCGCCCGAGAACGCACAGGATCGGGTTTCGAGGAGCATGTTTGGGCTCACCCGAACCCTGATCGCGAACATGGTTGAAGGGGTTCAGAACCCCTTCAAGAAGTCTCTCGAAGTGGTTGGGGTCGGCTACCGCGCGGAGCTCAAGGGCTCGGTGCTCAATTTACAAGTTGGTTTGTCACACGACGTGAACGTGAACATTCCAAAGGAAGTTTCCTGCAAGGTCGACAAGCTCACGACCATCCACCTCGAGTCGGTGGACAAGGAGCTCGTCGGACGTATCGCGGCTGAGATTCGTTCGTTCCGCCCCTGTGAGCCCTACAAGGGCAAGGGCATCAAATATACGGACGAGCGCGTACGCCGCAAGGAAGGCAAGACCGGCACCTGAGCCGGACGGGAGCGAAGTCATGGAGCGTAAAGTCAAGGACGCCAACCTTCGCCGTCGGCTCCGCCGGGCGAAGGGCATTCGCAAGACCATCTCCGGGACCGCGGAGCGTCCGCGGCTCAGCGTCTTCCGGAGCTCGAAGCATATCTATGCCCAGCTGATCGACGACGTCACGGGGACCACGGTGGCCTCGGCCTCGAGCCAGGCCAAGGCGGTGCGTGAGGGAGGCGGTGACGAAGACAAGAAAGTCGACACCGCTGAGAAGGTAGGACAGGCGCTGGCCGAGGCGGCCAAGGCCAAGGGCGTAGAGTCCGTCGTGTTCGACCGCAACGGCTGGCCTTTCCACGGTCGCGTAGCCGCGCTGGCGAAGGGCGCCCGGGAGGGTGGGCTCAAGTTCTGAGCCCGGGAGTAGGTATGTCACGACGCGAAATCATCAACCCGAAGGAGCTCGAGCTCGTCGACCGGGTCATTCACATCAACCGCGTGGCCAAGGTCGTTAAGGGCGGCCGGCGCTTCTCGTTCTCGGCTCTCGTCGTCGTGGGCGACGGTGAGGGGCATGTGGGCGTGGGGCTCGGGAAGGCCAACGAAGTTCCGGAGGCCATCCGCAAGGGCCGTGACCAGGCTGAGAAGAGCCTGTTCCGTGTCCCTCTGGTAGGGCGCACCATCCCTCACGAGATCATTGGCCGCTTCGGAGCGGGCAAGGTCGTGATGCGGCCCGCCCGTCCGGGTACCGGCGTCATCGCCGGTGGTCCGGTGCGCGCGGTGCTGGAGTCCGCGGGGATTCGAGACGTTCTCACGAAGTCCCTCGGGACTTCGAACAAGCACAACGTGGTCAACGCCGCGGTTTCGGGGCTTCGGGCGCTCTCGACCGTCAAGGGCCAGACCGAGCGCCGTTCCGTGCCGGCTGACAACCTGAAGCCCGTGCAGCTCAAGATTCAGGTCCCTACGGGGATGAGCAACTGATCCGGGCTCGGCGAGGTATGCAATGAAGAGTCTGATTCGAGTGAAGCTCGTGCGCAGCACCAGCAAATGCACGGAGCGCCAGAAGGCGACCCTGCAGGGGCTCGGGCTTCGCAATCGTGAGCAGGAGAAAGTGCTCCTGGATACCGTGCCGATCCGCGGGATGATCATGAAGGTCCAGCACATGCTGGAGATCGAGCGCTTCGACGGTACGGACGACATGCGAGACTCCGCTCGCCTGCGGAAGCAGCGGGCCGAGGCTCGGAAGGCCGAGTAGGAGAGAGACATGGCAGACGAGCTCAGCCGGCTAAAGCCTGCGGAAGGCGCGACTCACCGGCGTAAGCACAAGGGTCGCGGTATGGCCTCGG
>JBCBRU010000203.1:0-13460 GCA_039819565.1 Myxococcota bacterium | reverse complement strand
GACCCGGACGAGTTTTTGCCACGCCTCGACCTCCTGGTGCTCCAACTCGCCGTCGATGGACGGGAGTGAGACCAGTCGACGCCGCCGCCCCTCCATCACGATCTCACTCACCGAAAGCGCGACCTGACTCCGAGCCCCCTCGAGCTCCAGAGACACCACCCTCCGACGGCCCAGCGGGGTGTGGACGATGGCCTCCTGGAGCTCCCGACCCATGGGCGCGAGATCCGCCAGGCGGCGTATCGGCCTCCCCAGGAGGAGACGTCGGCTCGCGTTGTTGAGCAACTCGACCTGCTCGCCCTCCACGCTCAGCAAAGGCACCGGAGCGTGGTCGAGGAGGGCCCGCGAAAAGCGGATCTCTTGCTCCTGCTCGGCCCGGGTCTTGCGGAACGTGGCCACGACCTCGTCGAGCGCTCCCCCTAGGGCGTCGAAGTCACTCCCTTCGCCCCGGCGGAGGAAGCTCTGCGTGAAGTCATCTCCCCGCAGCGCATCGAAGAAGCGCACCAGCTCTCGGTTCGTCCTCGAGACGTAGCGTACCAAGCTCAGCACCTGACCCACCGCGAGCACGGTGCCCAAGATCGGCGCCACCACGGAGCCGGGACGCACGAAGAGAACCCACAGCAGCAACGCGAGGGTGACCGCGAGCAGCAGGGTCCGAACCACCACGCTCAGCGCGAAACGTCCGAGTACCCTCCCCGAGGTCACAGCCCGTGCTTCTCCATACGGCGATAAAGAGCCGCCCGCGTGATTCCGAGCTCCTTGGCTGCGTGACTGATGTTGTAGCCGTGTTTCGTCAAGGCAGCCTGCACGGCAGCTCGCTCCAGCCGCTCCAGGTTGAGCTCTCCATCGAGAGAAGCCGAAGTCGTCGAAGGCAGAGCCCGTGCCGCCGCCGCCAGAGCCGTGGGAGGAAGCGCGAAGTCCTCCGGCACCACTTCAGGGCCTGCCGAGAGAATGACTGCACGCTCGACGGAGTGACGGAGCGCTCGCACGTTGCCGGGCCAGGGGTGCGTCTCCAAGGCTCGGTACGTCTGCTCGGAGAGGGTCTTCGGAGCCTTTCCGTAGCGTCGACAGATCTCTTCGAGGAAATGGGCGACGAGAGGTCGAATGTCCTCGGGACGCTGCCGCAAAGGCGGGAGATGAATCTCGACCGTGTTCAGGCGAAAGAGGAGGTCTTGTCGAAACCGTCCCGGATCCGCGAGCTCCTCGGCGGAGAGATTGGTGGCGGCCAAAACTCGCACGTTCACCGAGACCGGCTCGTCCGAGCCCACCGGGGTCACGGTCCGACGCTCCAGCGCCGTCAGCAACTTTGACTGCAAATGGAGAGGAAGGTTTCCCACTTCGTCGAGGAACAGCGTCCCCCCCTCGGCCGCCTGAAACCGCCCTGCGCGTGCTTTCTTCGCGTCCGTGAATGCGCCCTCCACGTGTCCGAAGAGCTCGCTCTCGAAGAGAGCATCCTGCACCGCGCCGAGGTCCACCGACACGAGAGGGCTCCGCCCGGAGCAATGGTGGAGGTATCGCGCAAGGACCTCCTTGCCGGTGCCGTTCTCTCCGAGCAGGAGGACGTTGGCATCCGTGGGTCCCGCTCGCTCCGCGAGGCGTAGCACCTCGACCATGGCGGGCGAACGATGCACGACCGAGAGATCGAGAGCCGAGGAGGCCTCGGCCAGAGCCGAATGTCGCGTGCGCAGTTGGCTCGCCTCACGACGGCTCCGGCGAAGACGAGATGCGGCCTGGACCGTGGCCACCAGCCGCTGGTTGTCCCAGGGCTTCTCGACGAAATCGACGGCCCCGCGCTTCATCGCCTCCACCGCCGCCCCTACCTCGGCGTAGGCGGTGATCAGCACCACCGCCGCGTCGGCGTCCTCCGCGAGGAGCTTCTCGAGCACGCTCAGACCCTCCCGGCCCGAGCGCTCATGCGACGAGAAGTTCATGTCGAGGAGCACCACGTCCGGAGGCTCGGCTCGATAGCGATCGAGCAGGCCTTCCGGCGACTGGAAGGTCTCCACGGAGGGGAAGTGTCGGGCCAGCTCCAGCTTCGCGGCGAAGAGCACGTCCGGGTCGTCATCTACCACCCAGATCACGGGAGGCTTCGTAGCCCCTATGTCCGGAAATGAACAGTCGTGTCCGCCAGCGAACAGCTGAGGGCAGCTCTGCGAGCACTCTCCCACGCCTCTCGAGTTGGCCCGTTTCTTGGTTCTGACCGAGGACGTGAACGCGTCTCGACCCGCCCTCCTCGCCTCGCCAGCCCGAGGCGAGGCCATGGATCGACCTCTTCCCCGCTCGCGACGCGTCCCGACCGTTGCCTGGGTGGCGGTCGGGTTGGCGCTGTTTCTCGGGGCCCTGTGGTGGTTTGGCCTCGGCCAAGGCCGGCGGCTCCGGGTGGACCAACGCTCCGTGGAGATCTCGACCGTGCGGTCGGGCGCCTTCGAGGACTACATCCCCGTGCGCGGTCGCATCGCTCCCCGCGTCACCGTATTCCTCGACGCGCTCGAGGGCGGTCGGGTGGAGGAGGTGTTCGTCGAGGACGGGGCCAAGGTCTCGAGAGGCCAAAAGCTCGTGGTCCTGAGCAACACGGCCCTCCTCCTCGATGCTATCTCTCGCGAAGCCCAAGTTGCAGAACAGCTGAACAACATCCGCACCCTCGAGCTTCAGCTCGAGCAGAACCGCCTCGGCCACCGACGAGAGCTAGTGGAAGCCAACTTTCAGCTCTCGAAGCTGGAAGAGCAGATCGCGCGCCGAGAGAAGCTCGTAGCCCCTGGAGCCGTGGCCGAGGAGGTCGTCCGCATCATGAAAGAGGAGCGACGCTACTGGAAGGCGCGGCGCGACCTGAGCAAGGAAGCCCAGGGCACGGACCTGAGACTTCAGAAGGCACAGCTCGCCCAGCTCCGACGGGCCGGCGAGCAACTCCAGAAGAACCTCACCGTAGCCCGGAGCAACCTCGACACGCTGGTGGTCAAGTCTCCCATCGACGGCAAACTCACCGCCCTCAACGCCGAGCTCGGCCAGTCGATCGCTCCCGGGGAGCGGATCGGGCAAGTGGACGACCCGCGTCGCTACAAAGTCCAGGCCCGGCTCGACGAGTTCTATCTTCCTCGTCTCGATGTCGGCCAGACCGCCGCCCTCGCGGACCCTCCGCTCACTCTCAAGGTCCACAAGATCTATCCGCAGGTTACAGCTGGGCAATTCACGATCGACCTCGTGTTCCAAGACGAGCAGCCTCCGGGGCTTCGTCGGGGTCAGACTCTACAGCTCCGATTGACCCTCGGGGAGGCCACGGATGCCCTCCTCATCCCCAACGGGGCCTTCTACCAGGATACGGGCGGCGCCTGGATCTTGGTGGTGAGCCCGGATCGAAGCCGCGCCGTTCGGCGTACGGTTCGGCTGGGACGGCGCAACGCCCGCGATATCGAAGTTCTGGAGGGGCTCGAAGCTGGCGAGGCGGTGATTACCTCTCCCTACACATCCTTCCGCGAGGTCGACCAGGTCGTCCTCGCCCCCTGATCTCATCTAACCCAAGAAAGCGAGAACCTAGGAATGATGACGTTGGACCAGCTCACGAAGAGCTACCGCACCGAAGAGACTGAAACGCTGGCGCTGGACGAGGTCAGCCTCGACATCGAAGCCGGTGAGTTCGTAGCCATCATGGGCCCCTCGGGCTGCGGTAAGTCGACGCTCTTGAACATCATCGGCCTCATCGACAGTCCCACCTCAGGCCAGTATCTCTTCCAGGGGGTAGATGTATCCAACGCCTCGGAGCGACGGCTCGCCGAGGTCCGAAAGAAGAACATTGGCTTCATCTTTCAGAGCTTCAATCTCATCGATGAGCTCACGGTGGCGGAGAACGTCGAGCTCGCGCTGCTCTATCAGAAGTTCGCCGCCTCCGAGCGGCGGCGGCGTGTCGACGAGATCCTCGATGAGGTCCACCTTCTCCACCGACGCAACCACCGTCCCCCCCAGCTGTCGGGCGGCCAGCAGCAGCGCGTCGCCGTGGCCCGGGCGGTCGTGGGCCGCCCCGCTCTCATCCTGGCCGACGAGCCGACCGGAAACCTCGACACCGCGCACGGCCAGGAAGTGATGGGGATGCTTCGAAAGCTCCACGAGGGGGGGACCACCGTGGTCATGGTGACCCATTCCCCTGCCCATGCCGACTTCGCCCAGCGAACCATCAACCTTCTCGATGGCCGGGTCGTCACTGAGAGCCTCCGGGCCGCGGTGTGAGGCGAACATGCTGAAGAACTACTGGGTCACGGCCATCCGCACCCTTCAGAAGAACGGGCTCTACACCTTCATCACCGTGTTCGGGCTCGCGGTGGGGCTATCCTCGAGCCTCATCATCCTTCAGTTCGTGCGCAGCGAACTCGCCTTCGACCGCTGGGTACCCTGGGCGGACCGTATCGCCGTCTTCGAATCCGAATTCGCGATCCCGGGGCGAGAACTCATGAAGTTGGCGGGGGCGCCTGGTCCCGCCATGGCCGCCCTCCAAAAAGACTTCCCCGGCGAGATCGAGGCAGCCACTCGAACGTTTGCCCGACGCCCTCTCCTCAAGCGGGGCACGGACGTCTTTCGGGAGCGGGTCCATATGGTGGACCCCACCTTCTTCGACGTATTTGACCTCCCCTTGCTCGCTGGAGATCGCGAATCTGCCCTCGGCGACGACCGGTCGATCATCTTATCCAAGGACCTCGCCGAGAAGTATTTCGGCACTGAGGACCCTATCGGCCAAACCCTCGAGCTCAATGACAATCGCAATCCTCGGACGGTGCGGGTGACCGGGATCATGGCCGACCCTCGTCCCGACGCGTCCTTCCGCTGGAGAGCCCTCATCCGATTCGAGGAGTCCTCCTATGAGGACGAGCCCTGGATCGCCAAGCAGTGGACATCCGTCAACAGCGAGCTCTTCGTGAAGATGACCAGCCGCGAAGCCTTGGCCGCCGTCAACGGAGACCTCCCCGCTTTCGAAGAGCGCAACATCCCCAACATGGCCTTCAACGGGAAGGACTTCGCCATCCACGAGTTCCTGACCCTCAGGACGGTCCCTCTCCCCGAGTACCATCTCTTCAGCACCGAACAGAGCGAGAGCGGGGCGTATGTGTGGGTGCTGACCTTCGGCGTGGTGGCACTCCTCATCATCTTCATCGCATGTGTCAACTTCGTGAACCTGAGCACGGCTCGAGCGAGTCAACGCGCGCGTGAAGTGGCCCTGCGCAAGGTCGTGGGCGCCTCCCGCACGGAGCTCGTGGTGCAGTTCCTCGGGGAGTCGCTCCTCCTCACCGCGCTCTCCCTCCTGGTGGGCTTAGCGCTCACGGAGGTCTCACTTCCATGGTTCTCGACTTGGCTCGACCGCCCCTTGCAGCTGACCTACTTGGGTGCCGGGTCCATCCTCCCCTGGCTGTTGGCGCTGCTCCTCGGAGTGGGGCTCGGAGCAGGCCTCTACCCAGCTCTCTATCTATCCCGCTTCAAGCCTTCAGCGGTTCTGAAGGCCAACCGCTCGACCACGGTGGGGGGCACCGCTCGGCTCCGCGCGGCCCTCGTCACGCTGCAGTTCGCAGTCTCGATCGGTCTGATGATCTGCACCGCCGTGGTGGTCGGCCAAGCCTACTACGCGGTGAACAAGGACCTCGGCTACCGCAAGGACGGTATCCTCGTAGTTCGGGGTATGGGGCGAAAAGAGACCCAAGCAAAGGCTGATTTCCTCAGAGAGCGGGCGCTCTCGATCCCAGGCGTGCTCGGTGCAACCCTCTCTTCGGACGTACCCACCGACGACAACGAGAACAACCTCCTCGTACAGGTTCCGGGGCGCACCCAGGAGCAGCCCCTCGTGTTCGGCCGGCTGATCTTTGGCCCCGACTTTCGCGCCACCTACGGCATCGATCTCGTTGCCGGGAGAGACTTCGACCGGGACCGACAGCAGGACGTCGCGCGCAGCCTCGAGAGCTCTGATTGGGATTCGACGCGCACCCTCTCCGTCATGGTCAATGAGGCCGCCGTCCGCGCCCTCGGGCACGCACAGCCCGACGAAGCGATCGGCGCCCAAGTGGAAATCTCGACAGCGCCCGGCAAGACCATCAATGCCGAGATCGTGGGCGTCATCGATGACTTCCACTACTTCTCGGTGCGCAAACAGATTCGCCCCTGCGTCTATCTCAACGTAACGGACGCCTATTGGGATCTTTCCGTGCGCTACGCGGGGGTCTCGGTGAACCGGGTGAGGGACGCCCTCGAGGCCCAGTGGAATCAGGTGGCACCGGGCATCCCCTTCCGAGCGCAGATCCTCGAGGGGTTGCTGTGGGAGCAGTACGAGCGCGAAGTTCGGGTGGCACAGATCTTTGGCTTCTTCGCCGTGCTCGCCATCGTGATCGCTTGTCTCGGACTATACGGACTGGCCGCCTTTACCGCGGCCCGCCGCACCCGGGAGATCGGAATCCGCAAAGTCCTGGGGGCCACCGTCTGGGACATTGTCCGCCTCATGGTGTGGCAGCTCTCCCGCCCTGCCCTCTGGGCCAACCTCGTGGCCTGGCCCGTAGCCTTCTTGATCATGCGGTGGTGGCTCGAAGGCTTCTTCTATCGCATCTCCCTAAACCCCGCCCTCTTCTTCGTGGCCGGCTTCGTCGCCATCGCCATCGCCTGGCTTACCGTGGTGCGACACGCTCATCGGGTCTCGATGACCAGCCCTGCCTCCGCGCTCCGCTACGAGTAGTCGCCGCAAAGACTCGCCCGTCCACCGGCAGCTGCCGCTCCCACTATCGCTCTCCGAGGCACCTTGGGGGGACGCGAAGATCTGCGGCCGCGTCTCAGCGCCCGAGATGCTCGGCCACGATATCCACCCGAATGCTCTCCGGCTCGGCCTCGAGCGCACCGGAGTTGATGCGCACCCGCTCAGCCTCGAATGGCAACTGAGCCTGCAGGAGAGGGCGGAGGGAGAGCTTCAGAGCCTGCTTGGAGAGACGCTCGCTCAGGATCGAGGCCAGGAGGCCCGAGATAGTATCGGGATCCGCAGGGGGATCGGGCTGGAGTCGTACCGCTAGCTGCAGCTCGGTGAGAAGAGCGGGAGCTGTCGTCTCCACGGCCACCCCGCCCTTGAGGGGCACCGAGAACCCTTTGCGGATGACCTCGAAGACCCCCGACTCAGCGTCCACGGCTGCTCTCGGGACCACGGATCGAAGAGCCGAAGCATACCGCCCGAGCTGAGCGCGCAGCACCGCCACTACCCAGATGGTTCCCTCGACCCGAATCCCGCCCCGCCCCGTGCTCTCGAAGCGCAGCTTGTCGTGCCCGGAGATCTCGAGACCGGCTTCGATACGGCCGGCGACTTGCTTGATGATATCGCCCCCGTGTCCCTTCAACTTGGAGGTGAGCGAGTCTGCAAAGGAATCCGGAACCTCGGCACGAACAACCTCCGGGAGCTCACTGCGAATCGTCTCCGTCAAGAGGGCATAGGGGACCTGCGTGGAGAGCGAGATGACCCCCGACTCGTCCTTCGCGTAGAGGGCCACGCGGAGGGTCGACTCCGCCAGCCCCTGTTCGAACTTCCCCAGCGTGGTCTGAGCGCTGTGCACCGTGACCTCGAGAGACAGTGGATCTTCCTGAAGGACTCGAAGCTCGAGCCCGGCCGGGGAAATGACCATGCTGTCCGCAGCATCCGCGAGTTCCAACTTCTCCCACTGAGCGGAGACCTCGAGCCCGTCGACGGGGGCATCCGTCCCCAGCGCGAGCGGTTGGGGGGCATCGAGGGTCACCGTCATCACCCCGCTCGAGCGGGCGGTCAGCGCGTGACCGGCGCCGTCAGAGACACTGAGCTCCGTTTCCTCCGATCGAATCGGGATGTGTCCCGCTTCGGACCGGCCCTCCGGGAGCGTCATGCGCTCGGCGCGAAGTTCGAGCGACTGCTCGCCGGACAGCTTGAGACCCACCTGCTCGAGCTCGACATCCTGCACCCGCAGAGACGGCACGGGCACCTCTTCGCCGTCGGGCGCCGAAGCATCGGCCAAGGTTGCCGACATCGATCCCACCCGTCCGGCGGAAGCCTCGAGGTCGACCGGCCCCAGCGCCAGCGCCACCGCGGCTACCGCGACCGCACCCTCGACCTCAGCCTGAAGCTGCGCCTCGGGGGACCACGACAAATGCTTGAGACGAAGCGAGGAAGGCGCGACCTCGACGGTCCCCCCTTCGGGGGTCACGAGCCGGGCGGAGCTCAACCGCAACCCATCCGCGGCGTCCCGCTCGGTGCGGGAAATCAACGTGACCTGATTGCCCTCCTGCGTGGCATAGAGCTCCAGGGCCAGCTCGGCCTCGACACCCTCGATCCGTCCCGAGCCATCCGTGAGCACGGTGTCGGGCCCGAGGCGTATCGATAGCTCGGCGGTGGCCTCGGCACGCGCGTCGGCGCGAGCACCCCTGAGGTCCCGTACGTCGATTGATCCCCCGGCCAGGTGCAGGCGCTGACCTTCGAGCTCCACCTGAACCTCTTCCGCAAGCTCGAGGCGGAGCTTCGGCACCTCTAAACCCGAAACGAGCTCCAGCGGGTCCGTAAGCTCGGTGGACTCAGGGAGGGGCTGGCTCGTCAGCTTGGCGAAGGCCAGGCCGATGGTGTCCCGGAGCTGAACCTCGACGCTGTTGCTGAGGGAACTATCTTCGCTCCCCATCTCGAAGGCCGTGAGAGAGGCAGGCGTACCCTCCTGCTGGATGACCTCCAAAGGTTGCGAGAAAGTCACGGAGAACGCAGGGATCCGAGGCCATACGCGGACCCCTTCATCGCCCGGCTCACTGGCCAGGATCACTTCGCAGCTGAACTCGGCGTGGGTGTCCTCAGGAAAGGTGATGATGTCCCCCGTAGAGAACCTGAACGTCCCCGGGGTCAGGTGGGCGGTGCCCTCGGCGGTCAGGGAGCGAAGGCAACGAACGAGGGCCGCCGCGCGGGCGTCCTCGACCGTGATCGGGAGCTCGATGGCTTCTAGGTTGAACTTCACGACTAAGCTTGGGGCCAGGCCGTTCACGGAGGCCAGCGCTCAGGGGCAGAATATAGTGCCTCAAAAAGCGCCCTACGGTGCGCGCGAATGCGGCACTCGCTCAGCGACTCAGGGCGCGTCCTTGGCCCCCCGGATAGGGGCGCCGCCGTCGCGCTCCGCTACCGCCTGCTTGAAGCCGACCTCCTCCGCCCGAGCCTTGAACCAGAGTCCTTCGGGCGTGTGACGGGAGATACCGTCGAACAGGGTCGACAGACGCTGGGACTGCTCGAGGCCTTGAAGCTCGACAGCCTGATTGACCACCATCTTGCACATCATGAGCTGGTTGCGAGGGACGCCCTTCATCCGGCCCACGTAGTAGTCAACGCGTCCTTCGAGCTCGGCCCGCGGGACCGATTCGAGGGCGAGCCCGATGGCCGCAGCCTCCGGGCCAGCGATGAGATCGCCGGTGAACAGCATCCGCTTCGCTAGCTGAGGACCGATGCGATGCGCCCACATCCCCGTAGAGGGCACCCCCCAAACCCGCGTAGGCGGATAGCCGATGCGCGCCTCGTCCGCCATGAGGATGAGGTCGCAGCTCAGGGCGATATCGCTCCCCCCGGCCACGGCGTCCCCATGGACCACGGCCACGGTGGGCTTGTGACACCGCCAGAGCCGGAGCCAGCTCTGACTGCAGAAATCCATGAAGCGAAAGTCCAGGGTGGGATCCCACGGCATCTCCTGAACCCCAGCGTTCGTTCCCTCGGTCTCCGCGAAGTCCTTGAGATCGTAACCCCCGCAAAAACCGGCCCCGGCCCCGCGCAGGACGATCACGTGGACACGGGGGTCGGCGTCGGCCAGGTCCACGGCCGCGCGTAGCTCGTGCGGGGTGCGTTCGCTGATCGCGTTGAAGCGCTCCGGGCGATTCAGGGTGAGCGTAGCTACCCGGTCTTTGACCTCGTAGAGGAGGTGCTCGTACTCTGAAGACGTCATAGCCGACCGTGCCATGGTCCTAGGACTTTAGGAACTCGAGGAGTCGCGGCACTACGACCTCGTGGGCGTCTTCCTGTATGTAATGCCCGGCCTCTTCTACCCTCAGCACCTCAGCGTGGGGAAAGTCGGCCAGCCACCAATGCTCGAGCATGTCCGGAGTAAAGGCGATGTCCTTCATCGGCCACGCGATCATGACCGGCTTGTCTTGGAAAGCGGGAACGAGCCGATCGTGGATGTCAGCCAGAAAGTCACTTACTGGTCCCTCCGGACCGGAGGGGATCTCTCGGGGGAACTCTAGGATGGCGGTCCGCGAAGCCCAGTTGGGATGGGGAGCCAGATAGGCGGCTCGCTCTTCGACGCCGAAGCGTTCCGGATGAACGACCCCCGCCTTGAACAAGAACTGCTTTACGAAGGCATGAAGCCCCTTGACCATGACCTCCCCGACCCCCGGGGTTCGGAACATGCGGAGAGGGATGGGGAGAGATACCTTCTCGGGTGGGCGGTGTACAAAAGTGTTGAGCACACATAGGCTCCGAACCCTCTCCGCGTGACGTGCCGCCCAAGTGAGTCCGATCGGTCCCCCCCAATCCTGCACCACGACGGTGGCATCCTCGAGCCCGAGAGACTCCAGAAGCTGGTCGCAGCGGTCTCCGTGACGGGGAATGGTGTAGAGTTCGCGGCGATCGGGCTTCTCGGACCGACCAAAGCCGAGGTGATCGAGAGCGATGGCTCGAAACCCGGCCGCCGTCGTAGCTTCGATGAAGCGACGATAGAGATACGACCAGGTCGGATTCCCGTGCACCATGACCACGGGGCGCCCCTCCCGCGGCCCCTCGTCCACATAGTGCATCTTGCCGTCAGAGCTCTCGAATGCCCGGGGCGCGTAGGGCCATGTGCCGCCGAAGGTCCAGTCGACCGGATCTGCCATACGCGGAGCGTCACCTGACGATTAACGGTCATCAATGCTTGATTACGTGCATCAGCTGACCGAAATCGCTCAGCATGGACTGGGACGACGCGCGGGTGTTCCTCGCGGTGCTGCGCGCAGGCTCCCTTTCAGGAGCGGCGCGCTCGCTCGGGTGCAGCCACTCTACGGTGCGCCGGCGACTCGACGGCCTCGAGGCGGCCCTGGACGTGCCCCTCTTCGTGGCGTCGTCCGATGGCCTCACCCCGACGGACGTCGCCCGCGAAGCCATGCCCGGCGCGGAGGCCATCGAGCGCGCGGCTTTAGCCTTTCAACGCCAGCTCTCAGGGGGTTCGGCGGCGCTCCAGGGAAAGATCCGGGTCACGACGATCGACGCCCTGGTGGGCTGGCTCGCGCCCGCCCTCACCGTCTTCGGCTCCCGACATCCCCGGGTCGTCCTCGACCTCGTTACAGAGGACCGCCCATTGGACCTGGCCCGGCGGGAGGCGGACGTCGCCGTGCGCATCACCCACGATCCACCCCCGACGTCGTTCGGACGACGCGTGGCGCGCTTCGAATTCGCCCCGTTCGCGGCGCCGAAGCTGGTCGCACGCTGCGGAAACACGCTCGAAAGCCTTCCGTGGGCTCTCTACTCCGAGGAATCGCAGGCTATATTGACAGAGGAGTGGTACCGGAGCTGGTCCACGACGGAACCGGCCCTGCGGGTCTCGGGCGGAGGACCCCTCATGACCGTCGTCGAGGCAGGGGTAGCCGCCGGTCTCCTCCCGATCGAGCTTGCGGGGACCCGAGACCTCGTCCGCCTCGGACCATCGCTTCCCGGGTTCGGGGTCGAGGTGTGGTGCCTCACCCATATCGACCTCAAGGCTTCCGCACGCATCCGAGCGCTGATGGACTGCGTCGGGGAGGTCTCGAAGAGCGAGCCGCTTGACTCTTGAGACGACCGGTCTAAACTCCTGTCATGAGATCCGGCGCGAGCAGAAGGCGGGCGGCCGAGGGCACCCGCGATCGCCTGCTTCAAGCCGGGGCCGAACTCTTCGCCGAAAAGGGCTATCACGGCGCCGGACTCAAAGAGATCCTGGGCCGTGCCGAAACCCCCAAGGGTTCGTTCTACAACTTCTTTTCCAGCAAAGAAGAATTCGCAGTGGAGGTGGCGGTCCAACACGCCCGCTCCATCTCGGAGGCCTTCGAGAGCCGCTTTGCTGACGGCGACGATCCCCCCCTCGAGATCCTGCGCCAGGCGCACCTGGCCTTCCTCGACGCCTACGACGCCACGGACTGCGCGCGCACCTGCATCACCGCCCGCCTCGCTCTCGAGGCAGGAGAGGGAGAGAGCGAGCTGCCGCGTCGCCTTCGGCGTCTGCTCGATGGCTGGCTCATCCGGATCTCTGGGCTCATCGCCTCGGCCCAAGCCCGTGGCGAGGCTCGCGACGACGTTCCCGCCGCGGATCTTGCGGCCCTCTTTTGGCAGAGCTGGGAGGGCGCGCTCATCCACATGAAGCTCTTCGGGGACACCGCCCCGGCGCGAAGAAGCCTCGATCTGCTGATCGGAACCCTCCTCGCCTCCAGGCCCCGGAGCAACGACTAGCCGCACCCACTCCGAGCATTCTCTCTAGTCACAAGCCCGCACAAGACGACCGGTCTATTTAAAGAAGGAGATACGATGACTACCACCGCAGCCCCCGAGATGGTCTCGGATCTACGCTCAACCCACGCCCCCACCCTGTTCAGTCCCTTCGACCTCCGCGGAAAAGCGACCGCGCCCAACCGCATCCTCAAGTCAGCCATGAGTGAGGTCCTCGCCAAAGACGGCGAGCACCTTCCGACCGAGAAGCACTACCGCGTGTATCGCCGGTGGGCGGAGGGCGGCACGGGAATCCTCATCTCCGGGAACGTGATGGTTGACCGGACTGCCCTCGGCGAACCCGGCAACGTAGTTCTCGAGGACGACCAGCATCTGGATAGATTCGAGGCGTGGGCGGACGCCGTGCACGCGGGCCGGCCCGGCGTCCAGTTCTGGATGCAGATCAACCACCCCGGCAAGCAAAGCCCCAAGTTCCTGACTTCGAAGCCGGTCGCTCCGAGCGCCGTCCCCCTCGGCCAAGGCCTCGAAGCGAGCTTCGCGTCGCCCCGGGCGCTCGAGGGTCACGAGATCCGGGAGATCATCCAGCGCTTCGCCACCACTGCGAGCCTGGCCAAGCGCGCCGGATGGGATGGGGTCCAGATTCACGGAGCCCACGGCTATTTGGTGAGCCAGTTTCTATCTCCCCACCACAATCGGCGCGACGACGAATGGGGAGGGAGCACCGAGAACCGCAGACGCTTTGCCCTCGAAGTGTACCGGGCGGTTCGCCACGCCGTAGGCCCTGATTTCCCCGTTTCGATCAAGATGAACAGCGCCGACTTTCAGAAGGGTGGGTTCGAGGGTGACGAAGCCCAAGACCTCATTGCCGCACTTTCTGAGGAAGGTATCGATCTCATCGAAGTCTCGGGAGGTAACTACGAGAGCCCGGCCATGACCGGGGCGCGGCAATCAACTCGAGACCGGGAGGCCTACTTTCTCGACTTCGCCGCCGAAGCCCGACGCCGTACCGACACGCCGATCG
>JBCBRU010000202.1:0-13470 GCA_039819565.1 Myxococcota bacterium | reverse complement strand
GCTCATCCCTCTCGCTTCGGGGTACACGAGCGTCGGGGTGGTGGCTCACGAGCATGTGCATCCCTTCGAGACGGTCAAGGACCTCGAGGCGGTGCCGGCTTCGCCGATCAGGGCCCAGCGGTCGGGATGCCAGCACCGAGAGACGGTGTGGCAGTAACGTCGGAGGCATCGAAAATCGAGGACCTCGGCGTCTGCCAGGGCCTCCGCGAGCTGCGGCTCATGGGTACGAAGGAAAGCCTGCACCGCCTCGAGGTCCTTGACCGTCTCGAAGGGATGCACATGCTCGTGAGCCACCACCCCGACGCTCGTGTACCCCGAAGCGAGAGGGATGAGCCAAACCCAGTAACCCTCACCCATCAGGTGGTTGGTCGAAAGCCAGCGGTCTTGGCCCTCGGGCACCTGCATGAAGCGCTGGCTGCCGTCGCTGGCAAGGGTGTTGATGTCGAATCGACCTTTGATGCGGAACCAACCGGCGTTGGCCTCGTGCTTGCCGCCGCGCTTGAGCTTCATGCGGCCTCGGAGGAGTCCGGCTCGTCCCGTGGCGTCTACCAGCCAGCGTGCCGAGAGCTCGACGCGTCCCTCCTGGGTTTCGACCTCGACATGATGAGGGGTATCACCGGGGCCGATCGCATAGTCCCGAACGGTCGCGCCCTCGAAGAGACGCACTCCATCCTCATCCACGACCATGTCGCGGAGGTCGGACTCGAAGCGCCCACGGTCGATCTGGTAGCTGCTCACCACCGGCTGGTTGATGGGGCCGATCTCTATCCGCTCCTCGATGGGTAGGTGTCCACCGCCGGGAAAGAAGCGGAGTCCGAACTTGATGAGATGGCGCTCGTGAAGATAGTCGCGCAGACCCAGCCGCTCGAGATACTGCGAGCCGAGCTCGACCGTCGACTCCCCGACTTTGTGCCCTGCCTCAGGGAGGGGGCGCGCCGTCTTCTCGACCACGGCCACCGAGAAAGCGGGGTGGTCGCGCCGGATCTGACGGGCGAAGGTGAGGCCGGCCAAGCCCCCCCCGCACACCACGACGTCGAAGTCTGTGCTCATCGTCAAGCTCGGGACTATAGCCAAGGCTCGGGGGCAGTGCTACTGCAGGATGAGAAGGAGCTGCCCGGGATATGCACGGAATCCCTCCCCGCGCCATGGCGCCGCACGAGCTCGCCTCGAAGGCACCGAGTGCAGCGGGCTCTGCGAGCGCCGCGGTCGAGGAGAGCCGTGTCGAGTACCTGGGCCGGTCCGCTCGGACCTATCTCACTTTGGTCCTGTACGCCGCGATTGCTCCCTGGGGGTATGCCCTTTTCGGCCTCCTCCTCATCGCGCCCATCTCGGTGCTCCGCAGACGGCGACTCTTCCAGGCCTGCATTCGCAGCGGGTTTCGCCTGCTGCGAGGGTGGGTCGGCACGTTTCGACTCGCCCGGGTCGACGCTCTCTCCGTGCGCGAAAACCTACTCCCCGAGCGATGCGTGGTGGTCGCGAACCACCCCTCGCACTTCGACATCGTCTCGCTCCTGAGCCGGATACCGCGGTGCGCCACGATCGTAAAACCCTCGATCTACGACCAGTGGTGGCTGGAACCCCTCATGCGCGGTTCTGGTCAAGTCCGCGGAACATCCCATCCGCTCGATGCCGGAAGGCTGGTGGAGGCGGCCGTCGCTAGACTTCACGAGGGCGAGCGGCTGGTGGTGTTTCCTGAGGGGACTCGCACTGAGGCCGGCCGAGAAATGCCTTTCCACCGCCTAGCCTTCGAGATAGCTTCCCGCGCACACGTTCCTGTCGTACCCATCCGCATTGATTGCGACCCGCCGTTTCTGTCGAAGGGACAGTCGGTGCTCCGCCCTCCCCGAGCTTTCCCTCGGATTCGGTTGGAGGTACTGGATCCCATCGACCCCGAATCGTTCGGCGGTGACACCCGCTCACTGCGAGACCATGTACGGAACGTGCTGCTGGGGACGAGGAACCGCTGACATGAAAGACGCCCTGCCCCCATCGAGGTCACGATGACGAACAACGAGCTCGACCTGGAGATCAAGAAGCTGATCGTCGACACCCTCATGCTCGAGGACGTCGAGCCGGAGGAGATCGAGACGGAAGCGCCCTTGTTTGGCGATGGCCTCGGCCTGGATTCGATCGACGCGCTTGAGCTGGCGCTGGCCATCCACAAGAAGTTCGGCGTCAAAACCTCGCCGGACGACGAACGCAACCGGGAGTACTTCTTCTCGGTGCAGAGTCTCCGCGAGTTCGTTCTCGCCAACCAGTCGGAGACCAAGAGCGCCTGATATGTCCGCGTCGTCGGACGCCCCGCGACCGCGGAGCGCGACGACCTCGGCGCTCCTCCTCGCTCTGACCGGCGCGGCGCTCGTCGCCTATCCCGTTTTGGCCTGGCTCCTCCTGCGCCGCTTCGGCACGGGCGCGGTGGGGGTCTTGCTGCTGGCGATGTTCGGGCCGCGTCTTCTCTCTCGGCTTGCTCGTCTCCGCCGCCGTGCCTCGCGAGACCAGGAGACGTGGCTGGCGGCCGCGATGGTGCTTCTCGGTGTTGGGGCCATCGTCCTGGGACGACTCGAGGCCGCTCTGCTCGCCCCGGCCGTCATCAACATCTCGCTGGCCGCCGCTTTCGGGGCGACCTTGATCGGGCGCGGGCCGCCCATGATCGAGCGCTTCGCGCGGCGGATTCACGAAGACCTCCGCCCTCCCGAGCTGGCCTGGTGCCGGCGCTGGACCTGGATATGGCTCGGCTTCTTCGTGGGCAACGCCAGCCTCGTGTCCGCCCTTGCCTATTGGGCGCCCTTCGAATGGTGGTTGGGCTACACGGGACTTGGAGCCTACCTTGCGATTGGACTCCTCATCTCCGTGGAGATCGCGCTTCGCAAGCAGCGTTTCGGCTTCCGGCGAGCCGAGCTCCTAGATCGGTGGCTGCTGGAGCGTTTCCCGGACCTTCCCGAGCGAGCGGATAGCCCCGGCCCGACCCCTGCGGAGGCCGGAGCATGAAGCGCCTCGTTGAAGGACATCCTGCCGAGGTCGTGGCCATGGTTGGCGACGAACAGCGTACGCTGGCTGACTTGCGCCACGACATCGCCACCGTCCTCCGAGAGCTTCCGGTAGATCCAGCGGGGGCAGGCCAGGCCCCGTACGTCCTGCTCGTGTTCGAGCAGGACCGCTACGCCCTCCTCGTGGCTCTTCTCGCGACCTGGGCTCGAGGCCAGATTGCGCTGGTCCCTCCCGATACGCGGCGCACCACCCTCTCCGCGCTCAAGGCACGTCCCGACGTGTCCCAGGTTCTCCACGACACCCCCTCCGGACTCCCCGGGCGGGTGACGGACCACCTGGGGGCGGGGGGCGGATCTCCGGCCGACCTCAGCCGAGCGGCCCACGCCCTTTCGTCGTCCACGCCTCTTCTCGCCCTCTTTGCGAGCTCCGACGTGGAAGCTCGTGAGGAGCACGTTCTGAACGGGGTCGCCCTCGACCAAGAGCTGGCCCGATGGCGCGTTCTCGCTCCTCTCGGAGCCGGGGACGGGGTTGTGTCCACGGCCCCGGTGGGCCATCGGTGGGGCTTCGTGGGGGGGCTCCTCTACCCCTTCGCGTCTGGGGCCCTGATCGATCTCCGGGAGGAGCCGAGCCTGGCGGCGCTCTGGGTCGCATCGCCGCTCTCTCTCCCTCCGGAAGGCGCGGCCGCACGCGTGCTCTCCGGCGGGGCTCGACTCGTCGCTCAAGGGCCTCCCGGCACGCAAGACGTCATGACCTCGGTGGCTACAGGGCCTCTCGCGGTGCGTTCCGTGAACCAGACCCACTGGCGCCTCTTGCCCGCCGTGAAGTGGGAAAACCGTGGTTTCACCACTGCGGAAGGAGGCACGGCTGACATCTTTGAACCCAGCCCGGACGGGGACGGATTCTGCCTCATCTCCCGGGCTGGGCGCAGCGTCGACGGGCTCGACCTCGATGTCCTCGAGACGCAGGTGGGGAGCCTCCCTGGAGTGGAGGATGCGGCCTTGTTCGCCGCGCCCGGGGGTGACGGGATCTTGGGGGCCTTTGCCGGCTCGGAAGCAGCGGAGAGGTCCGTCCAGGATCTGTGCGCTCGACGCTTTGAAGGCCTCACCGACGTGCGCCGGTTACCGACGGGGATCCCAAGAGACGGCTTCGGTCGTCCGATTCAACGGTGGATCCTTCGTCTCCTCGGTCTGGGGCCCACCGGCGAGCCGCGAGCCACCACGCTCCGAACAGATCGCGAGGGCGACGTCCTTCGGGTCCATGTCCCCGAGGACTACCGCTGGTTCGACGGTCACTTCGAGGGCTACCCGATCCTCCCCGCCGCCGTGCAGCTCCACGCTCTCATCGTTCCCCTCGCGCGCGCCGAGGGCTGGCTCGAGGGCGAGGTGCTTCGCTTTGAGCGGCTCAAGTTCAGCGGCCGAATCGAGCCCGGGGCCGACCTCAACGTAGTCTTCTCGTCGTCCAAGGCGGGTGTGGTGGACTTCGAGATCCGAGGGGCGGGGGCCGACGGAGCCGACCCCGGCCCGAAGCTCACCGCGGGCCGAATTCGGAGCGAATATGCAGGCTGAGTTTCGCCCCTGCATCCTGGTGCCCACCTACGATAACCCGCTGACGATCCGCGCCGTCGTAACCGAGGCACGCACTTTCCTCTCCGACGTCATCGTGGTGGACGATGGGAGTAGCCGAGCTGGCTACGAAGCCTGCCAGGACCTGGAAGATTCGGGGCTTGCGAGGGTGGTCCACCGGAGCTTCAACGGCGGAAAGGGGGCGGCTGTGAAGACCGGTCTCGCGGTGGCTCGCGGGTTGGGTTTTACGCACGCGGTCCAGGTCGACGCGGATGGTCAGCACGATCTGTCTCTCATCCCGGAGCTCCTCTCCCACGGTCGCGCCCAGCCCGAAGCCTTCGTGGTGGGTTGCCCGCGCTATGACGAGAGCGCTCCCGCCGCCCGGCGCTGGGCTCGGAAGTTTACCCAGCTGTGGGTGAATCTCGAGGTGGGTCGCGGCGTCGTCGAAGATACGATGGTCGGATTTCGTCTCTATCCGATCGACGCCACCCTCGCGGCCAAGGCCCGCGGCGATCGCATGGACTTCGACGTCGAAGTCGTAGTCCGCATGGCGTGGCAGGGCACTCCGATCGTCAACCTCCCCGTCCCGGTGCGCTATCTCACTTCCGCGGAGGGGGGAGTGAGTCATTTTCAGCCCCTTCGCGACAACCTTCGCTTCTCCTGGCTCCATAGTCGGCTGTGCACCGAGGCCTGCGTGGCCTGGGCTCGGGGCCTACTCGGGGGCCCGCGCCACCGGAGCACCTCCGACAAGGATTGGTTGTCGGTGCCGGAGCGCGGCACTCTCGCGGGCATCTTCGCGGTGGCGTGGCTGGCCACCGCCTTCGGGCGCGCTCCCGCGCGGGCTCTGGTGGCCCTCGTCGCCCTATGGTTCGCCCGGGACCCCAAGGTACGTCGGGCGTCCGAGATCTGGTGGGAGGCGGTGGACGGCGAGCGCCCCTCTTTCGGCAAGGTCTACGCGCACGTGCGTCGCTTCGCGAACGTCACCCTCGACCGGCTCTTCCTGCTCATGGAGCGGCATCGAGGGCTGGAGTTCGTCTCCAATGGCAACGAGCACCTGGAGGGCCTGGCGCGCGACCGAAAGGGAGCCGTGCTGCTCGGAGCTCACATGGGGAGCTTTGAGGCCATGCGATTGCGGGCGGGCCAGCGAGAGCTCTCGCTCAACATCGTGGGGAACTTCGAGAACGCGCGCATGATCAACGCGGTCTTGGGGCAAGCGTCCTCGAAGCTCGAAGCAAGAGTCATTCAGGCGGTGCCGGGCGACGTTGGTTTCGTTTTTGACATTCAGGATCGAGTGGCCCGGGGCGAGCTCGTGGCCATCCTCGGCGACCGCGTGACCCAGGACCAAGACGCGGTGGTGGTCGATTTCTTCGGACGGCCCGCTCGCTTTCCTACCGGCCCCTTCATGCTCGCCTCGATCCTCCAGTGTCCAATCTATCTGACTTTCGGGATCTTCCGGGAGCCCAACCTCTACCAGCTGTCGTGCGAACCCTTCGCCGAGCGGCTGAGCCTGCCTCGGCGCGGCCGTGATGACGCCCTGCGGGAGCATGTCCAGCGCTATGCTCGAGCTCTGGAGGCCAAGGCTCGCTCGGCACCGGACAACTGGTTTAACTTCTATGATTTTTGGGAGGTATCGTGAGTATTCCGGAGCACGCGCGACGGGTGCGATTCCGCGTCCCCTTCAACCACTGTGACCCTCTTCAGGTCGTTTGGCACGGTCGCTACTTCGAATACTTCGAAGAAGCCCGAACCGAGCTCATGCGGTCTATCGACCTCGACGTAGAGGATATGCAGCGCCTAGGCTACAAACTCTTCGTGGTCGACGCAAAGGTGCGTTGGATGAACGCGCTGCTCTACGGCGACGAGGCGGAGTGCACGGCGTGGTTTGTCGAACCCAACCCGCATGTCAGGATGGCCTTCGACCTTCGAAATCTCACGCGTGGCGGGCGGTCGGCGCGGGGCACCATGACCTTCGCGACCACCACGATGGACGGGCGCCTCCTCACCGAGATTCCTCACCTCCTCCTCGAACGGATCCCCGAGCTCTCGGGCCTCAAGGGGACTTCGTGAAGGGGCTGGTCCGGCTCGCCGGGGCGATGGGCCTGGCTCTCGCGGCGTCGACGGTCCAGGCCGAGGTCGAGCCGAGCGCGGAGGCGCCCCCCACTTCCCAGGCGCTCCTCCAGATCCTCCGCCGAGCGCCCGCGTTTTCGGCGCGGTTCACGGAGGAGAAGACCCTTGCCATGCTCCAGAAGCCCCTTCTGACCGAGGGACGGATGTTGTTCCGTCGCGAACCGCCCACGCTGGTTCGGGCCATCGAGGAGCCCCGACCCATGCGAGTGGTGATTACGGAAGCTCGACTCAGCACGGTGCGAGGGCAGGGGGTCGAGCACCTCGAGCTCGAGGGAAAGATCGAAGCCCAGGCGCTCGTTGGCTCTTTGCTGGCCCTCCTGCGGGGCGACGGCGAGGCGCTCGCGTCGAGCTACGCGCTAGAGTATGCCCATGAGGGTCCCCGCTGGACCCTCCGCCTCGTCCCCCGCAGCGAGCGTCTCGCGGCTCTCGTTCGCAGGCTGACCTTCGAAGGGAAGGGAGAGGCCCTTCACGAGCTGGTGGTCGAGGAGGCGAGCGGTGATCGCACCGTCACTCGCGTATCCGATCTGCGCTGGCGAGACGCCTCGGACTCCGCTGACGCCGCTCTCTTTGCCGTTCCGTGAACCGCCCTCTTCGCGCCTTGGCTGGCCTCGCGGTGGCGGGACTGAGCGTTTGGACGGCGCTGAGGCTGGAGGTCGTCCTCGACGTCTCCACCTTCATGCTCGGAGAGCGTGCCGACGAAGGGCTCGAGCTCTCCCGTAGCCTCACGGCGGGCCCCGCCAGTCGAACTCTCACGTTGCTCGTCGAGCACCCTGAACGAGCCGTGCCCTTGGCTCGCCGTTTCGAAGAGGCTCTGCGCGAGCAGCCGGGCTTGGCCGAGGCTACGGAGAGCCTGCAGGGAGGGCCCCCTTCCGGGTTCGAAGAGGCGATGTGGAAGCTCTACGAGAGGCGGAGCCTGGCCTTCGTGGCTCCATCGTCTGAGGGGGTGACGGCGGCTACGAGCACCGCAGCCCTCGCTCTCGCCCTCGACGACGCGCTCGAGCGCCTGGCCGGACCGAGCTCCGCCTTCGTGGCCCGGCTGCTCCCCACCGATCCTCTACTCGTCTTACCCCGGCTCATGGAATCGATGCGAGCGGAGGGGGGAGGTCTGCAGGTGTCCGGGGGACGCTTCGTGACCGAAGACGGCACCGGCGCGGTCCTGTTCTTGAGGACCCGAGCCTCCGCCTTCTCTGGGAGTCAGCAGGCTGAATTGCTCGAGACGATCTCGTCGACCTTTGCGGCGCTTCCTGACCGGGACCGGGCGCGTCTGTCCATGGCCGGGCTTCATCGTTTCTCGGCCTCGGTCGAGCGGTCGATCAAGGCGGACATAGCTCGGGTCACGACGCTGTCCGTGGTGAGTCTCCTCCTCCTGTTCGGGGTGTTGTTCCGCTCCTTTCGGGTGTTGGGGGTCACCGCTCTCGTCATACACTCCGGTTTCGTCTCGGGCCTGGCCGCCTGCCTTCTCCTCTATGGTCGAGTGCACGGTCTCACCTTGGCCTTCGGAGCCTCTCTTATCGGCGTGGCCATCGACTACGCGCTCCACTTCTTTGGACACCATGCGTTGAGCACCCCTCCCGTGAATGGCGACCGCCTGCTTCGCCAGCTCTTTCCGGGACTCACTCTCGGGGCCGCGACGACGGTGCTCGGGCTCGTGGCGCTCGGGGCCTCCGGACTTCCGGGCTTGCGAGAGGTCGGCGTCTTTGCCGCGGTCGGGATCACCGCCGCCCTGGGCGCCACCGCCGCCTTTGTCCCGCCGGCGCTCGGGGCGCGTCCGGCCACGGGAGGAGCGCTACGTCTGGCGCGAGCGCTCGATAAACTCCGGCGAAAGATCGAAGGACGTCGCGCCCTGTGGAGTCTCCCTCTCGCTGCCCTCGTAGTCGGAGTGGTCGGAGCTCCTCGGCTCGAGTGGCAGGACGACTTGCGGAGCATGATGCGTATCGACCCGGAGCTGGTCGCGGAAGAGGAGCGCGTCCGTGATCGGGTGAGCCCTTTCGAGCGTCAGCGCCTCATCCTATCCACGGGCGTCGACATGGAGTCGGCTCTCCGTGTGGACGAAGGGGTTCGGGCGGTGCTCGCAGACGGGGTCCGGGGGGGACTCCTGGGACGATTTCGGAGCGTCTCTGCCCTTCTCCCCAGCGCCCAGACCCAGCGATCCGTGGTTGCGGCGCTGCGCGCGGACACCGCTTGGGTGGATCGACTGGAGGCGCTCGCCCTCGAGAGGGGGTTTCGGCCGACGGCCTTCGCGCCCTTAAGGGACCGCCTCGAGGCCGAACCCCCTTCTCCTCTTGACTGGGAGGGGCTGGCCGCGTCGCCGCTGGGCGAGCTCGTCTCGACCTTCCGCGTGGACGTCGGGGGACAGGTGGGGCTTGTCACCTTCCTCGGAGATGTAAAGGACCCCGCCGAGCTGCAAGAGAGGCTGCTGACCGTCGGCGGGGCGCGATGGTTCGACCAAGGGGAGATGCTCACCGCGGCGAGCGGCAACTACCTGCGGCGAGTGGCGTGGGGCCTGGCCCTCGGGGGACTGGGGGTGCTGCTGCTGGTCTTTCTCCGTTACCGAAGCGTGTCTCGGAGTCTCCGCGCCGCCGGGCCTGCCTTCTTGGCGGTGGTGGCGACGCTGGGCACGTTGGGCTGGGTCGGGTGGCCCATCGGACTGGTGGGTCTGACCGCGCTTCTCATGGTCTTCAGTATGGGCGTGGACTACGGCGTCTTCCTCACCGAGGCCCGAGGAGATGAGGCTGCCGCCCCGCTGCTCGGAGTGTGCGTAGCGTGGCTCTCTACCTGGGCGGGCTTTGGGCTCCTCGCGCTCTCCGTACACCCCGCGCTACGCAGTATCGGGCTGGTCGCAGCGGTAGGGATCACCGCGGCCGCGCTTTTGGCGCCGGCCGGACTTCTCTTGGCGGGCTCTTCCGTCTCGAGACGAGCGGATTGATGCGAGGTGGGCGTGTCTATCGTCGCGCGACGCTCTTGCCACATTGACGAGTACGGCTCCGAGCCTATTCGCTCTTTATCGGTGAGACGTTTTTCGGTCACGATCTCTACCGCCTTCAAGTGGCGAGCCGCGGCAACCCTCCCGGCGATCGCAATCATCGTCGTCTACGTGATGTCGTCTCCCGAACTATGGACGCCCGTCGCGAAAGGACCGGGGGCCAGGGAGAGTATGCCAGCCTGGGATCTTCTGTTCGCGACCGCCTCGTTTTTTGCAGGATGGCTGGCAAGCTACTCGAGCCTCCTTCATGAGCTCCTCTCCCACGTCGAAGGCTGGGGCTATCGACGCGTCAGCTCGGACGCCGGCCAGGCCACCGTGATCCTCGGAGTGCTACGCTACGGTTGTTTGCTGCTGCTTTGGTTCGTGGCGTACTCCGTGGTCGCGCGTGGGTAGGGTCCGATTGAGGTTTCGCTCCCCGCCCAGTCCGCCGTCGGGTTCAGGGCGAGCGCCGCTGCTCGTCCACCCAGGCGTCCACGTCCGCCTCCATGACCGCCAGGGGCCGGGCTCCGGGGGCGAGCACGGCGTGGTGAAAGTCGGCGAGGTCGAAGCCGGCCCCGAGCGTTCTCTCCGCCCGCTGCCGAGCTTCGGCGATGGCGAGATAGCCCAACATATAGGCGAGGGACTGTCCGGGCATGGCGATGTACCGGTCGACCTCGAGGGTCACCTCCTTCTCGGGGAGGGCGGTGACCTCGAGCATGAAGTCCACGGCGCGCTGGCGTGACCATCCACGTACATGGAGGCCGGGCTCCACCACGAGACGGCTCGCCGCCCACAGGTGCTTGGCCATCATCCCCTGGCGATCCGCGGTCTCGGTGTAGAGGCCGAGCTCGTCGGCGAGGTACTCAGCGTAGATGGCCCACCCTTCGAGGATCCCGGCCTGAAAGCCGCCTCGGTTCGGGCCCGGATACGCGAAGAAGAGGTGATGGCCAGGGACCCCTTCGTGAAACGCGATCACCTCGGCCATCCGACGCCGCTCCCCGGGGCGTGACGGGTTGACGACGAAGGCGGGAGCGGAGCCGCCTCGATAGTATCCCGCTGGAAACCCGTCCTGCAAGTGGGCCTCCATTGCCACCACTTCGGGTGGTGAGGGCACGTGACGGAAGGCCTTCGTGCTGCGGCGGGAGGCTCGAGCCAGGGCGGTACGCGAGATCTCCAGGAGCGCCTTCGCGTCCACGGAGGGGACGGGCTTGCGGAGCGCGTCGAGTAACTCCTCCTTGGAGCGCTCCGGAGCGGTGGCTCGGAGCGCCGCCTCGGTCTCAGCCAGGAGCCGACGACCTTGCGCCTCCACAACCTCCGGGTCTACGTCGACGGACGTCCACCACTCGACGGCGGCACGAAAGCACCGGGGGCCGTCCGGAACCCGAGCCAAGCCCGGAGTGGTAGGAGCCCGAGCGAGATACTCCTTCCCAAGAAAGGTGCCGAAGCCCTCCAGCGCGGGGAGGATGGTGTCGGACATCATGGAGTTCCAGGAACGGTCATCACCGAAGTATCGAGGGCTCCGCCGTCGGATCTCGGTGGCGAGATCTCGGACCTGTTGATGGACCCGTGCGACCACCACCCGCGGAGCCATACGCGAAGTGCCGAGGCTCCGCCTCAGGGCCACCTGAGCCCTCGCGAGAGCCGCGGGAACTTGACGCCAGCGACGCTCATCCTGGTCCAAGACCCTCTTCGAGCGCGCGATGCGAGCCCAGTCCCGAGGCCAGCGTGCTTGCCACCCCGTGACTTGATTGAGGTGGACGAGGTCCGTCTTACACTCGGCCAAGGCTCCCGCTCCGAAGACGTCGGCGGTGAGTTGTGGAGGAGAGGTGTGGAGCAAGATCCCGACCAGCAAGAGCGGCAGCGACATGACACGGGCCCCTACCAACGTGGGGGTCGGGTGGCCGCTCCGATTTTGTAAATGTTATCGGGATCTTGCAAATTCTCCCGACGGCTTTCGCAACCCGGCCTAACTCTCCCCGTCAACAGACTTCTCCGTGGGGCCGCCCCGGAGACGGCTTCAGGCTCAACCGAGGACGTCGCGAAGGATCGCCTTTGAGACCTCGTCGGAAACCCCCTCCGGAGAGGGATCTCCGCCCAGCGGGCCGAAGGCCTGCATGCGGGCTAGGACCACTGCGCCGTGGGCGGTGGCCCAGGCGGAGCGGGCCCGCGCACGGACATCGGCCGCGTCGAGCTCCGGTCGACAGGCCCTTACCGCCTCGACGAGGCGCTCGAAGGTGGCGAGGGCCGCATCCCTTAGGCTGTCTGGGGTTTCCTTGGCATCCAGGCCTGCGCCGAACAGCACCTCGTAGTGCGCTGGGTGATCCGCCCCGAAACGAACGTAGGCGGCGGTCATCGCCGCGAGTCGGTCCTGCGGCTCCGTTTCGGTGCTCAGGGCGGCGAGCTGGACCTCGGCGAGCGCCTCGAAGCCTGCCTCCGCCACCGCCGCCATCATGCCGTCCCGACTCCCGAAATGATGGTAAGGGGCGGCGGGGCTCACGCCCGCGCGTCGAGCCACGAGACGTAGCGAGGGCGCCCGCTCGCCCTCCTCCAGAAGGCCGACCGTGGCCTCGATCAGCGCGCGACGAAGGTCGCCGTGGTGCTGGCCTACACTTCGCGCCACGACGTGGAGATCGCATTCCGTTTGACAGTGTTCAACCGGGTTTGTTGAACGTCGTTCAACATGCTCTTCGCATCACTGGTCCTAAATCTACTCGTGCTCATCCCGGTGACCGCCGGTCTGCTTCGGGATGCTCCCTGGGTCCGCGCTGCCTACGGGACCCGAAGTCCCGCACGTTCCATTCTCCTCGCGGTCTATCTCGCCATCCTCCTGGTTTCCGCCGGTCTGCTGGTAGTCGATGCTCCAGAGGCCGTGCTCGGCCTGCTCTCCGTGCAGGTCGTTTACAAACTCTTGACTCTGCTCACCGTGGGTTCGGCCCGACATCCGGTGGTGGCGTCCAACGTGGGGATCGCGCTCTTTCACGCGGCCACGGTGGCGAGCGTGACCGTTTCCTGAGCTCGTGGTCGAGCGCTCGCCAAGCCCGCTTCGGCCGAGCTAGAGTCGGCTCGTGGCGCAGCGGACCTGGCTCGTGCTGACGCTGGCCCTCGGCGGGTCCTCTTGCCGCGCGTCGCAGGCTGACTTTCGAGCTCCGCCTGTCGAGGTGCGTTCGCCCTCCGCCTACCCGGAGGACTTCTCGTGGCGCCAAACGGTGACCGTGAGCTACGGAGAGAAAGCCTCCCGGACCTTCGACGGCGTGCTCGAGAAGGTCGGGGACCGGCTGCGTCTGGTGGGTCTCACTCCCGTCGGCACGGTCATTTTCGTGGCCGAGGCGGAGGGGAGTGAGGTGCGCTTCGAGAACCGCACCGGGGAGGCGCTCCCCTTTGACGGAGAGCACATTCTTCTCGACGTCCAGCGGGTGTTCTTCCCCTGGCTCGAAGGTCCCTTTGCGGACGGCCAACGCTCCGGAGAAGTGGACGGGATCGAAGTGCGGGAGCGCGTCGAAGACGGTGGCCTCGTCGAGCGGATCTTCTCAGACGCGGACGGAACGCTCGCTCTCGTGCGCTTTCTCGAGCCGGGGAGTCCGCCGCCTCGGTCGGTTCTGATCGGGCGGCGCTTCGGGTACCAGCTCGATATCGAGACCCTCGCCGGAGACTGAGTTCGATCACCGGCCCAATCCTATCGAAGCACCGCTCGGGCGTGCTCGACAGGACCGCCTGCGCCTGGATGCGCCCGGCGTAAATTCTGATACCCCCCGGCCGCGCCTCTCGCCGCGTGCTCGCTCGGCCGTCGCTTCGCGACTCTCATCGTCGCCTACCTCGGTAGGCTTCCTCTTC
>JBCBRU010000201.1:0-13482 GCA_039819565.1 Myxococcota bacterium | reverse complement strand
GGTCGACGGTGAAGAAGTGCCCGCCCACGAGGAGACGGCCGCTCGTGTCTCGAGCGAGGGCACGTACGGAGTTGATCTCGCCGTTTTGGACCCCCCCGCCGAGAGGGCGCCAGGTCTGGCCGTCCCAGTGGGCGAGACCGGCTCGCTCCTGCATGAGGTCGTCGACGAAGGTGAAGTTGCCCCCCGCGATGAGCTCGCCCGCGGCGTCCCCGGGAATGAGCGCGAACACGAAGCCCGGGAGCCCCCGCCCCAGTCCCCGCCAGTCGCCGGCGGTCTCGTCCCAGCAGGCCACGCCAAAGGCCGGCTGATCCCCAACCTGGCTGAACTCCCCACCGATGCAGGCGCGACCCTCAGGGTCCTCCATCACCGCGTGGACGGTGCCATTGGGTGAGCTCCCCCAGGCCTCCCAGCCGTTGGGGGTGCGCACGGCGAGGTTAGGGGCGCTCACCCCGTCAACGCCCGCGAAGGCACCGCCCGCGACCATCCGCCCGTCCGCGAGAGTTGTGAGGGTTGTGATGCGAGGGAAGTCCCCTTGCACCCCTGGCCCGGGGGTCCAGGTCTGACCGTCCCAAGAGAAGAGGATGGGGCTTCCCGGAGGGCCGAACCCGGAGTCCAGGCCTCCCGCCCAGAGCTCGCCGCGGCCGTCGAAGGTGAGCCCGTTGACGGTGATGTCCAGCCCCTCGCCGAGCGATGTCCACGCGCTCCCCGTCCATCGGGCCACCCCTTTGGCCGAGACGCCAGACATCTGGACGAACTCTCCTCCCGCGTAGAGGCCGTCCCGGCCCGACGCGAAAACCCGAACCGCGGCGCCCGGGACGCCCGAGACCCCCGGGAGGCCGAACGTCTCGCTCCACGCCCCGGCGGCCGGATTCCCGATCGGCCCCCCCCCGGAGTCGACGCCTCCGCCGTCGCCCGGTACGCCTCCATCGGCCGGCTCGCCTCCGTCTAGGTCCGACCCTCCGTCTGGGGCGGGGCCTCCGCTGTCGGGGATCGACGCTCCAGCGTCGGGCGGCCCATCAGACGGCGCCGTGTCTTCGCAGGCCAGCATGCCCAGGGAGAGGAAGAGAGGGAGGAGGATGGTGAGTCGCACGTCAGAGTGACCGCGAGCTCCTCCGGAAGTGCGAAGAAAAAAATGTGCCCTTCGTCCGTCACCACGCAAAGGCGCGCCGCAGCGTGAGTCCGGCGCCGACGGTGGTCCGAAGCGCGTCCTCGCCGCTCCGAAACGGGACCCACAGCATCTCGAGCCCAGCCTCGATCCTGAGCGCCCAGACCCCGCCCAGGCCGAGTTCGTAGCCCGGGCGAAGGACGCCACCGATCACCCAACCCGAGCCGCCGTCGTCGACCTCACCGAACACCCGCTCGATCTGTTCTCCCCGCTCCCTGTCGATCCACTGCCGCACATACCAGGTGGTCGGGCCCGCCATCAGCCCGAACTCGCCCGGGCCAAGCGGCCACTGGGCTCCCACCGTAGCGGCGGCTCCGACCCCCAGCTGGGGCCCCGAGCCGACCCCGATGCTCACGGCGCTGCCCCGTGCGAGGAGCTCGAGCTCCGCGCGGAGGGGTCCGAGCTGCCGCCCGAGACCCCCGCGGATCACGGCCGTCGTCGAGGCCCCGTCGACGAGGGGCGACTGCAGCCCGAGGCCCACGGCCAGGGTCCACGGCCGGAGGAGAAAGCGCCCTTGCCCCTTCAGCACCGAGTCGGAGAATCGGGTCGCGACGAGGTCGCGGGACGCGAGGCCTCTTCGCTCCCCGCTCGCGAGGCGCAGGTCCACAACTCTCGCTCGAGGGACGCGGAGCTCCACCACGCGGAGGGCGCCGGGACGGACCGCGATGGCGAGCGGCTCTCCCGCTCGCTTGTCAATCTCGGCGAGCAAGCCGCCCGGTCGCTCGATGACCATGAAGCGACCCGCGAGCTCCGGCTCCATCACCAGGGTGGCCCCCGCCTCCGTCGTGCGGGTCCACGCCCAGTCTTCGCGGCCCCGGACGTCCATCTCGAAACCGGGTCGCTGGGGTCCGACCGGGGTGGCCGAGGAGTCACTCAGGGTCGCCCGGTAGGCGTAGCCGTAGGCTTCGCCTAGGCGGACCGCGCCGTCGGCGTCGAGGTCGGCGGCCCCTCGGAGGCCGGACAAGAGATGGTGGGTGAAGAGGGAGCCTTCGAGGGCCCGCCACTCCTGGGCCGGCTCTCCGAACCCGGCTGCGGTCATCGTGACCTCTCCCGCGACCCGGTCCTCGGCCAGGCGAAGTTCGACGGGCGCGGTCGGTCGGCCGCCCTTCGTGCGCGGGGCGGTTTGGCAGGCATCCACCACCGTCAATCTCAGCTGCGCCGGGGAGGCGCGGACGAGGGCGCGGAACTCGGACCACCGCATGACCTCTCCGGAGAGATGGAGACCCTCGGCGTCCGCGTGCGCCGAGACGAAGACCACGAAGGCGGTGGGGCGGGAGCGGGCGATCTCCGCAATGCGTCCGCGGGCCGCTTGAAGAGCCGCGCGGACCGCCCCCGCCCCACCCCCGAGCACGAGCTCCACGCGATCCGCCTCCGTAGCTCCGAGGCTGGTCATGAGGTCCGCGAAGCGCTCGGCGTCCCGCTCGGCGTAGCGCAGCGGGGCCTCGTGGGAGAGGCCCAGGTTCGAGCCGATGCTGATGACGACCCGGGCCTCCTCGAGCGGCGCTGCGACCGCGAGCAGCGCGAGGAGCGGCGTCATGGACGACGTCCGAGGGGGCGGGCCTCAACGCGGGCGGTGGGCGCGTCCAGCGCCTCTCGGACGGCGGCCTCGATGCGGGGACGGGCCCCGGCCACGAGGGCCTCCTCCGGCAGGCTCTCCAGCGCCGCTTCGACCGAGGACAGCTCGAATCGCTCCGCCGCCCAGACGAAGACGAGCCACTCGCGGCCCGGGTAGGCATCCACCTCGATCGTGCCGGGAAGGGGCGTGGGGCCACCGCTGGCCGCGATGATCGTCTCCTCGCCCGCTTCGGGAATGAATCGGCTGACGCGCCCCGAAGCTTCCAGCGAAACCACCGCCACGCGCCCCGCTCTCGGCGCCTTCCGAAGTACGAAGCGCAGACGGGCGCCGGGACGAACATCGAGGACCCCCTCGTGGCGAACCGCGGGCTCTCCCCGGGCGCTCACATAGACATCGAAGATCGGGGCGGCGCCGGCTCCCTTCAGGGCGACCTCCGGCCGAGCCCCACCGTCTCGCGCCCGTCGAGGTGCGCCCACGACCATGAGCGCGACGGCGGCCGCCGCCAGGCCGGCGCCGGCCATGACCCATCGGGGAAAGCTGAGGGTACGGACCTTGGGCTCGGGCAAGGGGGCTCGGGTCTGGGCGAAGTGGTGGATGGACCCCCGCAGCTCGTTCACCTCGGCCATGAGCTCCGGGTGCGTCTCGATGCGCCGCGCCAGCTCCGCGGGGACGTCCTCGCCCACCGCGAATCGCTCGACATCGAAGCGGGATACCCCGTGGGGCCGAAGGGCTGGGTCTTGGTCGAAGGGTGTGCTCATTCGAAGCTTCTCCTGTCGCGACTGAGGGCCCGGCGCGCGTCCTTTCGGAACTTCTCGAGTCGATTCTGAACCGTTCGACGCGTGACCCCAGTCCGCTCCGCGACCTCTTCCTGACTCATCTCGTCGACGAAGTAGAGGATGGCGGTCTTGCGGATCTCCTCCCGGGTCGCCCGAAGCACCCCCGCCACGAGGATCCTCTGGTCATGAGCGGGGGTCTCACTCCCAGCCGTGGCGTCGGGCTCGCCGTCTTGAGCAAGCGGTCGCCGGCGGGCGAGATCGAGTCGATCGAGGCAGTGACGGTCCGCGATGGTGTAGAGCCAAGCCAGGCGGGAGCCCCCTTTGAAGCTCCGTCCGTATCGCTGAGCACGCATGAAGATCTCTTGCAGTGCGTCCTCCGCCTCGGGGCCCGGGCCGAGCCATCGTCGACAGCGACCCAGCACGAGGACTCCGTATTGCCGATAGATCGCATCCAGCTCCTCTCTCGTCACGGGCAGGGCCAACCCGCAGGACGAGTTGCACCGGGCTCCACGCAGGCGGCCGTCCACCGGTGCTCGACCACGCAGGGGGTGCCGTCCGGCTCGTATTCGACCTGGCCGGCGACGAAGCGGCGACCGTCGTCGGAGCACTGTACGGGGTCCCCTGCTCGAACCGGGCCTCCGAGTCGAACCCGCTGCTCGCTCCGACCGCACACCGACAAGAGCGCGGGGCCGCGTTCCGAGGGGTCACGCGGGAGGGTGAGGGCGATGGGGCCGCTCACGTCCTGGCGAAAGTCGCGCTCGAGCTCCCGGTCGATATCGACGACGTGAAGGCCCGCCCCCAGCGGAGCGAGCGGGTGCCCATCGGGGAGGGTGCCGTCGAGGAACAGCACTCGGCGCGACCGACCCCCCTCGACCCAAGGGAGACCCAGCACTCGATCTCGAGCTTCGGCCGGCGAGGGAGGCTCAAAGCGCCCCGAGTCATCCTCATCCGAGAAGGCGAGCAGGACCCCCACCGCCCAGCGCCCCTCGCCTCCGAGATCGAGAAGGTCGCCCTGGACCGGCACGGGAGGGGGCTCGAAGATCGGAATCCGCATGCGAAGGGGGAACTCGGGCTCGAATCGACGGGTCTCACTCACCCACTCGGTCTCATCAAGGGTGTCCGTGCGCTCGGAGAGCCATGGGAACGCCCCGTCACACCGCTCCGGTTCCGGGGGCTCGATGACCGAGCTGAGCGCGTTGATGGGCCGGGCGTACCACTGGATCGCGACTTCGACCGGGCCTTCGAGCGCCACGTCGGCGGCCAGATCGAGTCGCGCCTCCAGGGTGACGAGGGGCGCTCCGGTCCAACCGTCGTCGACCAGTCCGGGCCCGCACCCCGCGGCTGCGGCGAAGCCCACCCAAGCGAGGATCCGCATGAACACAAAGTAGACCGGACCCGCGAGGGAAGATGCGAAGATCTTTTTTGGGCCGGGCACGCGGCGCCCCCCATCCGTACACCTCGAGGTCGAGTCATCGGGTGAAATACTCACACGCACGCAGGTGCGGGCACGGGCAGGGGTTGCTCATTTCGCCGAAGCTGACGGAGAGGGGCGCTCGAATATGACCGTTCGTGACGCGATCTTCGAAAATGAGCGATTCGGCGATTCAGGGCCTCAGCGACCCCCGTTGACCGGCTCTCGAGGATGGTCTTGAAATCGACGCATGTGGCTTGGCGTGGCCCTCGTGGCGCTGTCGGGGGTGACGAGCTCAGCAAGCTCCGAACAGATTCAGTTCGAGAACGGCCTCCGCATTTATCTCGAGCCGATGCCCGGTCGCGCCACCGTCGCGGTTCTGGTCGGCTATCGGGCCGGGGCAGCCTCGGCGCCCCCCGGCCGATACGGTTTGCCGCATCTGGCTGAGCATCTCGTCCTGAGGAGAGCCGGCCGCTACGGGCCCTTTGCCAGCAGTGAGTATCTTCGAGACAGTGGAGGAAGGTGGAACGGCTTCACCGCCCCCCACCGGACTTGGTACGAGAGCACAACGACCCCGGTCAGCCTGGACGCGGTGCTTCTCTTCGAGCGCGAGCGGATGGCCTTTACGGCCTCGGCGCTCACCGAAGAGGATCTATCTCGCGAGAAAGATGTCGTCGTTCGCGAGCTCGAGCTCCGAGAGGGATATAGCCGCAAGGTTCTCCGGGCCATCAACCGCGTCATCTATCCTGAGGGCAGCATGTGGGTGGCGGTCGCGAGCGAGCGCGGGGAGGTCCAGCGCCACACCATCGACGAGCTGAGGTGGTTCCTGAGGAAGCACTATCGGCCCGACCAGGCGGTGGTGGCCATTGCTGGTCGCTTCGACAAAGAGGCCCTGCGGACCAAGCTCGAGCTTTGGTTTAGCGAGCTGGAGCGTCCCGAGGCCCCTCCGGCGAGCTACGCCCCGTCTCCTCTCGTCGAAGCTCGCGACATCGAAGGGTTCCGGATCAAGTCCCGCAATCGTGAAGAGCAGCTCGAGTATCGCTGGCAGCTTCCCAACCGAACCAGCCCCGGCGAGCGTCAGGTGGTGGAGTACATTTTGGAGGGGCTTGCGGGGCGTGTTCGCCGCGCGCACAAAGGCGTCGCGCGTCGGGGCAACGCGGAGGTCGAGCGCATGGGGAGTTACGATCTATATCGCCTATGGATATCGAGCTGGGCCTCGAAGAGGCTCGACGGGGCTGAGGCGACCTTCAAGGAGAAGCTCGACGCTGCCGCCCGCGACCCGGACGAGCTCGTGAAGAGCCGTATCGAGAGCGGTCGTGTGGAAGCCGAGCTGCGAGAGCGCCGCCAGCTTGCGACCCCCACCGAGCGGGCCCGCGTCGCGATGCACGCGCTCCTCGATGACGAAGCCCCGTCTCTTCCGGAGCGGGTGGACCAGATCCGAGGAGTATCGGCCGCCCGGGCGGCGATGCTGATCAAGTCCCTCCTCGCTGAGCCCCCGATCATCCTTCGCAGCTCTCGACACAACGGGCGGGTCGAGATCCAGGAGGTTCGGAGTGAAGACTAAACTCGAGACCCCGGTCCTCGGAGGCTCGCTGCGGGCGCTTCTCTTGGTCTGCGGGGCCTGCGCGTCCCCGGCTCCGCGGCCTGCGCTCGAACCCTTGCCAGCTGCCGATTTGGCAACGGGCCTTGACGCCGCCCCCGAGCTCCCGCGACCTCGCGTGGAGGTCTCGCCGCCCTCCTATGCCATCGAACACGTGCCCGCCGCCGCGGGCCACCCCGGCGTCGTGCGGGTCACCATCCCTTCCGCGCCTACGACGGTGATGCTCCTTGCGTTCCCCGTGCTTGGGACGAAGTCGACCCTTGGTCTCGAGGCCCTGACCATCGATCTCGCTCGGCGCCGGCTGATCCGAGCTCTCCCTGTAGGCGCCGATGGATTTGGCCGGGCCAACGGGACCATGCTGCGACTCAAGGCGGTCGGATTGCCTTCCAAAGCGGCGGCGATGCTGCCGGCCTTCGGGAAGGCTCTGGAGCGCAAGAAGGCTTTCGGGGACTTCAAGAAGGACCGGTTCGACTTTCTTCAGTCGCTGGTGGCTTCCTCCGGGGTGTCCCGGACGCTCGCGCGCATGGGCAGGTACGGGCGTGAGCACCCCTGGGCTCAGGGGCCGGCCGCCCGCGTGAACGCCCTCTCCAAGGTCAAGACCAAGGTAGTGGAGCGGGCGTGGTCGCAGTTGCTCGATCTACGCCGCGCCACGTTCCTCATCCTTGGGCCCCCGGAGGGGCTTCCCTCCGTCGGCGAGATCCTCGCAGGCCTTCCGCGCTCGGACCCGAGTCAGCCTCTCCCCAAGCGGCAGCCGCCCCCGCCCGTGCCCCCTCTCGAAGAAGAAAAGGGCAACCAGTTCCACGCGCTTTGGTTCAACAACGACCAAGTCCTCATGCAGGCGCTTCACGTCGGTCCCGATCTGAGCCACGATGATTATCCGGCCTTCCTTCTTCTCGAAGAGGCCATCGGTGGATTCACTTCGGAAGGGAATCGGCGCCTGCGTCACCAGGGCGGAGCCTCCTACGGCGTGGGGGCCTCCATGCGAACGCTTCCCGGCGCCTCCGAGCTCGTCTACGGAGGTTGGATCGACGCTCAAAGAGGGATGCAGCTCTTCGATACCCACCAGGAGGTCGTGGAGCGGGTCCGAGACCATGGACTCACGGAGGAAGAGATCCGGAGCGCTCGTGCTCAAGTGCTCGGAAGCTGGGCCCGTCGCATGGACGAGCCCGAAGAGGTGGCGAACCTCCTTGCGTGGTGCGTCCTGACCGGTCGCTCACCCTCGGCCGACGACTGTCTCGCGCCGCCAGATGTGTCCGTGTCCTCCGCGAAGACGCAAGAGGTGGCGAGACGATACCTTCACCGGGATCGCGTTCACTGGCTGGTGTATGGGGAGATGGACCATATCCACAACCCTCTTCGCTTCAAGGGGGTCATCAACTTCTACAAAATCGAACGTCTGGACCCTCCCGACTGACGCCGGCCGTCACACGTAGAAGGGGCCGACGGCCGCCTCGCACCCGTCCCAGTTGACGCGCAGATTGTCTGCATCCGTCAGGAGCGCCTCGGGCTCGATACGGTCCGGGAATCCGCTCCAGCGTTCGGGACCGAAGAAGTCGCCGGAGGCCGCCTCAGGATCTGCGCAGGCTCGAATGATCCCGGTGGCGCCGTCTTCGGCGGACTGCGCGAGCTTCATCAGGTCGCTCTCGGCGTCCATGCCCCCGGCATCGGCGGTGGTGAGCTGGAGGTTCGTCGCGGCGAGGCCGGGATGGGCCAGCAGAACCTTCACGTTCTTGATCCCCGCCTTGTCGAGGCGAGCCTTCATGCCGTAGGTGAAGGCGCAGTTGCCGAGCTTGGTCTGGTGGTAGCGCGCCCAGCGGGGCCCCCCAAAGCTCGAGTTTTCTTCGTCGGTGCCGTCTCCGCCGAGATCCCCGCCCCGTTTCTCGAAGTACTCCGGGGCCAGGTTCGGACCGAGCCGAGCCATGGAGGTATGGTTGACCACCCGTCCCTCCGGGGCCGCCTTCAACAGCGGGAACAGCTCGCGCGTGAGGAGGAAATGGGAGAGGCAGTTGGTCTGCATTTGGACGTCGTAGCCGTCGGCGGTGGCGAGGTCCGCCAGAGCCATGACCCCGGCGTTGTTGCACAGGACATCGAGCGCCTCGAGGCGGTTCTGGACGTGGGCGGCGGCACTGCGGACGCTCTCGAAGCTCTGAAGGTCGCACTCCACAGCTTCGAAGCGGCCGTTGGGGACCTCCGCCTGTAGCTTCTCGAGCGCCTTCGAGGCCCGATCGCTGGTGCGATTGAGGAGCAGGACCCGCGCGCCGAGCTTCGCGAGCTCCCGTGCGCACACATAGCCGGTGCCGCTCGTGGTCCCCGTGACGGCAACGTCCTTCCCGGTGAGGTCCTGGGTATGGCGGCTGATCACGGTGTCGAGGTGCTTCGTTTCGATGTTCATGGACGGTCCTAAAGAGCGGGCATCATGCTCCACCCGTAGACACGGCGCCTGCCTCATCCTCTCCCGCTGCTGCCTGAATCTCCACCGACCTCGGCAAAGCTCCCGAGATGCGAAGCACGTATCGGAACCCCGGCGGATTGTCGCAGGGACCCTCTGCTCAGAGGGGGAACGACCACTGACCGAGAGGCGGATCGCCTCTTTCGTCCGGGGACGGGCGACTTGAGGGACGGGTGTCTGGCGCAATCTGTCCGCCCCTTCCTTCACTTCTGGTGAAGAAGGTGCCGTCCTCGTGATCTCTGGCTTCAAGGTCTGCTGCATCATGGAGGGGGCAGGGCTCGGAACATCCTCCTAAAGGCTGACTTTGCCCGATATATGCCTCCGGCCACGGTTAGGTGGTTGGTAAACGTGGGCCTTGAGATGTCGTCCTCATCTCTTATCTGAAGGTTTGTGAAATCGCCCTCTCGAAGGTTCATCACCAAATGCATGCTGTCTGAAAGTCTCATCCCACCCCCGAGGGCCGAAGGGATGCCCATATCTTCATGTCGATTTGAAGCCGGGAAGAGGCTGTGTTAGCCGTCACGCCTGTACTAAGGGACAAGTACAAAGTCGGTGGGGGAGTGCACGGTAACTCTCCCGCCGATTCTAGAGATAGTGGTTCCTATATCTACCTCGATTCGATCGAGAACAGGAGAGATGCATGTTCAGACTTACAAAGGCCCTTGCTCCAGCTGCGTTGATCTGCGGTGTAGTTGCTTGCGGGGGTGAGGATGAGCTCCTCGAACCGGAGAGCACCGCAACGACTGCTTCCCCCATCATCAATGGCTACGTCGCAAGTCAGGGATTCATCGACCGGCAGGGCGCGCTTTATGTGCGTTCGGGCGGCGGATATACGTTCAACTGCGGCGCGACCTACATCGGACGCAACGGCTCAGGTCAACACTGGGTGCTGACCGCGGCCCATTGCGTGGAGAACACTCGAGGTGACTATGTCGTGGCCTTCGGCAAGGCTCGGCGCTCCCAGTACAGCCTGAGCGATACGGTCTCGGTTCAGAGTGTCTCCATTGCTCCCGGCTATCGCTTTGGCCAGGTCTCTCCGAATGACATTGCGCTCCTCCGCGTATCCGGCCAACCCAACGCCACGAGATCCATCATGGCGAGCTCGACCACCGACGCCTCCAACGGCGAGGTCGTGTATATCAGTGGGTTCGGCCGTACCGAGCAGGGGGTTTCCTCAGATCTATTGCTGAGCGCCGACACCCGCGTCATCTCGACGAGCCAATGCCGTCAATTCTTCCCGAGTGTAGATAGCACCCAAATCTGCATCCTCGATAACGTTGGCGCCCGCCAAAATGCCTGCAACGGCGACAGCGGAGGTCCCCTCTTCCGTCCCAATGCGACCCAGGTGGGCCTCACCAGCTTCGGTCGCGGCGGGTGCCCCACCAACGTTCCCGCCGTGTACACGCGTATCTCGGCGTTCCGGAGTTGGATTCGGAGCGTGAGCGGGCTCTAGCCCGAGGCCGAAGCTCGGTCGGGCACCGAAGCCCGTCTTTCTCCGTCCATTTCGTCCGGCCGCTTCGCTGAACGAAGGAGACGAAGACGTTCGGCGCTCGGCCGAGCCTTCAGCTGCCTCCTCGGAGGCCTTCGCCCAGGCCACGGGCTCGGCGTGGATCCGTCGGCTCGAGCCGCGTAGCCTCCGAGGCATGGACCTCGCGGACCTTCGCGCGCGCGTCGAGCAGGTGGCGGTGCACTCCCGCGGGGCGTACGGGGGCACGCGGCTCTCGGCCGTCCCCGGGCTCTCCGTGTACCGGAGCGATGTTCGCACGGACTTCGAAGCCTCGGTGTACTCACCCGTCGTCTGCCTGATCCTCCAAGGTCGAAAGGAGACCACGATCGGCGGGCGCCACTTCGAGGTCGGCCCCGGGTCGTGCATCATCGTCAGCCACGATCTGCCGGTGGAAGCGCGGGTACTCGAAGCCCGTCCCTCCGCTCCGTTTCTGTCCATCGTGGTGGGGCTCGACCTGGAAGAGATGCGCAGCCTCGAGGAGGAGGTCGAAGATGCGGCCGCTCCTCCCGACCCCGAAGCCTACGCGGTCGGCGAGGCGGATCCCATTCTTCTCGGGGTCCTCGGTCGCTACCTCGACCTCGCGCAGGACGAGGAGGGGGTCCGGGTGCTCGCTCCGCTGGTGCGGCGCGAGCTCCACTATCGCCTCTTGCGAGCGCGTCACGGGGCGATGCTTCGCATGCTCCTGCGTCGCGATAGCTATGCAAGTCATATTGCGCGGGCGATCCATCGATTACGCTCCGAGTATCGAGCTCCGGTGGCGGTCCCCGTGCTCGCGCGGGCGGTAGGGATGAGTCCGTCCGCCTTTCACAAGCATTTCAAGGCCGTGACCGCCACCACCCCGCTCCAATATGTGAAGGATCTCCGCCTTATGGAGGCACGCCGGCTCTTGCGCAGCGGTGAGCATAGCGTCTCCACCGCAGCCTTCGATGTGGGCTACGAAAGCCCCACTCAATTCAGCCGGGAGTTCTCCCGGAAGTTCGGAGTCCCCCCCAGCGCCTACCGAGGCGGCCCGTAGACGCCGCTGCAACTCGGTGGCTGAGCCCTCTGTACCATCGAGGTCCGTTCGCCGGTTCAGATCGACGGCCCTCGTTTCGTCGGCCCGGTCTCGGACGACCTAGGACCCTATGGATGCTCCACGTCGATGGACACACCGCGGAGTGGCGCTCGCCGCGACCCTCTTTCTGGGGTGGGCGGCCGGGACGGCGGAGGCGGCCAACCAGCCCACGGTCTGCCAAGTCCGGAAGAACGCAGACCGAGACGTTGGAGTTTGCTACTCCAGCCGACGTCTCTGCGAAGCCAAGATCTCCCCAGATCAGCGACGCAAACTCGAGTGCGTTCAGACCGACCGAGCATGGTGCTACGGAAGCGAGGGCGGCACTCACTGCATGCTGAACGCGAAGGCCTGCCATCAGGCTGTGTTCCGCGATCGAGGGACGGCGGCGAAGCGTTGTATCTCGAGCCGACTGAGGGCCTGGAAATAGTCTCCTCCGTCTTGGCCTTAGGTATGTCTAAGCCTCGCTCTCTTCGGGTCATCCTGGCCGTGTCCCTCGTCGCCCTGATGAGCTGCGAGAGGCCTCGGAAGCCCACGTCGCGCTCGGCCCGCCCCCCATCGCAGTCGTCCCGTGCCGGTGACCACGTGGAGCAGGATGAAGGCCCTGAACGCGGCGTGAAACCAAGATTCGTGAGCTGCAAAGAGGTCGAACCCGGGATGCCCTGCACCCCAGACGTCGAGGGGCTCCCCCCCGCCCCTCCCTGAGGGGAGGCGCGCCGGCCCGGCCGAAAGATGTTCTGAAGGTCGCCGCTTACGCGGTCGCACCAGATATCTGTCTTTGCCGACTCGCAGGTCGGGTTTCGAGCGTCAGCCACGACTTCGTGCGTCGGCCGGGACGGGGTGGCCGGACTGGCCACGACCGGGGCCGAAGGAGGGCTTGCCCGCGAACGAAGCTCTTCCTGACGATGCTCGGGACGGCAGCGTCAGGGGATCAGCGTTGAGCCGTTCAAGAAGCCTGCCCTCGGTCCGCACGTGTCCGATACGAGCGTAAGGGCGGCAGAGCAGTTCGCCCCGAAAACGACATCGTAGCTGCCGACTGCGGTTCCGCACGCGCCGCCGCGGTCAGTGACCGTGAATCGAGCTCCGACGAGGCCGTAGGTCCCGGAATTGGTTGGGCTCGATGAGAGGCCAGCCCTCGTGGCCGCACTCACCCAAGAGCCGTCGGACATGAACTCGAACCAAATGACCATGGTACCTCCTGCGGGTCCGACTCCCTCGTAGACGCCGAGAATCCCGCACCCTGTCCCTGCGTCGACTGAGCCACCCAGATCGGGGAGCAAACCAGCATCGACAGTGCCGGCGTCTACGGGACCAGTATCTCGGATGCCCGAGTCCACCCGCCCAGCATCAGTCCCGGCGTCAATGGAGCCGGGACCAGCATCTTGGATGCCCGAGTCCACCGGCCCAGCATCTCCAGTCGCGGCGTCTATGGGACCAGGAGCCGCATCTTGGATGCCCGAGTCTACGGGCCCCGTGTCGGTTGCGCCGGTGTCTGGAGCTCCTGTGTCGGTGGGGCTCGCGTCCGCCGCGCCGGTATCTGTGGCTCCCGAGTCGATGAGGCCGGCGTCGTCGGTACCGGTGTCCGCGGATCCCGTATCAATCGGACCAGCGTCGGCAGCACCGGTGTCCACGGATCCAGTGTCTGATTTGCTGGCATCGACGGTGGAGCCGGTGTCGGCTCGAGGAGTAGCACCGATGTCGTCCGTCCCGCCTGAAGATGAACCGCAGCCCACCAGAAGTAGGAAAGCCAGCCCTGCGATGCTTCTCGCCATACTGCAAGTGTCTATACTCGCTAGGGTCCCCGGTCTAGCTCCGAATGGACATTGAGTTTTGTGCGTTGATAGCTATGGTCGAAAGCAACTGCGGCGGAGCGAGCCGGATGGCTCAGAGAAGTCTCCGGGACTAGATGCGCCCCGCGCCAATTCTGATACCCCTCGGCCGCGCCTC
>JBCBRU010000200.1:0-13599 GCA_039819565.1 Myxococcota bacterium | reverse complement strand
GTGAAGATCTCGGTCGAAGAGCCCGGCGGCCCCTCCCGGGCGCTCCTGAGGACCGGCTTTCTCGCGGACCTGAATCGCCACGACGCAGCCCCCCGGGGGCCCGCCGGTTTGGACCTCGAGCGGCTTGCACGCGTCCACGTGGGGGAGGGCGGGGGCGTACGCTGGCTCCTGGCTACGGATCGCGCGGGTCGACTGACCGGCGCCCGCATCGAGGTGCCCGTGCCCGTGCTCTCCGAGTACGATGGCTCCCTACCTGGGAGCTCCCCCCGGCGCTTGGGGCGCCTTCGCGACGCGCTGCGCGGCCTCGCTCCGCGCGCCCTCTCCGTGACCGAGCGGGATCACCGCGGTAACCCCTTCGCCTGGCGGGGCCGGGCCGTGGGGGGAGCGCTGTGGGTTCGGCATCGGCCCGAGCAGGATCTCTTGACGGTCCTGCTCGCCGGGCGTTGAGGTGCGGGCGTGGATCTCAACGTCCTCGCGACCTTGCCCGTGTGGCTGGTGATCTTCCTCTTCTCGACCACCTGTCACGAGGCCGCGCACGCGCTCGCCGCCAAGCTCGGAGGTGACTCCACCGCTCACGACGGCGGCCAAGTCACGCTCGACCCTACGCCCCACATCAAGCGGCATCCGCTCGGGATGATCCTCGCGCCGATCGCCACTTTCCTCCTGAACGGAGGGGGATGGATGATCGGATGGGCCTCGGCGCCCTATGACCCGGTGTGGGCGAATCGATTCCCGCGCCGGGCGGCCTGGATGGCGGCGGCCGGTCCCCTCGCCAATCTCATCCTGGTGCTGATCTCGGGGGCGATCATCATGGGCGGAGTCGCGGCCGGGTGGTTTCAGGCCCCGATGAGCCCCAGCGCCGAGCACCTCGTGGACCTCGCGGGAGGAGGGGGCGAGGGCCAGCTCGGGATTCTCGTCCTCAGCGTCGTGTTCACGCTCAACTTGCTCCTCTTCACCTTCAACCTTCTTCCCGTGCCCCCGCTCGACGGCAGCGCCGCGATCGCGCTGTTGCTGCCCGAAGACTGGTTCCGCACGTTCCGTGAGCTGTTCGAACAGCCCGGGGTGGCCATCATCGGTCTCATGGCGGCCTGGATGGCCTTCGGCCAACTATGGCAGCCGGTGTTTCTCGGTGCCCTCGGCGTCCTCTTCCCCAACGTCACCTATAGTAGTTAGCGGTGGGTGAGCGTACAGGCCGGGGCACCAACCCGACGATGCCCGCGGAGTGGAGCCCCCACGCCGCCGTGTGGACCGCTTGGCCCGCTCTCGCCGAGGAGTGGGGGGGCGACCTCGGGCCCGTGCGCCGCGAGATTGCGAGCTTCGCCCAGGTCGTGGCGGACTCCGGGGAGAGGGTTCGGATGCTGGTTCGCCCCGAGCTGAGAGCGCAGGCGCGCGACGAGGTCGGGCCCAGCGTAGACCTCGTGCCGGGGCCCTATGGGGATGTGTGGCTGCGGGATACCGGGCCCATCTTCGTGCGCTGCGGCGCCGAGCTGGGTTCGGTCCGCTTTCGCTTCAACGGGTGGGGCAAGAAGTACGTCATGCCCGGAGACGAAGAGGTGGCCGCCTTCGTCCAGGCTCAGGTCCCAGGAAGGGCGTGGGACGAGGTCTTGGTGCTCGAAGGCGGGTCCATCGAGGTGGACGGGGAGGGGACGCTCCTCACCACTCGACAGTGCCTCTTGGAGCCGAACCGCAATCCGAGCTGCGATGTGGACGAGATCGAGGAGAGAATCTCAGCGCGCCTCGGGATCAAGAGATTCCTCTGGCTGCAGGATGGACTGCACAACGATCACACCGACGGTCATGTCGACACCTTGGCCCGCTTCGTCGCTCCGGGCGAAGTGGTGTGCATGCATCCGGCGGGTCTCGAAGATCCCAATCGAGAGGTCCTCGAGACCATTCGGAACGACCTCGCCACCATGACGGACGCCAAGGGGCGTCGGCTAAGGGTGCACGCCGTACCCTCTCCGGGGGAGATTCGCGGGGCGAACGGAGAGCTGCTGGCCGCGAGCTACGTCAACTTCTACATCGCCAACACGCGGGTGGTCGTGCCCCAGTACGGCGTCCGAGGCGACGCCCAGGCTCTGGCGGCCCTGGCTCCTTTGTTTCCCCGCCGCGAGATCGTGGGATCCCCAGCCCGCGCGCTCGTCGCGGGCGGCGGCGCTTTCCACTGCATCACGCAGCAGCAGCCCGCCGCGGCCTGACCTCTTGCTTGGCTCGACTCCAACGTCTTTTGAGGACCCGGCGCCTGGGGCCACCACTTGAGCCGATGTCGATGCGTAGGCCTGCGTCAGCGTAGTTCGAGTTGATCGCGCCGGGTCCGGCGGATTGCTGACGCGGCTGTACCGCCGTCGCGGCCCGGTTCGAGCCCTGGGCTTCGACAGGAGGGGCGAACATGCGCGTGCCCTTCTTACCGTGCCTCCTCGCCGCGAGCTGCGTGGGGCCTCTGGTTCCCGACCCCACGGTCGATGTCGACGATGGCCCTCCTCCCGCGGGGGAAGCCCCGGACCCGATGAGCCCGGTCCTCCCCGTGCGCCCCGAGCCGGTCTCTGAGGCTCCTCCGGCGGTGAGCGCCTTTGGGGGCGCGCTCGATCCAGCCGCCTGCACGCCCCGGCCCGTCCAGGTGCGGAGGCTCACCCCAAGCGAGCTCGAGAGCACGGTGAAGGCGGCCCTCGGCGTGGACGTGGACGTGGCCGAGCCGCTCGAGGGGTCCTTTCAAGTCCCTCCCGGCGCCTTCTCCACCTTTTCCGGGGTGCCTCAGATGGGCGAAACCCAGGTCGAGACGTGGATGGGGGTGGCCGAGGCGGTGGCAGCGGCCACCCGTCCGGCGGATATCGAGCCTTGCCTCGAGACTCAGATCGACGAACTCGGGTGCGTCGGTCGCGTCCTCGACGGCGCCGGGCGCGCTCTCTTTCGTCGCCCTTTGACTGATTCCGAGCGAGACGCGGCCCTCGCGTTCTGGACCGCGGAGCGGGACCTGGACGGGCCGGAGTCCGCGTTCACGAGATTGGTCGAGTACCTCCTCCTGGCGAGCGGAACCCTCTATCGCACGGAGTTGGAGGCGGCGCTCTCGCCCTCCGAACGGGCGGCCCTCCTCGCGTACTTCCTCACCGGGGGCCCGCCCGACGACGCCCTGAAAAGCGTGGAGGAGCGACTCACCGATCCTGCCGTCATCGCGGCTGAAACCCGGCGCTTGGTGCGGGCCGACGCGACCGGCCGAGGTCAGGGACTCAGCCGCATGCTGGCCGAGTTCTTTCATGTCCGCGACATCCTCGATGTGCCTAAACCCGAGGCTCTCGGCTTCGACGATGCCCTCCGGGCTGCGGCCGTAGAAGAATCCGAGCTCTTCCTGCGGGAGGTTCTGGCCGCCGGGCAGCCCAGCTTCTCGGAGCTCTTCGAGTCTCCCTACACGCGGGTTCCGCCCGTCCTCGCCGAGCTCTACGGTGTCGAGCCCTCGGAGGCCGGGGCGCAGGTGAGGCTGCCTCCCGAGCGGGTTGGGATCCTCGGCAAGGCAAGTTTCCTGGCCGCCAACGCTCGCGAGCTCGAGACCGACATCATCCACCGGGGGCTCTATATTCGGGAGTCCCTGCTCTGTGACCCACTTCCGGATCCCCCCGCGAATGTGGATGACGCGTTCCCCGAGATCGATGGGACCAAGACCCATCGCGAGCGGCTCCTCCAACACCAGAGCGATCCGAGCTGCGCCGCCTGCCACACCCGTATCGACCCCTTGGCCTTTCCCCTCGAGGTCTTCGACGCTCGCGGCGCGTACCGAACCATCGAGCCGGAGTCCAATCGCACCATCGACGCCTCCGGATGGATCGAGGGGATTCGAGGAGAAGATCGGAGCTTCGAGGGGCCGGTGGAGCTCGCGCGGGCCCTCTCCGTAACCCCCGAGGCGGCCGAGTGCTTGATACGGCGCACCTATGAGTTCGCTCTGGGAGCGGTCGAGGGGGCGCCCGACGCCTGCGTGCTCTACGCCATGCGGGACGCCTTCGTGGCCAGTGGCGGGGATCTCGTGGAAACCGTCGTGGCCCTCACCACCCATCCTGACTTCTTTCGCCGACGATGAGGACTGCCCCTATGTATCCCCGACGCCGCTTTCTCCGCGACCTTGGCCTGGCCTCCGGAGCCAGCTTCTTGGGCCCCTTGGTGGATCCTTGGATGCGCACCGCTTGGGGCCAGAGCGCCTCCGCTCAGCGCCTGGTCATCTATCAGACGAGCCTCGGCACGCGGGATCAGTACGTTCCCGCCCCCGACCCCGCTTCCGCCCTCGGCTTCGACCTCAAGAGCTTTCGGGCCTTGGAGGACGTGAAGGCCGATGTTCAGGTCGTCCGCAACCTCTACAACCCGTTCAACCAACACCTGCATGGAAATCGGTGGGCGCTCACCTCAGCGCCCGGCACTGGCGAAGACGAAGAGAGCCCGGGTACCGCGACCTTCGATAGGTTCATGGCCGAGCGGGTAGGTTCAGCGGCTCCGGTGCGCTCCCTCAACCTCGCCCTCTGGGACAACCGTCGTCTCACCACCCAGAGCGCGTCCGGGGCCGGTCAGCCCTTCCCGGTGGATCGCGAGGCCGCGTCCGCCTTCGCTCGGCTCTTCCCAGACGAGGGAGGCACGGGCGGTGAAGACCCGAGCGCCGCCCGGAACCGACGAACCGCTCAACGACGGCGACTCCTCGACGCGGTTCGCGGAGATGTTCGCCGACTTGAAAGGCGACTTGCGGGTCCGGAGAAGCTCAAGCTGGAGACCTACCTCGGCTCGATCGACGCCATCGACGGCCGCCTTCAAGCCCTCGCGGAGACGCCTGCCACCGCCAGCTGCAGCGCCGTGGAGGGCCCGGATCCCGAGACCCTCGGGGGCGCCCGAGACCCTCGAAGGGAGCACGCCGACGCCATGGTCGAGCTCGCCGCCCTGAGCCTGACCTGTGGCCTCACCCAGGTCGTGCACCTCAACAACCGACCGACCGGCGTCGACTGGTTGCCCACCGACAATGACGAGCAAACCGGCTCTCACAGCATGTGGCACGGCGACGGCACCGACCTGAAGCACGACGCTTGGTTCAGCCTGCAGGGCCAGCACCTCCGGACGCTGTGGAGGCGCCTCCAAGATACCCCAGAGGGCGCGGGAAGCATGGCCGACAACACCCTCATCCTTTGGATCAACTCCTCGGGGGGAGGGCACCACAACGGCTTCTACGACTATTGGGTGCTCACCCTGGGAACTCTCGGGGGGCGTCTCCGACCCGGCTTCGTGGACCTCCCGCGAAGCTCGGTAGACAACGCGGGCTCGGACCCTCGCTACACCCTTGCCAAGGAGAATCGCCGGCCGAGCACTCGGTCGAACCGAGACTACTCGGTGCGCTCCACGGCCGACTATTTCACCACCCTCAACGAAGCCTTTGGTCTTCCGGGGGAAACCTTTGGCGACGCTCGGATTCGCCAGGGACCCATCCAGGAGATGCTCACGTGAAAGCCTCGACGATCTTCATCCTCTCCGCGGTCAGCCTGGCGGCGTGTCTGCCAGGGCCTCCCGAGGATGGCCAGCTGCGGTTGGCCACGGACGAACCCGAGGCTCCGGCGAACCCTCCGTCGGACCCCGAGGGGACGCTTCCTATGACCCCCGTCCCCATGGACCCTGGGGTCGACCTGGTCCCGGATCTAGCCACGGGCCGCCGCACCAGCCAGCTTCAGCGCCTCCCTAACCGGGTGCTGGTCCACGCTCTTCGGGACTGGTTCGGCGCTTGGGGGCTGACCCCGCCGGATATCTCCGAGGGTCTCACGGCCCCCGAGAAGGTTCGAGGTTGGGAGAACAACGGCTACGCTCTCACTCTGGATCCCCGTCTCTTCGAAGCCTGGTTCTCGGCCATGGAGTCGAACGCCCCCGACCTGGTGGATATCTTCGAAAGCGACTGCGTCGATGCCGGCAGTATAGATTGCACCAAGAGCATACTCGCTCGAGCCGGGCGTCTCGCCTATCGGCGAACCCTGACCGCCGCCGAGCTCGAGGCCTTCGCGGGTCGGGTCTCCTCCGCGGGAGAAGACCTGCGCCTCGAACGTGCCGCGGCGCTCACCGCGCTCCTCGTGAGCCCCCCGGTCCTTTACCGGATCGAGTTGGGCGAGGAGGGGCGTTCGCGACCGGCCACGTCGCTCGAGATCGCGTCGCGCCTGGCTGCCTTGATCTGGGCCTCGGTCCCCGACGCGGCGCTCCTCGATGCCGCCGAGAGTGGTGACCTCACGGACGCCGAGGAGCGCCGTCGCGCCGTCGCTCGCATGCTGGAAGACCCCCGGGCCCGTGACGGCATGGACTGGTTCTTCGAGCAGTGGCTCGAGCTTCCGGCCATCTTCCGGGCCGAGAAGAACCCCGAGGTGTATCCGGCCTGGCAGGACGACTTTCCGGTCGCGATGTACCGCGAGATGAACGCCCTCATCGACCACCTCGTGTGGTCGGGGGAGGCGGGCCGCTACCAAGACCTCTTCCAGACCGACCTGGTGCTGCCTACGGGCGGGCTCGACGCCCTCTATGGCGTGTCCGCCGGTGAAGTTCTGGTCCCCGCCCCGAACCGGCAAGGGCTTCTCACCCGCGGCGGGTTCCTCGCCCGGGAGGGCTTCGAGCAGACCTCCCCGGTGCTCCGCGGGTACTGGCTCCGAGAGCATCTCCTCTGTGACCTCGTTCCGGAAGCTCCAGCCAATGTGGACAACGTGCCTCCCCCGATCGAGCCGGGGGCCAACACCCGGGAGCGCATCGCCGCCCGCACCTCCGGGAGCTGCGCCGGATGCCATGTGCTCATGAACGACATCGGCTTCGCCTTCGAGGGCTTCGACGCCGACGGGCAGGCACGCGAGGAAGACAACGGCCGCCCCGTCGATACGAGCGGCCAGGCCGTGGCCTCGGACCTTCGATCCTTCGGAGGTGCCGCCGAGATGCAAGATAGGCTGACGTCCAGCCGGATGGGCCCGACCTGCTTTGCGCGCCAGCTCTTTCGCTACGGACTGGGCCGGGTGGAGGCGACGGCGGACCGTCCCGATATCGACCGCCTGATGTCCGTTTTTGATGCCACCGACGGCGACATCCTCGCCGTGTTCACCGCCGTCTCCGAGACGGAGGCTTTCCTGACCGTGGAGCCAGCCCGATGAGAGCACGATACAACCGTCGTAAGATGTTGCGGGGTACCGCGGGGATGGCTCTATCTCTCCCCTTTCTGCCCAGCTTGGCGCGCCGGGCCGAAGCGCAGACCGCCGGCACGCTCACCCGCTTCATTGCCTACTGTCAGCCGCTCGGCACCTTCGGGGAAGAGTTTTGGCCCAATCCGGTCGACGGGACGAGATATAGCTACGACCCACGGAGCAACTGTGCGGAAGGCCCCAAGGGTCGATGCCGAGCCAAGGAGTTCAGGACCGGGGAGGGCGCCCTCGACGTGGAGCTCACTGCGAACTCTACGATCTTGGAGCCCATTTTGGCCCGGCATCGAGACCGCACTTTGGTCGTGGAGAATCTGAACAACGCACGCGGCAATCACGGCGGCTATAGCTCTATGCTCACCGGCTCGACGCGGGATGGGCGGGGCCCCTCCGTCGACCAAGCCCTCATCCCCCACCTCGGCCAGGGCACGCCCTTTCCATCTCTGCATTTTGGCGTGCGGAGCTCCGTCCAGATCGGGGATCGTTTTTCGGCGGCCTGGTACGACAGGAACCGCGGCGTGGCCCCGAGCTCGAACCCTCGGGCCGTTTACGAGCGTATCTTCTCCGACGTCCAGACCGAGCCGAGCGCGGCCGCTCGGGTCTTGGCCACCCGGCGCAGCATCCTGGACTCGGCCCGGGAGGGGGCGCAGGCCCTCCAGACGCGCATCTCCGGAGAGGACGCGCAGCGGGTCGAGCAGTACTTCGATGCCGTCCGGGCTCTCGAGGTGCGGCTGTCCCAGCTCCCGAGCGCCGAGGGCTGCTTTGTCCCCGAGACCCCGCTCGACGACGCCGACAGCACCAACGAGCGTCGAAACCTGGACATCGTTCCAGATGTGGCCCGGGCCCAGGTGGACCTCTTGGCCTTTGCCTTGGCCTGCGACCTCACCCGCGTGGCCACCTTCCAGATGGCCTTCGAGGCCACCAACATGACCCACCCCTGGCTCAACGTGAGCGGTCGATGGCACGACCTCTCACATAACGGAGGCAGTGGCGATGGCTGGCAGGACACCATGCGGGGCTACGTGGACATCAGCCGGTGGAATGCGGAGCTCATCGCCCGCTTGGTGGACCGGCTGGTCGAGCTCGGGGCCATGCGGGGGACGGCCGTCCTCTGGATAAACCCCATGAATAACGGACAGGTGCACAACGGCAAGAACATCCCCGTGGCCCTGATCAGCGAAGAGGCAGGGCTCAGGACCCGGAGGCACGTACGGCTGGAGCGCGACGCTCACAAGGTGAACGACCTTCATGCGGCGCTGTTTTCGGCCGCGGGACACGCGCGGGCGGGTTTTGGCGATGAGGAGCACAACCGACGTCCATTGACCGAGCTCCTCGGTTGAGGCGACGTGGAACCCAGGAGCGTCCCTCGATCCGTGAGCCCACCCCGATCCCGCGACCCGCATGCGCCCCTCGTCGATCGGGCGAAGGCGGGCGATCGGGGAGCGCTGGAGAGCCTGCTATATGCTCTCCAGCCGTCGATGTACCGCGCGGTGGGCAGCGTCCTGGGCGGCGCCCACCCCAGCCTGGAGGATGTGGTGCAAGATAGCTTGCTAGGCTTCGCGCGCGCGCTCAAGGGGTTCCGAGGTCAGTGTTCCGCGCGGAGCTACGCCACCAACATTGCGGTCAGGACGGCCATCGACCTGGTGCGCGCGGAAAGCGCAAAGGCGCGGGTGCTCCGGGCCGTCGAAGCTGACCCCAGCCAGGACGCGGATCCCACCCAGTCCCCCGAGCGCACCAGCATTCTCCGCGCCTCCACCCAGCTCCTCCTCGAGGTGCTGAGCCCTGAGCAGGCCGAGGCCATGATTCTGAGGGCGGTCTTCGGTTTCTCCTACGAGGAGATGGGGCGGACGCTTTCGGTTCCGAGTGAGACGGCGCGGAGTCGGGTCAAGCGCGCCCGCAAGGCGGTGAACGCGGCGGTGGCCTCGAACCCGGAGCTCGCGGCGGCGCTGCGAGCAGGGAGGGAGTCGTGAGCGAGCGAGACGAGCGCCTCGAGGAGCTCCGGGCGGAGCGCTCTTCGGAGGCTCCCGACGATGCTTCCCTGGCTTTCGAGATGGGGCTGTTCGATGACGGCGCCGAGGCCGAAGCCCGCGGCCGCGTGCGCGTCGGGCTGGTGCCCGAGGTCTTACGCCGCCTGGACGATGCTGCTGCTCCGGAGCCGATCCGATCCCGTCGACCGTCGGCGCGACTTCTACCCTATGCGGCCGCCGCCGTCCTCGTGCTGGGGCTGACCGGCACGGCGGCAGCGGCGACCTGGGGCCTTCCCGGTCTCGGATGGATCCGAGATCTGGTGGCGGGGCGACCAGCCCCTGCGCCTGTGATCGAACCCCCGTCTCCAGCTCCGCGCCCGGAGCCCTCCCTTCCCGCCGAGGCGCCCCCGCAGCCGGAGAAGGGCGACGAGGCTCCGGCCCCCCCTGAGCCCCCGGCGGCTGAGCCGGCGGCGGCTGCGGAGGCTCCACCGCCGCGGAGCTCTCGGTCGACGCCGCGTCGGGGAGCGCCCTCCAGGAAGCGCGCCTCCGGCCTCCCCAACCCCGCCCCCGTCCCCCGCGGAGAGCCCGCCCGGGCCCGCTCCGGGCGCCCGATCGGAACCGCTCGCCCTCCGCGCGAGCGGGAGCCAGATCCCGTCCCAGAGCCCTCGATGGCCTCGGCCAGCGAGCTCTTCGAGACCGCCAACCTCGCCCGAGACCGAGGCGATGTGGACCAGGCGCTGCGCAGCTACCGCGAGCTTCGCTCCACCCACCCTCGCACCTCCGAGGCGGTCTTCTCCTTCGTCAGCGAGGGCCGCATCGAGCTAGCGCGGGGCCGGGCCAGGAGCGCTCTTCAGGCGTTTCGGGCCTACCTCCGAAAGGCCCCCACCGGCGTCCTGGCCGAAGCCGCTTGGGTGGGCGTGGCCGAGGCGGCGCGAAAGGCGCAGGACTCGAACGCGGAGCGCGAGGCTTGGCAAGCGGTGCTGCGTCGCTTCCCGAAGTCCATCCACGGCGCTCGCGCTCGGCAGCGTCTTGGGGCACTAGGGTCACCGTGACCGGCGGCGCCCTCCTTCTCCTCGCCCTGTCCTCGGGCGTCGCGGACCTGGAGCTCCTCGTGGAGGATCCTCACGGGCAGCTCCGGCCATCGTTCCTGGACAGCGTCCGGGCTCAGATCGAGGGGTTGGGAGTGTCGGTGGGGAGCCCGGCGGAGCATGAGCTTCGACTGCGTGCAGGTCGCATTGCAGTAGAGGTCGTCTTCGACGGAAAGGCCACTCAGGTGCCCTTCGACGCCTCCCGCCGAGCACTCGCCGAGGAGAGTCTTCGTCAGGTCATCCTCGCCGGAGTGAGCTCCACCTTCGACGGCTTCGACAGCTCGCCCGATCCCACCTCCCGGTGGGTGCTCACGGTGGCTGGAGCCTCCGGTCAGGTCGTCCAAGGGGTGGGGTTTCAGCTCGGGGCGGCGGCCGAGGCCCTCCGTTGGCTGGCGGGGCGGGGTGAGCTTCGCTTCGGCGTCGCGCTATTTGGGCGATACCTTTTTGAAGATGAAGGGCCGCTGCCTGGGGGCGGGACCTTCGGAGTCCGGGAACTGATGGTGGGGACGGGGGTGGCCGCCAACTGGTCCGTCTACCCCGCGTTGGCTCTGGAGATACGCCTGCTTCTCGGCTTCGGGCGTACCGAGCTCCGACCTCGCGCCGGGGAAGCCTTCGGCGCGACAGCGCCCACGGAGACTCTGCAGGGCCTCGGACGGGGCGCCCTGGGGGTGCGGGTCCAAATGACCGAGGCTCTCTCGGTGGTGCTCAGCGGAGCTCTCGAAGTCTTGCCGTCCGGCCTCGACCTCCAGGTGGATGGGCGCACCGCGGACCGCGGTGGTGAGTTCCGGCCCGCTTTCGATCTCGGTCTGTCCGTCCACTTTTAGACCTCGAGGGAAAACGCCGCTGAACAGTCGCTCGTTTGAGATCGGACCGGATCGAGCTATTCTGCGCCCGACGAGCGCAACTATGAACGCCCCGGGAGCCCGTTGGACGATACCTCACGTCTTCATCTTCCTATCCGGCCTCATTCTCGTCGCGGCTGTCCTTACCTACATCGTTCCCTCCGGGCGCTTTGAGCGTACGCAGCGGACCTACGGGACGCTCACTCAAAGCGTGATCGTCCCGGGCAGCTACCGCCCGGTCGACAAGCATTACTCCGCGCGCGGGTCGTTCGTGGGGGACCCCGTGTCCGGCAAGGCCTCGCCCACATCCGTGCTCGGGCTCTTCACGGCGATCCCCAAAGGGCTTCAGCAGTCGGCTTCGCTGGTCTTCTTCATTCTCCTGGTGGGGGCGACCTTCGGCATCGTGAACCATACGGGGTCGATCAACGCCTTGCTCTTCTATCTCGTAGATCGCTTCGAGAAGTATCCTCTCGGGCTTACCTTCGTCATCTATATGGTCTTGGCCGTAGGGAGCTCATTCATGGGTATTCTGACCGAGATCGTGCCTCTGGTTCCCGTGGCTCTCGTCCTCTCGGAGCGGATGGGATACGACCGGCTCTTTGGGGTGGCTCTCATTCTCCTCCCGGCCTTCATTGGTTGGGGGACCGGGGTCACGAATCCCTTCACTGTCCAAATCGCCCAGCAGCTGGCTGAGCTTCCGATCGGGAGCGGGGCCGCGCTCCGGGCGACCGTCTTCGTCTTGGCCTCGGGGATAGGCTTTCTGTTCTTGGTACGTCATGCGCGGGGGGCTTCGGGAAATCCGGGGCCTTTGGCCGGTTCGGAGCTCGACGCCCTCGCGGAGGTCGAGCGGCCGACCCTGACCGCTCGCCACCTCGCGACCCTGGGGTCGGTGCTCCTCTGCTACGCCGTGATCCTGTACTCCACGCGCTATCTCGGGTGGGGGATCACGGAGATGAGCGGAGGATTCCTCGCGATCGGCGTGGTCGTAGTGCTGATCAACCGAATGTCCGGGGACGAGGCGATGGAGGTTGCGACGGGAGGCCTTCAGTACATGATCGTCCCGGCGCTCACGGTGGGAGTGGCGCGCGGCATCTCGGTCGTCCTGCAGGAGGGGATGGTCATCGACACCATCCTCTTTCACGCCAGCAACGCCATGCTCGCTTTGCCCAAGGTCATGGTGGGGCAGACCATGCTGGCCTTTCAGACCCTTCTAAACTTCTTGATTCCCTCCGCCTCCGGTCAGGCGCTGGTGTCGATGCCGCTCATGGTCCCCCTCGCCGATCTAGCGGGCATCTCCCGGCAGACCGCAGTGCTTGCCTTCGTGCTGGGGGATGGTCTGTCCAACCTGATCTTCCCGACCAACAGCTTCCTCATGGCCATGCTCGCGGTCGCGAATGTCCCGTATTCACGGTGGCTCCGCTTCTGTCTCCCCATCTTCGTGCTCGAGATGGCGCTCGCGGTGGGGGCGCTCTTCGTGGCCGTGTCGTCCGGCTACTGACAACCCATCCGGGCGCCTCGGATCTCTCGGTCGCGAGGGTGGTACCAAACTATCCACCCGGCCTCCGCCGTCGAGGCCGCCTCCAGCGACGGCTGAGCGGCGGTGCTGGTGGCGCTCGTTTCGAGCTCTAGGATCGGACCCACCTCCCCCGAGGCCCCAACCTCTCTCGCGGAGACGGTGCCGCGCTCGAGGTCCTGCCATCCGAGCCAAACGCTTCCGTCCGGTGCTCGGGTGAGGACGGTAGCCATTTCGCCGCTGGGCACCACCTCTTCGACCCAACGGGTAGGCGGGGTCTCTACGGACGTGTAGCGATCGACGACGACCGGCCCATCGGAAAGCTGAGACGAGACCAGCACGCCGTCGCCGTCCGGCGTGAGCCATGGTCCTTGGCCGACCCGCAGCGCCCCTGAGGCGGAGGGGTTTCGACCCACTTCGAAGAGGACTCCGGCGGCTCCGCGTCCGGCCACCCAGGTTCGACCGGTGGCGTCGACCGCGAGGGTCTTGAGGAGATTGACCGGGCTGGGGGCGTCGATGCTCTGGGCGGCGGTGAATCCCGCTTGCAGCGTACCCACCGCGACCTCGAGTCGGGCGCTGGCGCGGTAGAAGACTTGAAGCTCATCCGTCCCCGCTTGGATCAGGGGATGAAAGCTGGGCACGTCCGGAGGGTTCACGGGGGCGGCCTCCGAGACCGAGAGCCCGGCGTCGAGGTCGAGGCCCGAGGCGTACACCGTCCAGGAACCGGTGCGCTGGTGGTGCTGAAAGGCCACGTACCATGCTCCATCGAGGGCCGCGGCGGAGGCCGCGATCGCTCCTAGGGACCCGGAAATGGACGAGGTGCGGACGGGGCCCTGGCTGTCCAGGAGCAGCAGGTTCCGGGCGCTGTCCGCTTCATAGCTGACGAAGACGACGTCGCCTGCCGCCCGACCCCGGTCACCTTGGCCACCGACGTCAACCGTCTGGACCGGGTCGGGGCGGCGGGCGACGTCGTCTTCGTCAGCTATGAAGCGGACAGCGCCCGGAACCTGCTGC
>JBCBRU010000199.1:0-13606 GCA_039819565.1 Myxococcota bacterium | reverse complement strand
GGGGAGAGATCCCCCCGCTCCGGCGACTGGGGTGGGGTGATTCTTTCAGGCCGGGCCGCGGTGAACTGCGGAGGGCGCGGCACGACCTGCGTGGCCGAGTCCATTCACCTCGTCCGTGGCGTTCACTCGGCCGCCCCCGTACTCGATGCGCACGTAGCGCATGATCCCGCTGCCGTCCTCGTCGTCCGTGCCTCCGTAGCTGCCGGTGTCGGCCTCGCCCACGCAGGTCGTGCCGCGCCCTCCGCAGTTCACCGCGGCCCGGCCTGAAAGAATCACCCCACCCCAGTCGCCGGAGCGGGGGGATCTCTCCCCAGAGGTGAACACGATGGGATTCGCAGCGGTGCCGTCGGCTTGGATGGTGGAGTTCGGGAGCACGGCCACGAGGGCCGAGCCGGCACCTCGAGCCGACTCGATTCGAGTTCCGGCTCCAATGAGGAGGCGTCCCACGCACTGCGGAGTGCCGTCCCCGATGAAGATCGGTCCCTCCAGCATATAGATGTTCACGGGGTCGAATCGGAGCTCGCCGCCATAGATCCCGACCGGAACCCGGCATCGACCGCGGGAGCAGCGTAGGCTCGCGGTGGTGAGGACCGGTTGCCCGGTGGGGAGCACGCAAGGCGGCTCGACCGGAGTCCCGACGTCGACCGGAGTCCCGACGTCGACCGAGGTCCCGACGTCGACCGGCCCGCCGCCGACGCCGGCGTCGGTGCCCCCGCCCACCGAAGCGTCGAAGCCGGGCCGGACCGCAGCGTCAAAACCAGGACCGCCCACCGCGGCCACACCGCCGACGGGAAAGGTCTCCTGGACATTGCAGTTCGCCGAGATCAACGCGATCCCGGCCACAGCGACGTGGCGAAGGGGGGCAGCCATGGCGCTCTCTACTGCGTCGGTCGTCGCCCGGGCGCAACGACCACCCGCCCCCGCAGGCTTCGCCTTCGAGGCAGAATCAGTCGAAGCGCGTCCAGGTCCACCAGGCGCCGGAGCCCGGCTCCACGGCCCCGCGGTAGGGTGCCGGGTCGAAGAAGGGGTCCGAGGGCGACTGCCCCCCCGACCTTAGGGGCGACTCCACGGGCGGAGTGAAGTTTGGGGCGCTCTCGTCGAGCGCCGCCTCCAGACCGAGATCGCAGTCCGGGAAGCTCATGGCTTCGTTGCCCACGTTTCTCGGAAAGCTACCTTGCGCATCGATGAAGAAGTCGGTGGCCGCGAAAGCCTCCTGGGGATCGTCCCTGAAGTTCTGGACATTGCAGAGCACGGAGTTGCGCACCGTGAGCCCGGTGGAGGTGGGCGCGTTCGTGAAGGTCCCGTCGCTGCGGAGATCGAGCCCCGCTTCGAACCCGTAGACGACGGCGCTCCAGATCTCACCTCCGGTGCCGGTGCGGAGCTGAATGCCGAGGTCGGAGTCCACGGAGCGAGGGGCGCCGATCAGAGTCAGGTTCGAGAGGAGGGGATGCGATCGAGGCAAAGCTTCGTTGTCCTGCTCGTTGCTGCCTCCCTCGAGCCCGTTGTCTGCACCACTGGGGGAGGCGTGCTGTCTCGCGATGACGAACTGCGCTCTGCCCCGCCAGCCGAAGGCCCAATCGAATGAGTCATCCTCGGCTCCGGTGATGATGAGGTGCTTTGCGTTGACCGTCCCGCCGAGGATTCCGATGCCGTCGTCAGCCACTCGGTGCACATGGACGTGGTCGATGAGCGTACCGGAGCCTACGCCTTGGAGGCCGAGCCCGTTGAACCGGCGAGGCCCCCTCGTGTGGAGCCCCGCGTACTCGATACGCACGTAGCGGAGAACCCCGCTGTCGTCGGCGTCGACGGTACCTCCATAGCTCCCGCTGTCGTTTTCCCCGAGGCACGTCGTGCCGAGACCGCCGCAGTTGACCGAGGCTCGTCCGGAGAGCACCACCCCGCCCCAGTCCCCGGGCCAGGGGGAAGCTTCTGCCGACGTAAAGACGATGGGCGCGTCCGCGGTGCCCTCGGCCCGGATCTCAGAGTTCGGAAGGATGATGAGGGAAGACCACAACGGGTTCCGGCGCGACTCGATGCGGGTGCCGGCCTCGATGGTGAGCGCGCCGGAACAGGCCTCCGTACCGTCTCCGATGAAGACCTGCCCCGCTAGCTCGTAGACGTTGCTGGCGCTGAAGCGGAGAGCACCGGAGTAGCGACCGGAGGGCACCCGACATCTCCCGCCTCCACACTGAACATCGGAGGCCGAGAGGCTTGGGAAAACGAGGTGTTGGCAGGAGGTCGCGGCCCCAAGATCCGCGACGCCCAGATCCTGCCCCGGGACGGGGGGCGACGCGAGGTCCGGCGTCGACGCATCCCTCTCCAGCGGCGCGCTGTCGTCGACGTTGCAGCCCCAGACCAACAAGATCGCGGCGACGATGACGGCAGGGCTTCGCGACCGGGCCATGGTGCGGTTTATACCGCGTAGGGTCCATCGCGTGGGTGACGAATGGGTCGCGCTCTCGCCCCCTATCTAGGGACGCGCCCGAGCGCCCCGGGGGTTTGGGCGACGTGAGTCTGATCATGCGACGCGGTCGAGTAGCCGTCGGGCTTGGGTTTCTCGGGGTGGGCGCGGCCGCGCTCTTGCTGCGGGATCGGATTCTGCCCCTCGCCGCCCTCACCTATTTTCCGGTGCCCCTCTTCGCGGGGGCGGCGGGCCTCTTCTTCATCCGCACCGGACGGCGAAGCCTCCTCGCTCTCGCGGTCCTGCTGGGCCTCGGGGGAGCCTACGAGATGTCCGGCTTTCGTCTCAGCCCGGGGCGGCGTGAGGGCCGACCGCTGCGCGTGGTGCAGCAAAACGTGTGGTGGGGCGGCGGCTACAACCGCTCCCGGCCTCTCTGGCACGACCTTGAGGCGAGCCTGGTACACCTCGGCCCAGATGTCTTGGTCCTCGCCGAGATGCCGGAGGACACGTGGCGCAAGGGCATGCGGGCGCGACTCGCGGCGGCGACCGGGAGGACGTGGAGCGTGACCTGCGGACAAGGTCGACCCAAAGATCCGAACCTCTACCGCGTGGCGATCGTGAGCCCCTACCCCCACGCGGACGTGGCGGTGCACGCGCTCGAGGACGGGCTTCTTCTCGACGTGACCCTCGTCCTTCCCGAGGGCCCCCTTCGGGTGTGGGCGGTCGACGGGCTCAGCCACCTCAGCCGGGACCGGCGCCGGATGCTCGGTGATCTCGCCGCCCGCGTGACCGCTGCGGAGGCGGCGGGCCGGCCGGTCGACCTCCTCGCGGGGGACTTCAACGCCCCGGCCAAGAGCGTGGGCTTCAACGCGCTTCGAGGGAAGTATTGGCTGGCCGGAGAGCACAGCTTCGCCTGGCGAGCGACCTGGCCAAGTATCTTTCCGCTGGTGGACGTGGACCATATCTGGCTGCGCCGCGAGGTTCTCGGGGGCCAGCAAGTTCGGTTTCGCACCGACGCGCGGCTCGATCACCGCGGTCAGGTCGTAGACGCCCTCTGGACACCCGCGAAGGACTACGGCCCGAAGGGGCCGCCGTCGGAAGGCGACGAGGTGCCGTGCTGGGCTCCCGGCTCGACGGCGGCCAGCACCGGCAGATGATCCGAAAGCTCGAGCCAGGGGGGAGCGAAGTCGCGATCCGAGGTGACGCCGCCCACGCGGAGCCCCCGGCCTACGAGCAGGTGATCGAGACGCTTTCGTAGATGCAGAGCGCCAAAGGTGGGTCGCTCCTGCTCGAGCGCCGAGAGTCCGAGCCCCAGCCCCTCGGCGGCGGCGTCGCGGAGCTGAAGACTCCGCCTGAGGAGCTTCAACACCGGCGAGGTCGGCACCGAATTGAGATCGCCCATGAGCACCACTTGCTCAGGATCGGCGGTCCGAGCGCGGACGAAATGGACTACGCGCTTCGCCTCCTCGAGCTGGTTTTCGCCGTATCCCATCTTTTCGGCCCGGGTGAGCATTCTCGGAGAGAGAAAGCTGGGGAGGGAGAGATGCGTATTGAAGAGGTCCGTCTGCCCGCCCTCATGCCCCACGCGAAGATGGGTACAGATCCGAGTCTGTTTGATGCGCTCGGTGCCTGGGAGCCAGCGGTGGGTAATATCCGTGTCCGCGGAGGTCTCGAGCTCGACGCCCTCGCGCACGAGAAAAGCGAGTCCGGTCGTGTACACGCGCAGAGCCCCCACGCGATAGATGTGAGCGGGGTGATAGGTTGCGCGGTAGCGATGGTCTCGGCGACCGGCGCGAAGGGCAAAGTCGAGGGCTTCTGAGAGCACCCCCAGCTGGTTACCCTTCTTTTCCAGGGTGGGTCGCGCCCTCAGCGAGCGCCCCTCGACCTCCTGAAGAGCCACGACGTCTGGGGGCGGGGAGGCCGCCGCGAGCGCCTCGGCGATGCGCACCAACCCCGCCGGTCGAGACCGCAACCCGCGCGCCCATCCCACGTGCGAGAAGTATCGCACGTTGAAGGTCATGATCCGGAGCATGACCTAGCTAGCCCTTCTTCTTGCCCATCGCCTCCCGCATGGCGTCGCGCTCCTCGTCGACGGCGCGTCGCTCATGCTCGAGATGGTGCGCGATCGCGTCTCGAAGACCCGGATGCGCCAGCCAGTGGCCGCTGTACATGATGGTGGGCGCGAACGCGCGCACGAGCTTGTGCTCACCGCCGGCCCCCGGCTCGAACACATCGAGACCCCGGTCGATGCATTCGCGGATGCCCCGGTAGTAGCAGACGTTGAAGTGCAGATGCTTGTACTCCTCGAAGCATCCCCAGTAGCGGCCGTACATCCTTCGGCCCTTCGAGAAGTTGACGGCCCCCGCCACCACCTCCCGGTCGGACTGCCGCCGCGCCACCACCACTTCGAGAGTATGAGGGATGCGCTCGACCCAAAGGTCGAAGACCTTTTGGTTGAGATACTGGCGCCCCCACACGAACTTCTCGACCGTGGATAGATACAGCTTGAAGGCGAGCTTCTCTTGGCCCCGGAGGGCGTCCCCCCGAAGAACCTCGAGCTCGAGGCCTTGTTCCCCCGGAGCCCGAAGCTCGCGCTTGAGCTGGTTGCGTCGCTTCGAGTTGAAGCGGGCGAGGTAGTCGTCAAAGGTCTCCGCGCCCTCTCGGTTCCAATGGTACTGAATGCCGTGCCGGACCAAATACCCGGCGGCCTCGAGCGCCTCCGCCTCTTCCTGCTCCGCGAAATTGACATGGACGCTGGAGCACTCGAAAGCCTCCGCGAGCTCCGTCAGGGCTCGCCCGAGGACCGGCAGGAGCCGGGCGCGATCTTCGCCCGGGGCGGTGAGGAAACGGCGCCCGGTGACGGGGGTAAACGGCACCCCCACGAGGAGCTTGGGGTAGTATCGAACCCCGTTGCGCTCGGCGAAGTGCGCCCACGAGTGGTCGAACACGAACTCGCCGAACGAGTGAAGCTTTACGTAGGCCGGCACCGCTGCCACGACCTCGTCTCCGCGCTTGAGCACGGGGATGCGGGGGACCCAACCGGTCTCGACCTCAAGCGTTCCGGCCTCTTCCAGGGACACCAGGAATCCGTGCTCGAGGAAAGGTGAGGCGTCGGGGCCGCCGAGAAGCGCGTTCCAGGTCGCGGCGTCGAGCTCACGAACCCCGTCGAGCACCGTTAGGGTCAGCGCCGCGTCCTCGGCACTGTCTCCGGGCTGCACTCGAGCACGGTAGGCGACCGCAACCGGGGGGGTCCACGGGAAAGCACCGGCGTGAACCGAACGTCGTCGGGTCGCGCCTAGCCGGCGGTGAGTGCTTCACCGGCCCTCATGTCATAAGTTTGTGAGGCGCGGCGGCGCGGGGGGCGCCCGCCAAGTCGGATCAAGTCGTTGCTCCGACCCTTTCGGTCGTGTTGACTCCACCGCCGTGAAGAAGACCAAGGTGGCTATCATCGGGAGCGGCCCGGCGGGGTACACCGCCGCCCTCTATACCTCGCGAGCCGGACTCGATCCGGTGCTCATCGAGGGAGGGTTCATCCCCGGCAATCAGAGCGTGCTTCCCGGCGGTCAGCTCATGATCACCACCGACGTCGAGAATTACCCGGGGTTTCCTGAAGGCGTGATGGGGCCGGACCTGATGGCCAAGATGAAGGCTCAGGCCGAACGCTTCGGCACCGAAGTCGTGCACGGCTTCGTGGATCGCGTCGACTTCGACAGGAGCCCCTTTACGCTGTACGTGGACGGCGAAGCCCGCTTCGAAGCCCACGCCCTCATCGTGGCCACCGGGGCCGTGGCCAAGCTCCTCGAAATCCCCGGCGAGCGAGACCTCATGGGGTACGGCGTCTCCGCGTGCGCCACGTGCGACGGAGCCTTCTTCAAGGGCAAGCACGTGGTCGTGGTGGGAGGCGGCGACACCGCGATGGAAGAAGCCACCTTCCTGACCAAGTTCGCCTCCAAGGTCAGCATCCTCCATCGCCGCGAGGAGCTCCGAGCCTCGAAGATCATGGCCCAGAGGGCCTTCGATAACCCGAAGATCGAATTCGTGTGGAACACGGTGGTGAAACGGGTTCTGGGCAAGCGACCGGAGACGATCGGAGCCGAAGGGGGCCTCGAAGCCCTTGAGGTCGAGAGCACCAAGACGGGCGAGGTGAGCCGCTTCGACTGCGACGGCTTCTTCGTCGCCATCGGCCACAAGCCCACCACGGACATCTTCGTCGACAAGCTGGAGCTCGACGAGGACGGCTACATCGTCGTCGACAAGGGAACCACCCGCACCAGCCAGACGGGGGTCTTCGCCTGCGGAGATGTCGCCGACAAAGTCTACCGGCAGGCGGTTACGGCCGCCGGCACGGGCTGTATGGCTGCGATCGACGCTGAGCGCTGGCTGGAGGCCTCCGGAGTAGATCATCAGCCCGGAGCTGCGGATCAGGGGTAGAGGGCACGTGCGTCTCGACCACCTTCTCGGCCCTCTCCTAGCGGGGTCGCTCCTCGCGGGCTGCAATGACGATACGCCGGCCATCGTCGTCGTGCCTCCCGCTCCCGACGCGGGCTGTTTCATGGATGAGACGGCTCGAACCTTCGAGGTGTACTTCGTCATCGACGTCTCGGGTTCGATGCAGGCTTTCCTGCAAGATCTATCCGAAGAGCTCGCGAGCTTCGCCCTCACCTTTCCCGAACGCAATCTAAACGGCGACCGGATCCTCGTCAGCTACTTCGTGGTGGCCTTCGTAAACGACGTGCGGCTGTTTCCCACCGGCGCGGAGCGGATGACCTCGCACATCGCGGTGAGCAATGCCATCCGCGACGCCATCGCGGTGGCTGAGGGCAACCGCAACCTGAGCTCCAACACTCCGAATTCGGACATGGACGAGAACCTCCTCGACGCCCTGGGCACCGTCATCGACCGCGCTCCCAGCCCCGATGACCTGCTGGTGCTGGTCGCGACGGACCAGAGCTTCCGAGAGGCCCCCGAGACCTTGAGCGGCGGCATCACCGTCACCCGAACCTACGAAGAGGTGCTGACCGGGCTTCGGGACCTCGACGCTCAGGTCACCGCCCTCGTGAACGGACCGCAGGATGGCTTGACTCGACCCTATCTCGGCCAAGACCCTCTCACCACGCTCGGCAACGGCCAGGTCTATGACCTCGGTGACCTCACCGGAGCGCAAGAGGACATTCGGGACACCCTGGAGGGGATCGCACGCGATGCCACCTGCGACGCCCCTCCTGCCGGCTCCTAGCGGCCCGTTGACCGGCCGACAGCGCCGTGCAGCTCCAGATCAACGGGCTGCTAGCCGCGGGCGCCTCCGGGCGTCATTGCTGGGCCTCGTCCTCGCCGGATGCGGCAACGACAACGGCGGCCCTCTCCCCGAGTCGTGCCCGTTGGCCACCTTCGAGGACATCCACGCCATGTTCAACCAGCCGCGCTGCGCCAACGGGGCCTGCCACGGCGGGGCCGGCGTGGCCAGCTCCGGACGGCTCGACCTCGCGGGCGACCCGGTCGCCGTCTACGCGCAGCTCGTCGGGGTCGCGACTCAGGATCCGGAGGGGGCGGCGAGCTTTCCGCTTCGAGTGGAAGCCTCTTCGTCCACGACCTCCTACCTCTTTCACATGCTCGAGGCGCCCGCGCCCCTCGGGAGCCGCCTCGGCCGCATGCCCCCCGGGGGCCAGATCCGCGACTGCGAGCTCGCTGCCCTCCGTGAGTGGATCGAGGACGGGGCCCCGCCCCCGGAGTAGAGCCCCGAAAGTTCGCCGGATCTGAGTCATCCTTGACAGAATAGACCGCTCGGTCCAAATAAACCGAACGGTCTATTATGAGCTCAGCGAAATCAGAAGCGACCCGCGAGAAGCTGATTCGGAGCACCGCTCGCCTCCTTCGTACTCAGGGCTACGGGGCCACCGGGCTCAGCGAAATCACGGCCGAGAGCGGGGTCCCGAAAGGATCGCTCTACCACCACTTCCCTGGCGGCAAGGAGGCCCTGGCCGCGGCCAGCATGGACCACGCGGGCGCCGGTATTCTGGTCCGTCTGCAAGGCCTCCTCGAGCGGGTCAGCCAAGACCCGGTCGAGGCCATTCGAAGCTTCTGCGACTTCTACGTGGAGCAGCTCGAATCGAGCGACTTCCGACGCGGCTGCCCCATCGCGACCGTGGCCCTGGAGACCGCCACCGAGGTCGACGCCGTCCAGGAGGCCTGCGCGCGGGCCTTCGCCAACATCGCCAAGCTCGTCGCCCTCCAGCTCGAGGACGCCGGTCTCGCTCGGGACGAAGCCCAGGGGCGTGCGCACCTCGTCCTCGCTTCCATCGAGGGCGCCCTTCTCCTCGCCAAGACCGCCCGCTCCACCGAGGCCCTCCTGGCCGTCCGTGATCAGGTCACCCAGCAGCTCACCGATGACATCGCGCGCGCCTCCGAGGCCCACGAAAGGAACTCCAAATGAACGTCGAAACCGCCGCTCCGGCGCCCATCTCTTCCGCCCCTCCGCCCTCCCGGGAGGTTCAGATCCCGGCCAAGGACGGTTTTCCGCTCTCCGCGACCCTCTACGGAGAGCCTTCACAGCGCCTGGTGGTCCTCAACAGCGCCACCTCCGTGGCGCGCGGCTTCTATCGCTCTTTTGCCTCCGCGCTGACGAAGGCCGGGTTTCGGGTCCTGACCTATGACTACCGCGGGGTGGGCGACTCTCGTCCTTCGTCCCTGCGGGGCTTTCAAGCCCGCACCCGGGACTGGGGCCTCTTGGACATGGAAGGCGTTCTCGCCTGGGCTCGGCACGAGCTGGTGCCCTCTCGCATATTCCTCGTTGGTCACAGCGTCGGGGGCCAGCTCGCGGGCCTCCTCGAGGTCAAGGACGGCATTGACGGGATGGTGACCTTGTCGTCTCAAAGCGGCTACTGGGGCCTTCAGGGCGGAGAGCAGAAGCTCGCCGTCGCCGTCCACGTGCATCTGACGGTTCCGGCCACCTCGCACCTGTTCGGATACTTTCCGTTCAGTCGTCTCGCCCAAGGCGAGGATCTCCCCAAGGGGGCGGCCCTCGAGTGGGCGCGATGGTGCCGCAACCCAGACTACCTCCGAGGAGACTCCACGCTTCCCCTCGAGCGCTTCCAAGACTTCGAGGCTCCCGTCCTCGCCTACAGCATCGACGACGACAAGTGGGGCACCGCGGCGTCCGTGGACGCGATGATGAGCGCCTACCCAAACCTCGAGCGACGTCACATCCACCCCAAGGCTCATGGTCTTCGTGGCCTGGGTCACTTCGGCTATTTCCGACCCTCGTCGCGAGCGCTGTGGTCCGAAGCCATCGAGTGGATGGAGGCTCTCTCCTCGGAGCGCCGGGAGGAAGACCGGCCAGCGGGGGGAGGAACTAAAGACGCCCCCTGAAGGGGGCAGCGGAGGACGTCGTGACCTTTCCCAACTTACGGAGCGATGCCCTTCGCGTAGTCCCGGCGGCGAGAAATGGGACGATGGGTTTCGTCTATCTCACGAACGTCCTCCGGGATGCTCCGGTCAGGGTCACTCGAGCCTTCTGGCGAGCGAGTGCAGAGGCCGTGCTTCGCAACGTCGTTTCGGGCTCCCCCATCTGGCTGAATATCGCGTGGTCAACACGTGAACGCTGGTTTTAGGGTGCTCCGGCGGATGGTACGGAATGCGGAAAAAAAGGACCTTGAGGCGCTGGCCGCGATCGAACGGGCGGCGGCGAGGCGATTTCCCGCCGGGCGGCTGCATGATCCCGAGGCTACGCTGAGCTCGGACGTTCTGGAGGCCAGCCTCGAATCGGACCTCCTCTTCGCTCACGAGGAGCAAGGTCGCGTCGTGGGCTTCGCCTGCGCAACTCGTGAGGAGCGCTTCGTCCATCTCCACGAGATGTCGGTTCACCCAGAGTTTGGGCAGAGAGGCATCGGGAGCCTGCTCCTCGCTCGGGTCATCGAGGAAGCCCGTTCGGACGGGGCGGTCGGAGTCACCCTGACCACTTTCGTCGACATCCCATGGAATCAGCCCTTCTATAGGCGACGTGGATTCGCGAGCGGCACTTCTTCGGCTCCATCATTCCTGAAGCGGAAGCTCGAGAGCGAAGCGGACGCGGGGATGACAGGAAGAATTGCCATGGTCTATGCTTTCTGATGGAAGGAGAGTGCAGCGTACGCGGTGTCCTTTTGGTAGGTACATCCAATTCAACGGACTGTTAGGCTTCGGTCATGCACGATCCCTTCGTTTCACGCGTGGGCGGGGTCCTGAGCGCCGACATCGCCGTCCCGGAGCACGAGCGACAGATCCGTTTCTACTCCCAGATTCTCAGCACCGGGGAGAGCCCGCTCTGGCGGGAGGATCTGATGAACAACCGGGGCATCCCTGTCATCGGCTTGGGCGCGCGAACCGCGGAGCATGCTGACCTTCCCCTTCAGTGGATGCCTCACATCCAGGTGGCGGATATTGCCGCCAGCGTGGAGCGAGCGATGGCGCTGAGCGGGTCCGAGCTCATGCATGGCCGAAACGAGGCCGGCCAGAGCCAGTGGGCGGTGCTGCGCGACCCGAATGGGGCCGCGTTCGGGCTCATCCCCGTCGTCCCTCCCGAGGCGCTTCCTCAGCCCGGCGACGTTCCTTCGGGTGAGGGCTCGGCGCGGGTGGGTTGTATCTCTTGGCTCGATCTCACCGTCCCCAACGCCTCGGAGATCTGTGACTTCTATCGCCAGGTGGTGGGCTGGTCGGTCGAGGAGGTCGAGATGAAGGAGGCGGACGAGCGCTACAGCGACTACACCATGCTCGCCAAGGACGGTCGTCCTGCGGCGGGGATCTGCCATGCTCGGGGAGCCAACCTCGGGCTCCCTCCGGTCTGGCTGATCTATCTCCCGGTCGGGGAGCTCGACGAGAGTCTCCGTCGCGTTCGCGAGGGAGGTGGTCAGGTCGTCAAAGAGGTGGGGGGCCCGAGTGCGGCGTATACCTTCGCGGTCATTCGGGACCCGGTCGGCTCCTACTTGGCCCTGGGGACCGGCTGACGGCGACGCCGTGGCTCGAACATGGCTCGGCGCCCTCCTGGCCGCGTCGCTCCACCCAAAGGCGTTGCCCTCCGAGCGTCCGGCGTTGAGACCAAGCAGCTCCAGAGCAGGGTCGCACGGAGCGACGGCCCGAGGCCGAGAGGGAGCGGAGCGAGGTCGAGTCCCGGACGACCCGAAGCGGAGTTCATCCGGGGCTGGTCGACACAGGTGAGCGCTGGCTCGATCAAAGGAGCATGCTTGGGACCGCCGGCTCCTCCGGAGATGTTCGAGTCGAGTCAGTCTTCAGGACGGTTGGACGGTGGGGCCTCCGATGAGACCCCGTAGGTGCCGGTCGAGATCCGATCAAACCATCCATAGTGGTTGTCGCGCATGATACGGGTGGCGTGCTCGACCCCCGTGGCCTTCTTCACATCCGCTCCCCGGGATGCCCCCGCGGTCCGGAGGTACTCCAGGCACCGCAAGGCGTCCTGACGATAGGCCGTCATGATCTTGCCTCGACTGCCCCCTTGATTCGGATCCCCCTTTCGACGCGCAAACTCCCGCAGGAGCTGCACCCGCTTCGCCTTGGCGGGTCGTGGTCGGTAGGGCCCGGGATCGGCATGGATCTCGACGCGGCCATCGCTGAGGCGGACGGTCATCACCCCTAGCCCGAGGCGTCGGCAAAGGCTCACGTTGCCGCGAAACGCCTTTCGGGCCGCCGCCCCCTTGCCTTTGGGGACCGCGACATAGACCGACTCGGTGAGTGTCTGCCGCGACACCGCCTGCCGCAACAGCGTCAGGTTAAAGGCGGTCTTGAGCTCAACGATGACGAGCTCCTCCCCTCGCAGAGCCACCACGTCCGCGGCCCCCACCTCGGCCTTGACCTCGAAGCCGAGACGCTCCAGTCGACGCTTGATCGGAGCGTAGAGTTCCGTCTCGCGGATCTTCGCCATCGGCCCTAGTGTGCCGGATCCGACAGAAAGCGGTCAGCCCGAAAGAGAGCTTTCAGCGGAGGGCGAAACGGCGAGGCTTGAGACCGTTGGCGCGAGCGGCCCGCTTCAGCGGAGCGATGGGGCCGGCGAGGACGAAACGCCAGCGACGGGCTTCGAGGAGCTGGGCCTGGAGGGCGATCGGGACCAGCTCCCCGGAGGGTAAACGCGGAGGACGCCCGAGGGCGATCTCCTCCAGAGCGTGGCCGACCAGAGCGGGTATGCTGGCGGCTCGTCCAGCCGCGCGGGCGGAGAGTTGGGCTCGAGCCCGCTCGAGCTCGAGCGGCTCAGGAGGACGCTCGCGGAGGTCCACGAGAGTCTCTCGCATGTATCTCAGCCCCTCCGTGGCTCGGTCCGCGGGGACCTGGGTGCAGATCAGCATCGCCCTCGCGTAACGGCGACGGAGGAGTCGACCGGTCGGGGCGTAGGACACGCCGTGAGTGTCCCGCAGTCGGGCGAAGAGCCGACTTCCGAAGCCCCCGGCGAGGACCTCGGCCAAGAGCTCCACCTGGCCATCCTCGAGGCGGCGGAGGTCACCGAGACGCCGCGCGGCGCAGATCTTGGCGAGCTTGGCGTGGGGTACGGAAACGAAGAGGGCCTCGGGCTGACGCGGAGGACGGGCTGGGGTCGGGGCCCGACGTCGCCGAGGAGGTGCGCCGGCCCGCCACGCACCGAACCAACGCTGAGCGGCGCGGTGGGTCTTCGCCACATCTACGGCGCCGACCACCAGTAGGGTCGCCTCTCGCGGCGTCAGCAAGCTATCCTGCCGATCGATGACGGCCTCTAGACTCAGCTCGCGGAGGTCCGAGATCCGCCCGAGCGGCGCGCGCGCGTAGGGGTGACGGGTTCCGAAGGCGGCCCGCTCGACGAGAGCGGACCAGGTAGGCCCGTCCTTTGGCTCGAGCTCCTCGAGCTCATGAATGTAGGAGGAGCGGTAAGCCGCGAACATTTGCTCGCTCCGTCGCGGGAGTCGAACCGCCCGCGCGAGCTGTTCCAGGTAGTCGGACAGGTCCTCCACATACCCATCGATCCCTACGTGGGAGAGGTCATGGCTCACGCTCCACCCGTAGCTCGCCCCCTTCTCGAAGATCTTGCGACGGAGGCTGTCCTCCGCGGGCAGGCGTTTCCCTGAGCGATCCCGCTCGTAGACTTCGCCCAGGAGCCCGACCGCGGAGGACAGCCTCCGTCGCAAGATCTTCGAGAAGGGGGCGAGCTACGGGTGGAGCGTGAGCCATGACCTCTCCCACGTAGGGATCGAT
>JBCBRU010000198.1:0-13611 GCA_039819565.1 Myxococcota bacterium | reverse complement strand
GTCTTCCATGAGCTCAGCGGCGGCGATGGCGTGGTCGAGTTCGTCGGCTTGGTTGTAGATGAGAACGGCGGAGAAGATGGCCTTGTCGGCGTACCGTGAGTCCGGGAAGTCCTTCTGAAACTTCTCGAAGCGGACTGCGACGGGGGCCAGAGCCTTCTCCTTGGCCTCGGCCTCAGCTAGGGCCCTCGCCCTCTTCTCGGCGTCCTGAATCGACAGATAGGTCGCCCCCTCGAGGAGCTCCTGAACCTCCGACTTGAACCGCTTGTCGCCCCCGGCCAGCTTCTCGTTGTCGCGGAAGGCCGCGGCGTACTTGGCCAGCTCGTCCCACTGCTTTTGGACGTTGAGAGAATCCAGGATGAGGTTCGCGGCCTTCTTCGAGAGCTTGTCCCGGGGCCACTCCTCGATGATCTCGAAGTACCGCTTCGAGGCTTCCACGAACTGATTGTGCTTGTAATAGAGGTATGCCGCTTTGAACTTGATGGCGGGCAGATCCTTGTCCTTGCGATCCGCGATCCGGAAGTAGAGGTCGCAAGCATCGGACAGGTTCTTTTCGAGGGGCGGCAACGGCTCGGGGTCGTAGGTCTTGTCCTTGTCGAGACCGGCGAGCTTGATCCTCGTCGTTGTTCGGGCGTCGGTGCTGCCCTTGTTCTTTTTCTCGGTGACCTTCTTCTTTTTGGTCGGATCGCCAGCCATCTTGCCGGTCTTCGAGACCTGCTCCCAGGCGAGGATCTGGTTGTAGGCAGCTTCTCGGGCGAAGCGGCCCGAGGCCTTCTCGCTCTTCGGGGTCAGAGCCACCACCTTGTAGGTGTCGGCCGCCTTGCCCCATTCGTCGAGGGCCCACAGCACCTCGGCGTAGAAGTACTGCATCTGGTAGGCGGAGTCCGTCTCCGGGAAGGCGTCGAGGTACTTGGCATAGATATCGCGCGCGAGGCGATAGGTCTCGACGTCTTTACGCTTCTGAGCATCGCGGTGGTACTCAGTGACCATGTCTCGGAGCTTGGTCTCGGTGAGATCGAAGGCGTACTCGAGGGCGGCCGTGCCCGACTCGCCGCGGTCCTGCTGCGACTTGTACCAGGGGGTGCCGGGTCGATAGAGGTCGACCAGTCGTTCCACCTCCATGCGCACCGCCTTGCGATCGTTCTTCTTGCCGAAGGCCTCGACGATCGAAGCCTGATAGTAGGGCGCGCGCTCGTTCCGCGGATACTTGTCGATGAGCAGACGGTAGGTGTCGATCTCGAGGTCCCACTTGCCCTGGCCGTGAAACAGACCACCGAGCTGGGCGGTGTACCGCTGGGCGATGTCCTCGCCGCCCTTCTGGTTGAAGTAGGCGAAGGCCGTATCGACCTCGTCGACGTAGGAGAAGAAGCGCGCGAGGTCCCGCAGAGCCTCGCTCTTCAGCTGCACCGATTTCTTGTCGCCGGCGGCCTCAGAGGTGTCGATGACCGTTTTCAGCTTGGTGATGCCGGCCGCGTACTCCTCGACGTTGTAATCGCACCAAGCCAGCTTGTAGCGAGCGTAGTTGGCGGTCTGACTCTCGCCGGCCGCCATGGCGCGGTCGTAGGCCTTACGCGCTTTGCCCACATTGTTGTTGTTGAAGAAGTGCTCACCGAGCTGGAGGTAGGCCTGTGGCACGAGGCCGCTCTTCGGAAACTGCTTGATGAGCGTCCAGTAGTGGCGAACGCCCTTCTTGGTGTTGCCTGCCTCATACTCGTTATAGCCGAGGTAGAAGAGCACCTCGTCGTTCCGCTCGTAGGTCGGGTACTCCTTGAGGACCTTCTCATACAGACGGAGCGCGTTCTCTTTGATGAGCTCGGACTCCCGGAGGAAGGCGGCTCGTGCGGGTGGTTCACCCTGCGAGCCCGCCTCGTTCCAATCCGTATAGGCCTGCTCGAAGTCCTCCATCTCCAGCGAGTACTTGTACTTGGATTTCTCCCAGTACAGCTCGGCGAGACGGAAGATCATCTCCGACTTGCGTCCTGCGGGCGCCATCGGAATCAGCTTCTTGAGCTCCTCGATGGCTTCGTCGCGTTTCTCGTCGGCTGCTCGGCCGCGAGCCACCGCCTTCTTGTCGATCGCGGTCTCGACCTTGAGCGATGCCGCTCCCTGACGCTTCTCCGTGGCGTCGCCCACGCCCGGCGGGGGCTTGGGAACCCCTTGTCGGCCCGACTTCTTGAGCTGAGCCTCCGCGGAGGTCGAGGTGAACAGTACGGGCGCGCTGAAAGCTGCCGCCAGGGCGGCCGCCAGCGCGCCGCGAAGAGGCAGGGCGGTCGAGAAGGGTCGCTGCGTCATTCGGTGATACCTCAGTAGCCGGGCAAGCCCGATGAAGGCCGGTTCTGCAGTGAGAGAGGCCTGTGACCTCTGACACGTGGGAGGGGGACGAGGTTCCCGAAAAAACGCCGGCCGGGCGAGAAAAAGGGGGGGCCGACGAGGGGGCTACTCGAAGATGGCGTCTACGCACTCGTCCCGGATGGAGTGTTGGTAGAAGCCGAGCTCATCGATCCAGTACTCGCCGTTGAAGCCCCAGAACTGGCGCTTCGCGTTGGGCACGTAGGGCCGAGGCCCCTTGGCTCGGGGGCCCTTGGTAATGTCCTTGCCCGCCTCGAGCATCTTCCGCTCCGCATCCGCGGTCTCGAATTTGATGATTCGAGCTTGGCCGATGAAGTCCTCGAGGAAGGCCGACTCGCGCGCGATCTGGCCTCGGACGAGACGCCCAGTGAGCGCCACGCGAGTCTCTTGCTGGTCCCGGAGCAGCTGCATGAGCTGGCTCTTGAAAGCACCGTCGGGGAAGTTCGTCTGGGCCCGCTCGAGCTCCGTCCGGGTCTCTTCGATCTGGTTTGAGAATCGCTGAAAGCGCCGGTTGTTGGCGATGCGTTGACGAATCTCGTCGGGAAAATCGGAGCTCCCATTGACCGCGAGATCCACCAGCTCCGCGTCCGTCTGCTCGTCTGTGAGGTACGGCTTGAGGCCCTCGGCCATGGGTTCGTACAGCTCGAAGAAGTCGTCGAGGGTCTTCCGAGCACGGTCGAAGTGACACATGTCGAAGTAGGCCGTAGCTTTGAGAACGAAGCTTTCGGCTCGGTAGGAGCCGTCGAAGTAGGGGGACTGAACCGAGTGGGTCATGCCCAGGGCCTTGCCGATCTCCCTCGACTTGCCCTGCTTGGTGGTCTGGTCGAACGCGTTCATTCGATACGCCCAACCGGACTCGAACATCGCGTCATACCAGTCGTCCGAAAACCGCGGGACCTTCTCGTAATACTCGACGCTCTTCGCGTAGTCCCCCTGGGAGTAGTAGGTGCGGGCCATGCCCAAGAGCGCGAGCCGATAGAGCTTCTTGTCCTTCTCGTCCTCAGTGCCCTCGAGAAGCTCTTCGATCTCGCGGAAGTACGAGAGCGTCTCGTCGTACTTTTCGGCGCCCTGGCTCCTCGCCACCTGGAGAGACATGATGCCCAGGAGATAGCGCGCCTTCGGGTACTCCTCGGCGTTTGGCGTCACCGCCTGAAGAAAGTCCGTCGCCTCCACCACGTTTCCTCGGCGCTGCGACAGCATTCCGATCATGTAGTTGATGGAGTTGAGTCGGTCTGCGCTGAGGTTTTGGAACTCCGTCGCGTAGCCTCGGTTGATCACCTCCGGCACCGCGAGGTCATCCTCGAGGTCCTTAGCCACGCCCAGGAGTCCCTCGGTGGCGCGGAGGAAGTAGGGATGGGACGGCCCCTGGTTGAAGACCTCTCCGTAGTACTGAAAGGCCGGCAGGAGGTAGCCCGCCTTATAGAGCGAGTGGGCCAGGTAATATTCGGCCTTCACCCGATCGTCCGGGTTCGAGGTGCGGTTGATGACATCCGAAAAGAGGAAGGCCGCATCCTCATACTTATCGGTGTTGTAGGCTTGCACGGCCTCGTCGATGGTCTGCGCGAAGACAGGGTTCGCAAACAGGCCAGAGGCCGCGACGACAAGAGCACTGAAGAAGCGAAGGTTCGACATGAGGTTCAGCTGATGCATGACGGACACCTCCTCAGTTGGACTCGCCGCCGAAGAGGAAGCTCACGCCGACGTTCAGGAAGAGGTTGTTGCGTACCGAGTCGCTGTAGACATTGGCGTCCGGTCGATAGACCCGACTGGTGAAAATATAGTCCCGAATCTCCGCCTTCAGGCCCAACCAGCTCAGGAACCTGAACCGAACGCCGGCGCTGAAAGTGCCCATGAAGCGGACCTGAGAGGGCTCGTAGGCGACCTCGAGGCTGTCCTGCTGGCAGCGCGGGACCTGGGCGTCGACGGCAGGGTCCGGGTCGAAGGTGTTGGGATCGAGCTGCTCTGTACCCTTGCACTGCACCCGGGTGATGCCCGCCGCCGCGCCGAGGCCGAGATAGAACGCGAAGTTACCGAGCGAGACGCCGGCAAACTGGAGCTTGCCGTACACCGGGCTCCACTGGAATCCGGCCCCCGCGGCCCCCTGAAGGTGCGTGAGCTTGGCCTGCTCCGTCTCGAGCTTGAGCTGGTCGAGCAGCTCGCTGGTGGTTTCGGACTCGGTAGGATTGTAGACGCCTCCGAAGATCTCGAAGGCGAACTGCTCGGACAGGTGATAAGCCACGCTGAGGTGGCCGGCGATCGAGTTCTCGGTGGCTACGAAGCGGTCCCCAACCAACGTGCTGTACATCGGCGTGACCTCGAACTTGCCCTTGATGAGATACGCCTTTCTCTGGATGGCGTAGATCGTCTCCTCGTCGTCAATGACGCGGGAGAAGGGAGCGCCGTCGTCCGGCACGACCTCGGGCACAGGAGGCGCCTCGGCAGGGGTCTCCTGCGCCGAGACGGGACGCGTCGAGGCCGTCACCAAAACGCCGGCGGCGACGAGGGTCGTGAATCGGTTCACTGACCACCTCCGAAGCTGAACTGCACCCCAACCTGGCCCGCGAGGACGTTCGTGAAGCCCGAGATCAGGCCGTCCGGGTTCTCGGTGGTCGCATCCTCCGACATCTCCCCGGCGTCCGGATCTTCGTAGAAATAGTTCCGAACATCGAGCCGCACCGCCAACCATGGGAGCACGAAAATGCGGAGCCCTCCGCCAAAGTCGAAGTGGGGAGCCACGTCGCTCTCGGAAGTGTTTGGGACTGGGCCGCTGGTCGCGACGTCCCGATTGGTACCCACCACTCCCCCTCCGGCGAGGAGGTAGAGGTCGAAGGACGGGTTCCATTCGGATGCGAAGGATATCTTCCCGTAGATGGGAGTCCAAACCAAGTTGCCGGCCACCAGCCACTGCATCTGGTGCATATCGGAGAGCAGAGGATCTCGGTTAATCTCAGCGCGAATCTGCTCGAGAATCTGAGCTTCGCCCGCGGCATAGAAGCCACCGACGACCTCGATGCCGAGCTGGTCGATGAAGTTGTACTGAAGGTTGAGATTTACGCCGGTCGATTCGGTAAACTTCGAAGCGAGCGTCGTTGAGAACATCGGCGAAATTTGAAACTTGCCGGCGAGACCGCTCTTCTTGTCGATCAGGACGGGCAAGGTTGAGGCGTCCTCACCTCCCTGCAGGGCCCACGCCGAACGGGGCAGGCCAGCCAGGGAAAGCGCGAGCGCAAGGGTCGTGGCCACGACTCGGAGGTGTCGCTTCCCGAGGTCGCCGCCGGCCCGTCTGGCCACGGGGAGCGAGGGGGGCGTTTCGTTCTCTTGCATGAGCTATCGGTGCGGGCCTCGGCCGGCCATGCGCCAACCATGCGCATTAGCCGCAGGGGTTCCGGTGGGAGTGGCTAGCATGGGGTGTGACCTGGAGCAACCCGAGGGTCAGGAGGTCGACACGCCCACCACACGTCGCAGGACGCTCGCAATGTCGTCAGCGAAGTTCTGGGTCTGAGCCGGATCGCTACCCTCCACCATCACTCGAGCTTTCTTTTCGGTGCCCGAGTAGCGCACGAGCACCCTCCCCTCGGAGCCAAGGAGCTTCTCGACCTCCCGGATACGAGAGGTCACTTCGGGAAGATCTCCGAGAGGGATCTTCTCTCGTACTGGTACATTGACAAGCACCTGGGGCACCCGCTGAAACCGGGACGCCAACTCCGAGAGCGTCCGGCCTCGACGCACCATCGTCTCGAGCACCATTAGGGCTGCAAGACATCCGTCCCCGGTGCTCGCGTGGTCGAGGAATACGAGATGGCCGGATTGCTCTCCACCAAAGCCATATCCGTGGCGTCGCATGGTCTCGACCACGTAGCGGTCTCCAACCTTGGTCCGAACCACCTTTACGCCAAGCGATCCGAGCGCTCGGTCCAACCCAAGATTGCTCATGACCGTGGCCACCACCGTCCGGTGCGGCAGGCGGTCTTTCTCGAGGAGATCCTGACCACAGATGAGCATGACCGCGTCGCCGTCCACGATGTTGCCCTTCTCATCAACGACGATCACGCGATCGGCATCCCCATCGAGGGCAATGCCGGCGTGGGCTCCGCGCTCGACAACTTCCCGCTGGAGACGCTCCGGAGCGGTCGCTCCGCAACCGTCGTTGATATTCTTACCGTCCGGGGCGTCGCCGATCGTCTCGACCGTTGCCCCGAGCTCCTCGAAGATCGCGGGAGCCACGCGGTAGGCCGCGCCGTGCGCGCAGTCCACGACGATTCTCATTCCGTCCAGACCGAGCTTAGGGTCGAAAGTCTGCTTGACGTACTGGACGTAGCGACCCCGGGCATCCTCGAGCTTCACGGTCTTACCGATGTCGGTCTCGGTGGGTCGAATGGCGTCGATCTCCCCTGATTCGAGGAGCCCTTCGATCTCTGCCTCGATCTCATCGGCGAGCTTGAATCCATCCGCGCCGAAGAACTTGATCCCGTTATCCTGGAAGGGATTGTGGGAAGCGCTGATCACGATGCCCGCGTCGGCGCGAAGAGTGCGGGTGAGAAAGGCCACGGCCGGAGTGGGCATCGGGCCCGTCAGAGTCACGTCGACCCCGAAGGAGCACACCCCGGAGGCGATGCCGAACTCGAGCATGTAGCCGGAGATGCGCGTGTCTTTCCCGATCACGATCCGATGGCGATGGGGCCCGCGCCGCGAGATATGAGCGATGGCGCGCCCGAGTTTGAGCGCCACCTCGGAGGTCATGGGGTGCTCGTTGGCGACGCCCCTGACGCCGTCGGTCCCGAAGAGCTTCCGCTGCACCCGCGCTACATAGCAGGAGCGCCGGGCAACCTCATCACCGCGTCCGCGACGCGGACCACGTCGACCATGCTGCGCACGTCATGTACGCGCACCATGTCGGCGTGGCCCGCCACCGCCAGCGCCACCGTGGCCGCGGTCGCAAACTCCCGATCCTCCACGGGGCGGCCGGTCAACGTGCCCAAAAAGCCCTTGCGCGAGGTACCCACCATGACCGGGACCCCCAGTCGGCGAAAGTGGGACAGGTCCCGGAGGAGGCAAAGGTTGTCTTCGAGCGTCTTCCCGAACCCAAACCCGGGATCGACGATGATCCGACCTCGAACCACGCCCGCTTCGACGGCGTGCTCCATCGAAGCGGCGAGAGCTGCCGTCACCGCCGACAGCACCCCTTTGGGGTACTCGATGAGGCCTTCCTGCATCGACTTGGGGGGCCCCCGGGTATGGCCCAAGACCAGCCAGGCCCCCGCCCCCGCCGCCGCCGCGGCGAGCTCCCGTTCGAAGGCGAGACCGGAGATATCGTTGACGATGTCGGCACCTGCGTCGAGCGCCCGCCGGGCGACTTCGGCCTTGGTGGTATCGATCGAGACTCCGGCGAAACCTCTCTTGCTCAACCCCTCGATCACCGGGACCACCCGACGCAGCTCCTCATCGAGGGGAACCGGCTCCGCCCCCGGTCGCGTCGACTCACCCCCGACGTCGATGACGTCCGCCCCCTCCTCGCGAAGGCGGTCGGCCCGGTCCAGAGCCTCCGCCACCGTTCGCAGCCGACCTCCATCGGAAAACGAGTCCGGGGTCACGTTGAGCACCCCCATCACGAGGGTCCGAGCGCCGAGGTCCGCCAGTCCGGGGCGCCGCAAGGAGCCTCCACCTTGCACCTTGTCCGACATCGTCTCCGGAGCCTCCGGCGACGTCATCGCCCTGGCAAGACTCCCTTCTTCCGCGGCAGCGTGCTTTTTGGGGATGGATCTCTCTCGCCGAGCGCCTCAACATGTAGGCCCGTGTCGGCCGACGAGACGCGTACCTGGGTCGATGACCGGCCGCTTCGACGGACCGCGTTCTCGATCGAGCAGATGGCTCCCGGAGGCATCGAGCGGGGCGATCCAGGCCAGCTCTTCTCCCCGGATCTCGACCGGGCCCGGGCCCGACTGGGAGAGCTCATGGGGCGCTCCGGCGCCCGCCCCACCGGCCTGGCCGCGCTCAAGCGCCATACCGAGCAACTCGAGGCCCAGCTGCGAGGGGCCGGAGGCGGCGCCCTCGTCTACGTGGACCGCGAGGTATACTCGCTGGAGCCGCGCCTGAGGTCGGCCGCCCTCGAGATCGATTTCACGTTCGGCGACGAAGATGGTCGCGTCAGTAGCTCGGATCTTCGCCAAGCGCGCTACCACTACGGCCAGGTGCGCGGGCCGGTGGGCTGGAATCGCCTCCTTCTCACGGACGAGATCGAGCGACGCCTTTTTCCGGATCGCACGCTGAGCTCGACGCGCGGACTCAAGCTCCTCCCGGAGGACTGGGTCGGACCCCCGGAGCAGCCGTTGGCACGACTCGAGAAGGTATCTCGCTATCTCGACGATGCGGCGCTGGCTCGGACCTACGCCGATATCGCAGCCCGCTTCGCGGTGGCTCCGGACGGGGAGGACGCCAAGCTTTTCGAAAGCGCGCTCGCCCTGCTGGGACGGGAGATCCAGCAGCGCGACAGTGTTCGTCCGAGCATCACGGACATCGCCCGCATCGGTTGCGAGGATCCCGATGTGAAGGCGAGCTTGCCGACACCGATCGAGATGTCCAGGCGTCTGTCGCCCTCGATCCTCCTGGACCGCTTCCTCAACTGAGCCTCCCGCACTACTCTGTGGGTATGTCCGCCGGACCGAGCTGGGGCGCCTCCGTGGGACCGATGACCGATCGGGCATTGGGCCTGTCTCTCCGCCAAGCGACGTATTTTCGTGGTTCTCCGACCTTCGACGGGTATTCAAACGGGCGGCGGAGGTGTCTGTTGAAAGAGAGGTGTTCTCGGTGACCAAGTGCACTTTTGCTCGTGTTCTCTCGCTTCTTGCCATCCTCAGCGTCGACCTCGCTTGCGACCAGGATGTGGAGACCATCCTGGTGGCACGATGCACCGACGATGCTCAGTGTACGAACGGGGACGTCTGCGTGGACGGCGAGTGCGTCCCCCGAGACGCGCTCTCGTGCACCAAGGTGGATGACGGGCAAGCCTTGTTGCAGCCGGGACCTCCCCTCGTGGACTTCGGCTTCGTAGGCAGCGGGACGGCGCGCCGCGAGCTCGACGTTCAGAACATCGGAGACTGCACCCTCACCGTATTCGACGCCTACCTCGCCAACGAAGCGGGCTCGCCGTTTCAGTGCCCGATGTGCGCACCGGAACGGTTCCCCTTCGAGCTCTTCCCGTTTCGCAAACGTCCTTTCGAGGTGTTCTTCACCCCTCCCGAGGTCGGGGAGTTCGCCGATGAGCTGATCCTGCTCTCGGACGACGCCGAGCTCTCGGAGATCCGGGTGCCTTTGAGGGCCCGCTTCGACGGCATCCCGGTCGTGGGCGCCGCTCCGTCCACCCTCGACTTCGACTTCGTCCCGGTCGGTCAGGTCGTCACCCGCACCCTCGAGATCACCAATCAGGGCACCGGGCGCGCGCCTCTTCGGATCACCGGCCTGACGATCGATACGGCCTCCGCGTCGTCCGCGGCCTTCTCCTTCGAACCGGCCCTGGACGCGCCGCTGGAGCTTACGCCGGCGCGGACCTCCTTTCAGGTCCACGAGATCAGCATCACCTACCGCCCCACCGACATGGCCGACCACGCCGCCTCGCTGGTGCTGACCACGAACGCCCCCGGCGAAGCCGTTGTGCGCGTGCCCTTACGGGGCACCTCGAGAAACCCCGCGAGAATCATGGTCTCGCCGGATCGCTTGAACTTCGGCCCGGTCCCGGTCGGTATGTCCACCTCGCTTCCCCTGACCCTCATCAATGAGGGAGGAGCCCCTCTTCGGATCACCCCTCGCTGGGGAGGAACCGGGCGGTCGACGGACCTGTCCGTGTCCCCGCAGGTCATCCCCCCGATCGCTCCGGGTCAGCTCTTCGAGCTGGCGGTTCAGGCGACAGCCACGGGTCCCGGTCCCTTCACGGGCCTGCTCATCCTCGATACCAACGACCCGGCGTCCCCCTCGGTCGTGGTGCCGGTCGCCGCCGAGGGGCAGGAGGTGCTTGGAGCCACCGTGCTCAAGGTCGAAATGAACTTCGACAACGGCTCGGACTCGGCCCTGGACGATGACTTCCGAGATGTGGACATGACCCTCGAGAATCCCTTCGGCCGCATCTGCAACGAGCGCAATCCGGACCCCATGGATTGGGGGGCCTTCGGCCGGCCGAGTTGGCTGTCCTTTGGCCCCAAGGAGGAGCCCGAGAGGATCATCCTCACCGACGCGATGCAGGACGGGACCTACCGCGTCCTCCTCAGCTATCAGGAGGACTGCGCCTCCGTGCCCACGGCCCTGGTGGCCGCGGTTTTAGGTATCTCCATCGAGACACTGATCAACGCCTTGATCGGCGCGCCGGGAGTCGGCCCGGGAGCTGGCGCCATCTCTGATGTCATCGACTCGCTGTGTCTGTCCCGAGCCTCGACGGCGGTGACCGTCAATATCTTCCAAAACGGCGAACTCATTGGGGAGAAACCGGTGCGGCTTCAGCGAAAGGGCGAGCTTATCTATGCGGTCGACATCATTCGCGCCAACGGCGCCTTCACGGTGAGTCCATGACGAAGTTCCACCGTCCTCTTCTCGGATGTGCGCTCGCCGTATGGGCGGCGGCGGGATGCGACTCGCCGGACCCGATCGTAGAGTTTGAGCCACCGCCTCCGGGGCTTTCGGCCGCTCCCCAGTGGTTGACCTTCATCTGCATCGACCCCGAGTGCGCATCCACCCGCACCGCCACCGTGAGCGTCGTAGGCGAACGCGCTTTGGCGGTGCGCCGCGTCGTCCTATCCGACGAAGACCCTGCCTTCGCGGTCCGCCTCAAGACCCCCGCCCCGTTCATCGTCGAGCCGGGAGACAGCTTCGAGGTCGAGATCGACCATCTTCCGAGCGGCTCTCCCCCTCCGGAAGACCCCTCGGTCCGTATCGCTTACACGGACGCCTCTCCCGTCGAAAACGACGATCGCATCCCTCCCGGCGAGCTGGAGATCCCTCTCGTGCGGCGACGCATCGGAGAGGCCCGCCTCGAGGTGAGTCCCGATCGGCTCAACCTTGGAGTCGTAGCTCCAGGACAGACCCGTGGAGGCCAACTCGAGTTGACGAACGTCGGCTTCGGGACGGTGGGGCTGGTCATCTCCGAGGTCAGGTCCGAACCCAGCGCCGACATCCAGATAGGTCCCCTCCCCAGCTCGATTCCGGCGGGCGGCAAAGACGCCCTGGACGTGTCCTGGTCTCCCCCCCAAGAGCAGTTCTTGCAAGGCAGCCTGTCCTTTACCCTGGCCGGCAGCGTCAGCCCCCCGGTGACCGTCCCGGTCGTTGGGACCAGCATCCAGTCGCCACGCGTGGCCTTCGAGCCCGGCTCGGACATCGAATTCGGCCCCGTGGCGGTGGGGCAGTCGAAGCAGGTCACAGTCCAGGTCTGGAATCGGGGCGGTCAGCCCCTCACCGTCGAGTCGCCCGTTCTCCGGAACGTGCCGGACTCGGCCGAGATGAGCCTCGCCTGGTCGCCAGCTCCCCCGGAGAGCATCGCCCCCCTGGAGTCGGCCTCTTTGGTCCTCAATCTGGAAGCAAAGGCTTCGGATCGGCTCGTCGCGGAGCTCGAAATTCGGTCGTCGGACCCCACCCAACCCCTCGTCACCCTCCCGATCACCGCCCTCCTATCCAAGCCCCAGGCCGAGATCGCCCCGCGGGCCCTCGACTTCGGCTCCGTGCCCCAGGGCTGGACCCGTGGACTTCCGGTCGAGATCACGAACGTGGGTTTCGGCGAGCTCGAGATCCGAAACCTGACCTTCGTGCTCGGCTCGAGCGCGCTGTTCACGCTGCGCTCCGTGCCCCGGCTCCCGGCCCGTCTGCTGAACGGAGAGCGGATCGCATTTGAAGTCGAGTTCAGGTCGGAGGCGGCCGCCAGTTTCTCAGGAAGTCTGGCCGTGGAGAGCAACGACGCCGAGCGCCCCTTTCAAGAGGTCTCGCTCGCCGCCCGCGGGGCAACCTGCGAGGACGGTTGTCCTATCCAGAACGGGGTCCCGGACTGCTCGTCAGGGATGTGCGCAGTCGGGTCTTGTGATGCTCGCTGGTATGACGCCGACCTCGATCCGGCCACCGGATGCGAATGCCAGGATCCGGATACGCGCGGCGACCCCGGCGAATTCTGCGCTCAAGCCATCTATCTGGGCAGCTTGAACGACGGAAACGGCGACAGCGCGAGTTTTACGGGGGTCATTCCCGTAGATGGCGACTTGGACCTGATTCGTTTTCACGCCAGGGACACCACGCAGATCTTCAGCGACGCCTATGACGTCCGGATTCAGCTTCAGACTGCGGATCCCGACCTACAGATGTGCGTGTACCGCCACAACACCGGGGACCACCTGAACGAGTGCTTCCTCGAGAACGAAGTGTGCGGAATCCGTAGTTTCCGCCGGGACGGCAGCTTCGGTCCCGACGACGCCGCGGACTATACGATTCGCGTCTTCCGACGGCCCGGGGCCGCGCCGAACTGCACGAGTTACACCCTCTTCGCGCGAAACGGCTGAACCTGATATTCCAAAACTCATGGCCCGGGGGACGGCATCTTGAGCGCGATCGAGTTTGTCGCGCCGGCCGCCTTCGTTCGGGATCTCAACCGGGCGCTGAGCCTTCTCGATAAGGCAGCCCGGGCTCGCCGCATCTATCACCCCGGCAATCAGGCTTTTCGGAGAATGATGAGGGACCTTCACCAGGGGCTCGAGCCGTTGGTCAACAAGGTCGACACCCTCGAGCTCAGGATCCGTCCTTCCGGCGTCTACTACGAGGACGGATGTGTCCTGGAAGCTCCGAATCCTGACGACTCACTCGCTTTCGCGTTTTACCGAGACGGCATTCGGCGCATCGCTTTTCACCGAGGCTTGCCGCCCGCGGAGCTGGAGGTCTTCGTGGCTGCCGCCGCCTCGGGGTTCAAGTTCTCGGGCTTGGGGGAGGACACCGTCACCTTCCTGTGGAGGCACGACCTCGAGCACATTCAGTACCTCGTCGTCGATACCACCATCACCGACGCCACCGAGGCGCCGCCGGAGGCGGCCTCTGACCATCAGCGTCCCCCTTCCGCGGCGGAGCTCGACGACGCCATCGATGGGCTCCTTCGGAGTATCTACGGCGAAACCCAGGACGACGTGGGGGTCACTTCGTTCTCGCTGGACCGGTCGGATTTCGCGGCCAAGCAGATCGCCGAGAGCCTCGATCGGATCGACGACATGGCGCCCGGGTTTCATCCGCTGCGGCGGTTCACCGTCGACCCCG
>JBCBRU010000197.1:0-13650 GCA_039819565.1 Myxococcota bacterium | reverse complement strand
CTCCTCTTCACCGAGCTGATCGAAGCAGAGCGCGATGTTGAAGGTGGTCCGCGGCAGCGGCGCGATCCGGCGCAGGGCGAAGAACTCCCGCAGCGCCTCTCGGTAGCGCCCTCGCTCGTAGTGGTCGCGCCCCTGGCGCTCGTGAAAACGAGCTTGCGCGGCGAGATCGGCGCGCGCCGGGGAAGGGGTGAGCGCCGAGGCGAGGCCGCCCGTGACGCACGCGAGCAGCAGCACGTGGGCGCGGGGAGCGCGGAGGAACGAGGGCCGCAACCGGAGCCTCATTCGCGCTCGAGGTCGGCGTAGGGGAAGAAGTACACCGCCCCCGCCTGAGAGAGCGACGCGTCCAGAGGGTTCGCGCCCACACCGGAGGACGCGCTCTGATCGCCGCGGTGGCTGACGAAGAGACCGAGCTCCGACAGCGCGACCCGCAGGCCATAGTTGCCCGCGGCGGGGCTGAGCTCGGGTTTGAGATAGCGGACGAAGACCCAGCCATTCGCGCCGCGTCGGTAGACGTAGACGGCTCCCACGCCGTCCCCCGAGTTGTCCTCGGGGTCCGGGCCCACGGCATCCTCCTGAATCGCGCCGCACGCGATCCAGGGCTCCCGGAGGGCGCAGTGCGTGCCGAATAGGTCGTTGTCTTCGGCGTTCTCGGCCTTGAAGGCCAGCTCCAACGACCAATTCCCCCGGGGGTCTCGGGCGTAGAGCCGGGCCGCGCCGGAGGCGGGGCGAGACCCGGTCAGGGGGGCGTTCACTCCTCGGCCGCCGCTGCTCTCGAGGGGTTGGCCCGCAAGCAAGCGGTCACCCTCCACGCTGAGGCTCGATCCGAGCCCATCGAAGGGCACATTGTCGGTCAATCTTACTTGCGGAACCCAGGTCGAGCCATGTCGCTCGAACACGTACACCGCGCCCCCGAGCAGGGGGGGCTCCGAAAGGGAGGCCACGGCGAGCGTATCCGCTTCCAGATCGACCTCGTTGCCGAAGGCGTTGGGTTCGGTGGGGGTGGAGGTGAGGGTGGCCTCGTGCATCCAGGCGCCATCGGTGCGCGCGTACAGGTGGACCGCCCCCCCGGACGCGTCCTCCCCCGGCGTGCCCACCGCGACCCGGTCACCGAAGACGGAGACGGCGGCGCCGAAGCGTTCATTGCGGGCCGGCACCGGGGCCTTGAGTGCCGCTTCGAGCGACCAGCTCGCGCCGTCGAAGCGATATAAGTAGACGGCGCCGCTGTCCGAGGTGTCGTCATCGGCCAAGCGGGGGTCGACCCCGCCCTCGCTCGAGTCCTCCAGCTCGGCCCCGACCGCGAGCAAATCTCCTTGCAGCGCGACCGCGGCCCCGAAGCGATCGTCGACCGACGGGTTCGGAGCTTTGACGTAGGCCTCGAGAGTCCAGTCGGGCTGGGCGCGGTAGGTAAAGACGGCCCCGGACTGCGATCGGCGATCGTTGTCCGCATCGCCGCCGACCCCCCGGGCATCGCTCGACTCACCCGGGGCTCCCACGGCCACCCGGTCGCCGTGGGCGGCCAGCCCACCCCCGAGTTCGTCGTCGACCCCCGGGGACGGTGACTTGATATAGGTCGCCTCCGGGCCCCCTCGATCGACCGCTCCGGCGTCGCCCGCGTCCGTCGCCCCGGCGTCCGCGGGCGACGGGTCCCTCGCCCCCGCGTCCGGCGGCGTCGCGTCCCTCGCCCCCGCGTCCGGCGGCGAGGGGTCGGCATCGGGGTCGTCCCCAGCATCGCCGCCGCAAGCCACGGCGAACGTCAGGAGCAGGTGAGCGAGGAAACGCATCGGGAGTCGGATGCAAGCAAAGCACATCTCGTGCCGCGCTGCGCAGCCACCCGGTTCGGACGCGATCCGTCAAGCCGACGGCAGGAACGACACAGACGCAGCCCCGGACGTCACGGAGCGGACGGGCGCTTCCCTCCGAGGCCAGGGGGTGGTTTGACGAGCGGGTGACCGAGCCGACTCGGTACTGCCCCCTCTGTGAGCTGCGCACGGAGGCGGAGCGTTGTCCGGAGGATGGGGTGCGAACCCTGGCCGTGAACGCCCCTCCGCACGAGCGCCCCCCTCTGTCCGTAGGCGCCGTCGTCGATGGCCGCTATCGCGTCGAGCGCGTCCTCGGCGTGGGGGCGATGGGCGCGGTCTACGCCGCAACCCAGCTTTGGATGGACAGGGCGGTGGCGCTCAAGGCCCTCCATCAGCCCGGCCTCACCGACCCCGTGGCGCTGAAGCGCTTCTATCACGAGGCCAAGAACGCGAGCCGCATCCGAGATCCCCACGTCGTCGAGACCCTAGACTTCGGCGTGGACGAAGCGTCGGGCATGCCGTTCTTCGTCATGGAGCTGGTGCCGGGTCGGACCCTGCGGGACATCTTCAACGAGGAAGGCCCGCTCCCCCTGCCACGGCTCGCGCGGCTGCTCGAGCAGGCCTGCCGCGGCTTGAGCGCCGCCCACGCCCGCTCGATCGTGCACCGCGATCTCAAACCCGCGAACCTCCTCGTTCAGAATCTCGACGGCGAAGAGCAGCTGAAGATCGCGGACTTCGGCATCGCGAAGGCCATGACCCCAAGAGACGAAGCGGCGGGCCAGCTCACGGAGACGGGGGTGGCCATGGGCACGCCGCGCTACATGGCCCCCGAGCAGGTGGAGGGACGCGCCGTGGACGGGCGCACCGATTTGTACGCGCTCGGCTGCATCCTGTTCGAGGGCCTGACCGGCAAGCTCCCCTTCATGGGCGAGACGCCGATCATGGTGATGATGAGGCACGCCACCGAGGCCCGCCCGGTGCTCTCGGCCCCCGAGCTCGAGCCGCCGCTCGAGGCCGCGGTGGCGCGCCTGCACGAGACGCTGATGGCCCGAGACCCTGCGGGCCGGCCCTCGGACCCCGACGCGGTGGCCGACGCCCTCGCGACGCTCGCCGGTGGTGAGGTCCCCGACCTCGGCTTTCTCCCCGCTGGCTTTCCCGACTCCGGCGTTCCCGACTCCGGCTCACTCGAGGTCCACGGGGACGGGAGGTCCGCGGTGGCCGACGCCGAGACGCTCGTACCGACGAAGACGCCGCGCGAAACGACGCCCGACCGCGCGACCGAAGCCGCCCTTGCGGAGGCGGGAGAGCCAGCGCCGACCCGGCGTCCGGTGGCCCCCCGCGCCCGCGTCCTCGTGCTCGCCGGGGTCGTCCTCGTGCTCGCCGGGGTCGCCCTCGTCGGCGTCGGGATCTTGGCCCGCAGCCGCGTCGGGTCACGGTCGATCCCCATCGAGTCTCCGGCGGCGCTTCCCTCCCCGGCGCGGACCGCCGCCGAGCCGTCCCCGCCCCAGCCCGCCCCGGCCGAGCTCACCCCGTCGCCAGGGTCGTCCGGGGAAGCTCTCGCTTCGGACGCGCTCCCCGAGCTGGTTCAGTTGCGGTTCAACGGTCGACCGGCTTCGACTCAGCTCTTCGAGCTCGGGCGCGCCGCGCCCCGATGCGCGCGTCTGCCGTGCTCGATCGAGGTGCCGCGCTCGAACGAGGTCCTCCGGCTCCGGGCGAGCGCGCAGCATTTCCTGGACCGAACGATCGAGGTGCGTCCGGATCGGCCCCGCAACGTCGTGGTGCGGCTCCGTCCCCAGCTCGCCGCCCCTTCGTTTTAGGGCGGCAGCGAGAAAGCGGTAAAGCGAAGCTGCTCCACCGCGGTGCGGTCCGTGCGCAGCAGCACCTGCGCCTCGGGACGAAGCACGGTACGAAAGGAGAGGAAGCTGAGCGGGGGTGCCCCGGGGCTGCGCGGACCGCTCCACCACCGGGCTTCCCGCACGCCGAAGCGATCGGTGGCGAGGCTGCGCGGGGTGCCGGTCCGAAGGCGCGCGACCCGCGGCACCTGCGCCCCGTCCGCGAGAACCAGCCAGCTCGAACCCTCCTCGTCCCCGGCCACCAGGACCCAAGGGTCGGGCCCGTCCAGGATCTGGTCGATCCTCGAGGCCGGTCCGAGGACCGGCACCAGGTCGGGCAGAGCCCTCGTGACCGTCCGCTCGAAGGCTTGATTCGGCTGCGCCCGGAGCACGCTCACCGAGGCGCCGCTCGGCGCGGGCACCGCCGAAGCGAGAAAGGCGGTGCGGGCGTCGTCGGGCCCTCGCACGAGCCCGAGCGGAACTTCGTCGCGCCCGAGCGGCAGCTCGACCGAGCTCCGCGTCCAGGTTGCGCAGTCCGAGCTGCGCAAGAGCTCGAGCCCCGCGTGGGTGGCCACCAAGCCTTCGAACGCCCCCTGGGCGCCGAGAAGGGCGGCGCCCCTCACCGGGTCCACACCCTCGTCGGGAAAGGCGTGGCTGAGGTCCCAGTTCACGGGCAAGAGCGCGCCGAGGGTCTCGCCGACCCGTTCGAGCGGCCGCGGCGCACTCCAGGCCACGAGGCGCATCACCGGTGCGCCCCCCAGGTCCAGACGCTCTACCGCGAGGGCGCAGGCGAGCTCGGGGGTGGTCGCGGCCGCGACCAGTCGCCCGGCGTCACGGCCGCCGTCCACGTCGTTTTCGGAGGGCAGCTGTGGGACGCGATAGCCGCACGGGTCTAGGGGCTCGCGGCTCAAGGTGAGGCTGTCGACGGCGATGGGGGCGGGGGTAGGGTCCGAAGGGTCCGGCTGAGGTCGCTCGGCCCACGCCACCACCGCCAGCTCGAGGTCCGGCGGCCACGCCTCCGGCCAGGGGACGGCCTCGAGCAACACCAGCGGCTCGCCGGGGCCCACCTCGAGGCGGGCCGTGATTCGGCCAGCGCGGCCCTCGAGGCTGAGGGAGAACGTCCCCGCGCTCACAACCGGGGTGGGGTCGGCGGAGGCGGGCACCGCGCGCCCGGCCCGCAGCGCGAGACTCATCTCGGTCCCCGATGCCGTGGCCTCGACCCGCGCCGAGACCACCACCGCGTCGTCTGGGCTCGGGAGAAAGGCGCCGGGTGGACTCAGACCCTCCCTCGGCACGCTCGACGCGGGGAGGAGGGCGAGGTCGAGCAGAGCCCCTTCCCCCGGTTGAAGCGGGGGCAGGCGTCCCGTGAGCTGCACGTCGGCCGTCCGCCCGCCCACGAAGTCGAGGTCGTACGCGAGGTACCGGTAGCTCCAGGCTTCGATGCCGGGCGGAGGCAGAGGGGGCGGCGTGAGGACAAAGGCGTCGTCTTGCTCGATCCAGCTGCCTCGAACCAGCGTGCCGCCGTCTCCCACCGACAGCCGCAGCGGCTCCGGGGTGCCGCCGAAGGACACGCAGCGCTCCGCCTCCGGGCGCGCGACGACCCAGCAGGAGGGCTCCTCGAAGTCGACCCACCCGTCCCCGTCGTCGTCGAGCCGGTTGGTGCACGCCGCCTCCGACGCCTCCGGACAGTGGCCGAGGCAGTCCGGATCCTCGCAGTCGACGAGGGTGTCTCGGTCGTCGTCGACCCCGTTTGCGCACCGGATGCCGCCCCGCTCTTCGGGGGGAGGCGTGAAGTCGACGAGAGGGGAGCACGCGCTCGTCATGAGGAGGAGGAGCGCGGCAGATGGCGACGATCGGGCGATGGGTCCTCCTAACCTTTGGGCGTTCGGCCGCGAAAGTCTTTGGGGTCGAGATCGTGGCGCTCGAGCCAGCGATACAGCTGCGTCCGGTGCCAGCCGCGATCACGGGCGAGCTGAGTGAGGTTGCCCCGAGCGGCACCGAGCGCGGCCTCGAGCTGGGCGCGGGTGGGGGTGGCTGGCTCGGGGGGAGGGCCCTCCCGGTCGCCGAGACGTCGACCCATCGCCTCCGGGAGGTGCTGAAGGGTGATCGGCTCGCCGGCAGGCACGAGAACCTTCAGCCGCTGGGCGAGCTTGACAACCTCACGCACGTTGAGGGGCCAGTCGTACACGCAGAGGGCCTCGATGGCTTCGCGGTCGACCGGGCAAGGTCGCCCCAGCTCGGTGAGGAAGTGCTGCAACAGGACTGGCGGATCACCGAGCCGGTGGCGGAGCGAGGGCAGCTCCAGGACCCAGTCCGACAGGCGGGCGAACAGGTCCGAGCGAAAGCCCTCCCCGGTCAGGTCGCGGTGGGTAGCCCCCACCAAACGGACGTCGAGTCGGTGGCCGGAGGTGGCCCCCACCGGCCATACCTCCTTCGTCTCGACCGTCCGCAGCAGCTTGGCCTGCACCGACTCCGGGAGCTCCCCGAGCTCGTCGAGGAAGAGCGTCCCGCCCTCGGCACTGCGGAAGAAGCCGTCGCTGGATGCGTCCGCGCCGGTGAAGGAACCCTTGATGTGTCCGAACAAAGCGCTGTCGGCGAGCTCCGGCGGGAGCGCGGCGCAGTTTACGGGTACGAAGCGCCCGGACCGACCGCTGAGGCGATGCACCGCGCGGGCCGAAACTTCTTTGCCGGCGCCGGTCGGGCCGAGCAGCAGGACGTTGTCCTCGAGCGGCCCCACGGTCGCGAGGCTCGCGCGCAGGCGGCCCGCGAGGGGCGAGGTCCCGATGACTTCGTCGACCGCCACCGCGCTCGCCCCGTCGACCACCGGGAGGGCCTCGTCGGCCAGAACGGGGTCGAGCCCCCAGAGGCTGCCTCCCGCGGCGATCACGGTGCCGGGCGCCAGCTCGAGCGGCGCGCTGACCCTGTCCCCGTCGACGAAAGTGCCGTTCGAGCTCCCCAGATCGGCGAGCACGATCCGATCACCGTCGCTCATGACGGAGAAGTGGCGACGTGACATCGCGGCGTCCTCCACCACGACGTCGGCAGCTTCCCCGCGGCCGATGACCTGCATCCGGGTCTCGATCACGACGTCGGAGGCGGGTCCGTGCAGGGCGCGGAGCCGTGGCGGGGATGGCTCGCGGCGGGCGGTGCCGCGTTGGGGGAGCGTCGCTCCGGCGCTCATGGGCCCGACGTTGGCAGGAGTGCACGCCCAAAATCCAATGGCGTGTGACGGTCGAGAGCGCCGATGTGACGATTTTCAGCGGAGTGTGACGGTGGCGGAAAGGGGCCTGAACGGGGTCTGAGAGGCCCTTGAACGGCATCGAGGGCTCCGGCCAGCAGCGGCGGCGAGGTTGGCCCGCTCCATGCATTCATGTCTTCCCGTCGGCGGCGCGGCCGCCCCTCGGACGAAAGGAAGCCCCATGAAGACCCTCACTCTCCCCCTCCTCGCCCTCGCCTCGTTCGCCGGCTCGAACGCGTTCGCCTCGCCTCTCCTCATTCCCATCAGCCGAGGGTACGACGCCTACCTGCACGTCGGCTTCGACCCCCAGCCGGAGCCGCCAGCCCGGGTGAAGGTACGCTCGGTCGCCCCCGGCGTGGCCGTTCACGCGACCCGAGTGGATGCGGACGACGTCGTGCTCGGGCTCGCGACCTCGGACGGGGAGGCCGGGGGCTGGCTCGCCCACGCCCAGGACGTCCGGCTCTCCACCCGGATGGGCGCCCGCTGCGGAGCGGGGGTCTCGCTGATGGCGCGCCCTCACTACCGAATCCCCCGCGCCTGCGCGGGCGCGCCCCTGGTCCTCGACGTCGAGCTTCCGCTCGGACGCCGAATCGAAGTGCGCCTCACCGCGAGTTCCGTCACTGCCCGCGGCGTGACCCAGCGCCCCATCGGCCTGGTGGGCTTCGACCCCCAGCCCGAGCCGCCTGCGGACGAGGTGGGCTTCGACCCCCAGCCCGAGCCGCCCGCGGACGAGGTGGGCTTCGACCCCCAGCCCGAGCCGCCCGCGGACGAGGTGGGCTTCGACCCCCAGCCCGAGCCGCCCGCGCAGGTGGGATTGCTCATCGAGTTCCCGGCGTCGACCGGAACCCGGAGCGTGTCCATTCGCGTCGAGACTCGTTCGCTGTACTGAGCGCCGAGGGTCGACGAGGGCCACCAGAGGGGCCAGACACGGCCTTCGGCCCGCGGAGCCTGAGCGAAGAGATTGATGTCCCGAAGGTCCAGCGCTTCGCTGAAGCGAAGGATTCGGTCGATGTAGCCGTAGTCTTCGATGTCGATCGGGGTCCCAGCGCTTGCGCCAGAACCGACCGAACATGGGATAGGCCTTGCCCCGGGTTTCCTCGAAGGCCGTCAGGGCCTCGTCGACGCCGGTGAGGTCGGCGGCGGTATGGACGTCGCGGAGGGCAGCGCAGATCGCCCTGCATTCCTTCCAGAGGACGGGTCGACGACCGAACCATGTGGACAATGCACGTCCGGGAGATGGTCTCGGGAAACGCGGCCTCTACGGCCTTGGGGGAGCCCTGTCAGGCCGCCGGCGCAAAGGACGAGAATGTCCCGAACGCCTCTCTGCTTGAGTTCATTGAGAATGGAGAGCCAAGACTTCGCGCCCTTCACCATTGCCGGGATCATTTCCTTACTCTTCCCCGTACTCACGGCACTTTCAGTGAGCCTACTCCTAGGCGCCACTTTCGTGACCTCGGGGGCGTCCGGCGTCGTCGCCGCCTTCTCCTTGAGGTACGCCTGGGGGTTTTGGCCGGTCTTTCTCTCGGGGCTCGCCGCCGCCGTACTCGGCCTTCTCGTGCTGTTCGATCCTCTCTCGGGATTCGTAGCGCTCACGGCGCTGATCGGCGCGGGACTCCTGCTCAATGGTGTCTTTGAGATCTCACTAGAGCTCCGCCTCCACCCGCCGACTTCACCGTCCTGGTGGTAAGTCCTGCCTTCGAGTTCGTCGTCCCGCGTTTCCATCGGGGACGTTAGATGACGGCGGACCGGCCATGCTGAATGAAGGTGCATGCCGTGCAGCGCCCGGCTCAGTCCAGCTCCTCTTGCCGGTCAGCGCGGCCGGCTCACGCCTCCGCGGTCGCGAGCAAGATGCCTGTTCAGTCGAAGGTGACGCCTTTGTGCTCAGCGATGAAGCGATCGATGACTTCGGCGGCTTCCACGGTCTTATCGGCGTGCTTCAAGCGCAGGGCTTCAATCTGCATCTCTTCTTGCTTCACGACGAACGAGAAGAACGGGCGGTCGTCGTCGGGTGACACGCGCGCCAACTCCCGGAGTTTCTCGGCGTAGGCGGTCGTCTCCTCAAGCATCTGCCCAGCTGCGATGCTGTTAGGCAGGATGTTCACGGCCAGTGTTCCGAAGACAGCCTGCAGCTTGGCGACGGTCCCCGGCTCCTGCGTGAATCCGTACTTCTGGGCGTAGGGCGCGTACTTCTCCTGCATGAGCGTTTCGAACTTTGTCCACGAGCCATAGAAGTGCTTGTCCTCCTCACTGGACGCCGTTTCCGCGAGTGCGCCCATGCTGCGAAGCGCGAAGGCTCTGTTCTGGACCTCCATCTCGAAGAGGGACCGGAACGTTGCGTCGCGCTCTTCGAAGACACGTATCTCGTAGGAGGAGTCGTCGTCGCGCACGAGCACGAAGAAGAAGGGAAGCTCTTGGCCTTTGAGGTCCATGACCCCCAACACTCGGTCGTCGTCGATCTTGACGAAGACGTCGTTGATGGGCTTCTCGTCATAGATCATAGTCGCGGACACCCGGCCTCGATACTCGACGTTCCGAAGTCGAGCTTTGCTCGAACTCGTTTCGAGGATCAGCCTCGATAGGTTGAGGAACGTGCCAATGTATTCGCTCTTCGGGATATCGAACTCGAGCGGGATGTAGCGGGGGTTGACCGCGTAGAGCTCCCTCTGCTCCTCCCCGAAGTGCACCAGCGGATGGACCTCCTCAGCGTTAAAGAAGATCTTGCCGTACCAGTTCGCTGGCTCAAACAGACCGTCTAGCGGGTGCCCCGTCGCGATCTCGAACCCCGACCAGCGACCGAACATGAACTCGATGGGTATCGTCTCGAGGCTATCGAAGACCTTGAGCGCCTGCGCCGGTGCGGCCTTCTTTTCGGTGAGAATGTCCTCGATGAGCTGTTGACTGACTGACATTGGCCTCTCGCTTCTCCTGTATAAATGAAGTCGTCTGTCCACCGACCGGCGCCCCGGGCGACAGCCAGCATGAACCGCCAGAATCTACGGAAAGGGCAAACGCGCGCTCGTTTCTGGCGCCGGGGTGATAGCACACGCGCCGGCCGGCGAGGGCGCATGAAGACGCGTCACCTCGGCATGAAAACGCGACAGGAGAGCGCCCCCTCCGGCCCCGACGGCCCTTGCATCAAGACCATGTTTCCGTGCCCCACCCGAGGGAGGGGGATCGTCCCCACCGACCCGTCCAACCCATCCCGTCGGTCGGTGGCGAGGACGGGCCCAGTCGTAGGTCTGGGATGCCCTCGAAATCGTCGGTGTTGAGGGCCCTGCGCACGGCCTCGCTGGCTGAGCACCCGTAGTGTCGAGTGAGGGCGTCAAGCGCAACTTGGCTCGGCCCATCCAGGACTCATTCGTTGCGAGCGCTCGTGGCCTCCAACCCTTGCTTCGCAGCCGCAACCACATCGGGATCCGAGGCAGCTCGACCGCGCTCGAATGCGGCTCGAGCTGCATCGACCTGTCCATCCCGAACCCATAGCCATCCGAGAGCCACGCTCGCTTCAGCGATGCGGGCATGCTCGGGGTAGGCGATCAGGAACTGCTCGAAGGCCGCGACCGCCAGGGAATGAGCGCCGGCTCGAGCGAGGCACACCGCGTGGAAGTAGGCGGCGTCGGCTCGAACGGCCCTCGGGCCCTCCGTCGCGACGCGCCGAAAGGAACTTGCTGCCTCTTCGAACCGCCCCGCCCTCATTTGACGGAACCCCGCCCCCAGAGACCCAATGAGAGGCGCGGCGCCCCCCGTTCGTCGCCTCGTTCTCGCCGAGGGAGGCTGACGGGTCCGAGGCGTGGCTCGAGTGAGCACCGGTCTGGCGTCGTCCGGCGCTCGTTCCGTCGAGTCTGGCTGGGAAGAGGCTAGTGCAGCCTCCCTTTCACTTGTCTCGAGATCGGCTCGAGCCTGCAGCGCCGGAGGCGGCCCTCCTTCGCTGCGAGCGAGCGGGGCGCGGGTCGTTTCGGTAGGGGCGGCTCGGGGTTCGTCGAAACGTGGTGCTCTGCTGCCTGAGACGGACCACCGCCCCAAAATGAACGCTCCGACGATGGCCGCCGCTCCAACTGCGGCAGCGGTCCTACCACGACGACGGACGGGGCGAGCCTGGGTCGCCGTGGCTTCGAGAAGCGCAGCTCGAAGGCGGGCCTCGCGGGCGACCCGGGAGCTAGCACTTGGGCTGGACACACCCTCTCGCAGAAGGTCCGTGAGCGCCTTCAGTCGCTTGTCGGCTGCGTCGTGAGGGATGGGTTCGTGGTCATTCATCGGCTAGTCCTTCCACGAGTAATGCACGGAGTCGCCGCCGGGCTTCGTGAAGGCGACGTCGCAAGGTGCCTGGCCGTACCCCCAGCGCCCGTGCCGCTTCGGGTCCGGAGAGTCCTTCCACGTCGCATATGAGGTAGGTCTCCCGGAGCGGATCGGAGAGCTCGTCGAGGCCGTCGATAGCGCGTTGAACGAGCTGTCGTTGGCTGAGCTGATCGTCGATTCGGGGCGGACGGAGGAGGGGCAAGGCGCTCAGCTGCTCGATCGCTCGCAGCCGTCGGACCCGCCGGCGGCGATGTTCGCGGGCGACGTTGGTAGCGATGCCAAAGAGCCACGCTCTAACCTCGTCCGAGGCGTGGCTACGGGGGCGGAATGCGCCGGCTCGGGTCCATACCACCAAGAACACCTGCTGGACCCCGTCCTCCACGTCCCCACTCCGCAGCCCCAAAGCTCGGGCCAAGTATCGATGGAGGCGATCGGCGTGCCGCCGATGAAGCTCGAGGAGCGCCTCAGCGTCCCCCTCAGCGCACGCGCTGAGCAGGGCGAGGTCCGATCGCTCGGTGCCAGGGTTGGGGCTGACCATGGGCACGCTAGGGAAGCTCCACCGCTAGCCCAAGACCGCCGTGACCGATCACGGCGGGAGTTCCTTCGAGCGCCGTGCGCTCGCGAACCTGGTCTGGACGGCCTTCCACGTACTCCGGGTAGAGATCGGCGCTCGGAGCCAAGGTGGCGCCGAGGTCGAGGTTTAGCCAGAAGCCGGCCCCCACGAGCAACCCCAAGGTTATCGTCGCATCGGCCTTGGGTACCCATTCGACAGCGTTGAAGTCGTCTGGGATCACCTGGGTGTCGGCAGCGCAGGTCCCGGGCTGAAGGCAGCCCGAACCGTCTTCCCGGTGGGCCCACAGCGCGCCGACGCCGACCGCGACCCGAGGGTTCAGCCGGACCCTGTTCCAAGCGAACGTTCGTCCGCCTCCCACGAGAAGGTCCACCGTCGTCCGACGAGTTGCGGTCGCGACGTCGTTCGCGCGAGCCTCGCCGGACGTGCCCGCCCGGGTGAGCACGAATAGATCCCACTGGTGCGACCATCGATATCCCAGCTTTAAGCCCCCCCCCACCCAGGCTGCGGCGGCGTCGTCCACGCCCGCCCAGGCCAGGGGTTGAATCGACCATGGCGAACGGGGTGGTGTCGGCGGCCTGGGGGTCGAGGTACGAAGCTCACCTTGCGCGGGTTCGGCTCGACGGTCACTCGGCGGCGCTGGCGGCGCCTCATCAGTAGGTACCTTCGGGGGGGTGCCGCTTCCCGATTCTCGCTCCTCCACCGGGGGATGGATGAGGGGCGCAGCGGCATCTTCGAACATCCACCCTGCGATGGTGAACGCAGCCTCGGATGGGTTCGAGACGGTCCGAATCGTCGGAAGCCCACCGCCCCGGACGCGACGAAGACGCCACTTTCCCTTCTTCCTCTCAATGACCACCGTCTTGCTGCATTCGGGATCCGTACCCACCGAGAGCCCGTAGCCTTCGAGCTCGGCTGCAAGCGGCTGCACCATCGCGGACGGCCCGCTGAGGGCTACGTCGCATTCGTTGGGAGCGGCTGCGAGGAGACTTAGGGCGAAGATGAGCATCCGACCTCCGTAACCGTGGCATTTCTGGGCATGCTCGTGCACGCGGAGAGCACGGCGTCCTGAGGCGCCTGACACCCCTCGATGCATCCTCCGTCGACGTACTGGGCAAGTCGATCATCACAGATCGCCTGCCGGCATCGGTCCACGGCCATGGCCTCGGAATCGCAATCCGTCCTCACTTCGAGACAGCGCTCGAGGAGGGCCGCTTCCGCCGCACATTCCTCAACCGGATCCCCTCCTCGACATGCCCGAACCTGGACCTCGAGCACATCGCAGGCTGGCTCTACGGTTCGCCGACATTCGGCGAGGTCACTCCGAGCGGCAAGGCAGGCTTCGGACAAGGTCGGGGGACTCGGGTCCACGACCATGCGGTGGGGGGGCCCCACTGCGCACACCCGAAGCATCCCCAGGTCGTGCACGACGCGGCCCGAGGCGGTGACGCTGAACGTCGCTGGCGGCACGAACAAGACGTAGTCGCCCGAAGGTTCGGTGGGGGATGCGGCCTGGAGGTCACCCTCGACGTTGCGCGCTTGGACCACGAGGCTCGTCTCCCCCAGCGCTTCGAGATCAAGTGTACCCTCGACGACCTGCAGTGGAACTTCCCCCCCGCAAGCCTCCAGAGAAATCACCAGCAGTGAAGCAACCGGGCGGATCGAGGGATTCATGTCCGCAGCATACCCTCCACCACCTGACCTCCGGGCAATCTGCGGTCGGCGGCTTCATCGGGGAGGCAGATAGCTCGCATCAGGGATCGACCCCGCCACCGGACAGAACGCGGCCGGGGGCCCCCTCCCTGCGTCCGCCACCCTCACCGCCTGGGGTCGAACCCTGATGCGAGCTATCTGCCTCCCCGATGAAGCCGCCGACCGCAGATTGCCCGGAGGTCAGGTGGTGGAGGGTATGCT
>JBCBRU010000196.1:0-13652 GCA_039819565.1 Myxococcota bacterium | reverse complement strand
CGTTTACGATCTGCGTCCCCTGACCCCGGAGATCCCGGAGTCAGAGTGGGATCTGCTGCCCTGTGACCTGGTGCGGAAGGAGAAGCTCCGCGCCGGCTCACCGTCCTCGTAGGCGAGGAGGGTCTCGAAGGGATGCACCGTCTCCTTCCGCACCAGGTCACAGGGCAGCAGATCCCACTCTGACTCCGGGATCTCCGGGGTCAGGGGACGCAGATCGTAAACGGTCGCTTCGACCTCCCTCTCGACCTGCCAGAGCATGTATCGGCCCGGACGCAGGAAGGACTGCGCAAGCCCATCTACGCGGACCACCCCCACCTCGTGTAGCTCCACGAAGAGCTCGGTCCAGGCTGCGGTGGGGGCCATTCGCGCGACCTCCGGGCGATACTTGGAGACCGGCTTCTCCATATCGATGCGCTCCACCTCGAGGGTTGAGAACGGAGTCCATCGGAAGTGCCGGCCGGGCTCTAGCCACGCCACGGTGCGGCCGTCTCGAATGAGAAGTCCGCGCTCTGAATCACGAATTACGAAACTGGTCATGTCATGCCCTCCTTCGGAAGGGATAGGGGCTGAAGGAGAGGACGTCCCGGCTGACGGGGCGGAGCATACGAGGGCCGCGCGGGCGGGGAGCCCCCCCGCGGGAAGGCACCTGACCCGCTCGGGCCATGAGTACGCTACGAGCCCTGTCGGGCAGGGAAGGAGCTCCTCCTTCCCAGGACGCCGTCTCCTCCAGCGTCATATTCACAAGCGGCAGCGGGCCTCTCAGCCCGATCCATTCCTCCAGATTAAAAGTCTGGTGCTCTAACCAATTGAGCTAGCTGCGCCAGGCAGCCTGGGACTCGAACCCAGAACCCTGCGGCGATGCGCGAACGGTTCGATGTGCGGAACGGATGGGTCCGACGAGCTGCCTCCAACCCTGTTCGGGGGAAACGCTCGGGGCCGGCCGCCGCTGAGCTCCGTTCACGCCCTCGCCGGGCGGAGCTACAGCATGCGGCGTGCCACGTGAGTGAACGCTTCATCGCAGAGCTGGATCCCGGGGGGAGGGGGATTTTGAGATCTCCGGCTATCTGTCGATAGCCTAATCTATGCGGGTTGACCCGAAACGCCCCCGGCCAGCCGTCGGGCATTCCCCGCCCGCAGGCTTGAGCTTCGCCTGTGCCTGCGAAAAATTTCGCGGTTTGGACTCTGGTCTGGTGGCGGGTGAAGTGGTCTCATAATGAGCGTGGCCCCCCGCTTCGACATCCTGATTGTGGAGGACAACCCAGGAGATGTGGTGCTGGTGCGCGAGCATCTCGAGCAGACGGGGCTCGCCTTCCTGCTCCACGTAGTGAGGGACGGGGCGGCCGCGTTGGAGTTCGTCCGTCGGCGCGGCGGGTATCCAAACGCCCCGCGTCCGGACCTCATGCTCCTCGACCTCAACCTGCCCAAGCTCTCGGGTCTCGAGGTCCTCGCCGAGGTCAAGGACGATGCATCGATTCGGTCGATTCCGGTCGTCGTTCTGACTTCGTCGAGGTCTGAGCAGGACGCCGAGCGAGCCTACGAAGCGCTGGCCACGGCGTTCGTTCGCAAGCCCCGCTCCTTGGAGAAGTGGGAAGCCTTCGCGCGCGCGGTCAAAGAGTTTTTCTTCGAAGTGGCTGAACTCCCTTCCCGGAGTGGACTGTAAGGGTCCTCGCTCGTGAAGGGTGGCGATGCGACTCGCGTCCTCCTCATTGAGGATAACCGCGCCGACGCCGTCCTCTTCGCTGGGGTTGCCGACGAACTTGAAGAGCCCGGCGTCGAGATCGAGACCGCGGGTACTCTCGAGGGTGCCCTTCAGCGACTCCGCTCGGATCCTTTCGAGCTCATCGTTCTCGACATCGGACTTCCGGATGCCCACGGTCTGGATGCTGTCGAGATCCTGCTCGCTGAGCAACCAAACTTGCCGGTGGTGGTCCTGACGGGATGGAACGACGACCGACTCGGGCGCTTGGCCATTCAGCGAGGAGCGCAGGAGTTCATCCGTAAGCGGGACCTTTCGGCGAGCGTGCTTCGGCGTACGATGTCGCAAGCCTTCGAGCGTATCCGACAGCGCGACATGGAGCGCCACCTGGCTCAGTCGGCAGGCTGGACGGCGCTTGGTCAGCTGTCCGCCGGGGTGGCCCACGAGATCAACAACCCCGCCAGCACCGTCCTCCTCAACATCGAGGATCTCCGAGATGCTCTGCTGTCTCGGCTGGGGCGCGGCTCCGGTGACGCTCCCCCTCTCGACACCGAGGGGATGCTCCGACTCGCCGAGGATAGTCTCGACGCCACGAAGCGGATCACGTCGTTGGTCGCGAGCCTTGGTTCCTTTTCGGCCATCGCCCATCGAGACGTAGCCCGGATCGACTTGGCTGAGGCTCTTCGTACCGCGGTGGGCGCGGTCGAAAAGGAGATCCGGGTTCGGGCGGAGCTCGTCATGGACCTTCAGCCGGTTCCTCCCGTTGTGGCGGATCGCGCCCGGATCATTCAAGTCTTCGTCAACTTGCTCATCAATGCCTGCCACGCCTTGGACCGCGTCGAGCGTTCGGAGCATCGCATCACGGTGACGCTTCGAAACGTCACCGACCATCTCTCGATGTCCGTATCCGACACCGGGCCGGGCATCCCGGCGGGCGTCGTATCGAAGATCTTCGATCCCTTCTTTACGACCAAGGGGCGGAGGGGAGGCACCGGGCTGGGGCTCTCCGTTTCTCGGACGACGATAGAGCAGCACCGAGGGAACATACGGGTGATGACCGACCCCAGCGGGACCCGGTTCGAGGTCAGTATCCCTCTCGATACGGGGCTCGAGCCGGAGGACGAGGTCGAGCGCTCGGCTCCCCCCGCCCCCGCGGCCCAGCCCCAGCGCATCCTGGTGATCGAAGACGAGGAGACCCTTCGCCAAGCCATCGTTCGTCGTCTCTCGAAGAGGTACGACGTAGACTCGGCGTCGACCGTCGACGAAGGTCTCATTCGCATCGAGCGCGCCTCGGGCGGGTTCGACCTCATCCTCTGCGATCTCATGATGCCCGACAAAGACGGCAAGGATTTCTTCGAAGCCTTGGAGCGCCGTTGTCCCCACGATCTGGAGCGCGTCGTGTTCATGACCGGGGGAGCCTACACATCCCGGATCTCGGATTTCATGGGGGCGGTGACCCGTCCCGTTCTACGAAAGCCCTTCGGGCTCAATGATATACAGGCGGTGCTGGCGTCGAAGCAGGGAGCGGCTTGGCGCCGCAGCAGGAGTTAGAGTGTATGGGTGCCCTGGGGCTGCTGTTTGATACTTCCGGATTTCCGGCGCGGTGGCACTGCGGAGTGTGGTCCCCTCTCCTCGGGTGGCTGCACATCCTCTCCGATCTCGCCATCGCGGCCGCTTATTTCGCGATTCCGCTGATCATGGCGGCCTTCATTCGCCGTCGGCGAGACTTTCCGTTCTCGACCTTGTTCTGGCTGTTCATTGCCTTCATCGCTTCCTGCGGCACGTGTCATCTGATCGAGGCGATCATCTTTTGGAGCCCGATCTATCGGGCGAGCGGCGTCGCCAAGTTCGCTACCGCAATAGCCTCGTGGGGCACGACCTTGGCCTTGATCCCCGCCTTCCCCAGAGCCATGGCCTACCGTTCCCCGGAAATGCTGGAGGCCGAGGTTTTGGCTCGCACCCGGGAGCTGGAGGAGGAGAAGGCCAAGCTCGAAGGTATCCTTCGCAGTCTCGCCGTTGGGGTGGTGGTGAGCTCCGAAGAGCGTATCCAACAGGTGAACCAGGCGGCGATGACGATTCTCGACGTCTCGCCCGACGATGACCACCCCCTCGAGGATTGGCTCGACAGCCTAGAGCTGTCCGACGACGAGGGGGCCAGCTTGGATGCTCTCAACATCTTTGCGGGTGCGGTGGGGGAGCCTGTAGATCGTCTCGAGGTGCATCTCCGCCGGGGGCCCGCCCCCGAGGACATCACGGTGCTCAACCTCTCGAGACAGAACTTTCGCGTAGAAGATCAGACGGGCGGAGTCGTAGCGGTCTTCGAGGACGTCACCGTGGAGCGAGCCCGAGAAGCGAAGCTCATCGGGCTGAATCGGGAGCTCTCGCGTTCGAACGAGGAGCTCGAGCAGTTCGCGTACATTGCCTCCCACGATCTGCAGGAACCCCTGCGCATGGTCTCGAGCTTCTCAGAGCTCCTCGAAAAGAAATACCGACCCGTTCTCGGGGCCGAGGGCGAGCGCTATCTAGGCTTTCTGACCGACGGAGCCTCTAGGATGCAGGAGCTCATTGACGAGCTGCTGCGCTATTCGAGGGTCCAACCCCCTAATGCAACCACCCGCAGCCGCGAGGCTCTGGCTCCGCTCGCTCAGCGGGCCATGAAGCGCCTCCAAGCCAGCATCGACGAGAGCGGGGCCGAGGTGGTGATCGGAGAGCTGCCGACCCTCGACGTAGCTCCGGGATACATCGTCCAGGTCTTCCAGAACCTCATCAGCAACTCGATCAAGTTCCGCGGACAAACGACCCCGCGCATACACATCTCGTCCCGGAGAGCAGACGGAGGGTGGGTGATCTCGGTGGCCGACAACGGTATCGGTATCGACGCGCGCTTCTTTCCTCGTATCTTCTTGGTGTTTCAGCGTCTCCATACCCGGGACGAGTTCGAGGGCACCGGCGTGGGCCTCGCTATCGTCAAGCGCATCGTCGAGCAGCATCAAGGAAAGGTCTGGGTCGAGTCCGAAGTGGGTCGTGGCTCGACCTTTCATTTCAGCCTCCCCGATGACCCCCGCCCCTCCTTCGACGCGTCGCTGCGTCCGCCAGGGGATATGGGTTTGTTTGAGCCTTAGCGTCCGGTCTAGACGACGAGGGCGTTGGTCCATGCCTCTCGGGGTGCGACGTCTCGATCCACTAGGCCGCAGTCCCGCATCCATCCCCCGAGGTGGGCGTAATAGTCCGAGCTCATGGAGAGATCGAAGGTGAAGCATGGAACCGTGGCTGCGTAGATGGCCGACATGAGGGGATCTGCCGGGTCTGTTTCGGTGCGCCGAAAGTAGATCTCCCGGGCCTCCTCCGGTCGCTGATGCATGAAGTCCAGCCCTCGCCCGAGCAGCTCGAGGAGGGTTCGAAAAGTCTCCGGTTCACGCTCTAGTTTCTCCGGGTCAGTCATGAGGACGAGCTGGCAAAAGTCGGGCACCCCCCAATCCTTGAGCGCAAAGAACTGGGCGGGGTGTCCGAGGTGCCGAGCCTCCACGACCTCGAAGTTATAAAAGGCGAGCACCGCCACGTCCGCGTCGCCGTCGAGGAGGGCCTGGGTGTGCTGAAAGCCGCGATTGACCGGGGTCAGCCCGTCGCCGCGGCCGCCGTCGGCTTCGATCATGGTGCGGACCATGGCCAAGCCCCCAGGACCGGGGGCTCCGGGGTACTGGACCCGCTTGCCGGCCATGTCTTTGGGCCGGGTGATACCGCTCGACTCGAGGTACATCACGCCCCCGTTGGTGTGGAGAAAGCGCGCAAAGCCACGCGCCGAGCGACCCTTCGCGCAGTCCTCGACGAGATGAATGGGCTCGGTGATGGCGACATCGAGCTCGCCCTTTTCAATGGCCTCGAAGGCGTCCAGATGCGCATCGGGGGCGACCAGCTCGAGGTCGAGGTTCTTCTCCGCGAACCAGCCCCGGTCGAGGGCCACCAAGAAGGGGAGATGATCAGGGTTGAGGAACCACTCAAGGCCCAGTCGAAGCTTGTTCATGACTCTTCCTTATCGAGGCGCTCCCAGAGCGCGTGAAAATGGTGAATCGGGCCGCTGCCGTGGCCCACGTCGAGGTCATCCGCCCGGGCGATCGCGGCCGCGACCCAAGCCTTGGCGGCGTGGACGGCCTCAATCACCGGGAGCCCGCGCGCGAGGTGGGCCGCGATCGCCGAGGACAAGGAGCATCCCGTCCCGTGGGTGTTCCGGGTCGCCGTTCGGGGCGCTTCCAACCATTGGGGAGGCCCCGCTCCGAGGAGGAGATCCGGGGAGGTGGGGTCATCGCTGAGGTGGCCCCCTTTGACGAGAACGTGCCGGGGGCCGAGGGCTAGGAGGTGCTCACCCGCGGCCCGCATCTCGCTGCGCGACTTTGGCTCCGGCCGTTCGAGGAGGTCCGCGACCTCGGGGAGATTGGGGGTGATCACCTCGGCGCGCGGCACGAGGTGCTCCCTCAGGGCAGATACGGCATCGGCGGCGAGGAGTCGGTCCCCGCTCTTGGCCACCATCACGGGGTCGAGCACCACGTTTCGCGCGCGGTGGGCCTCGAGCCCCTCGGCTACGGTCTGGACGAGGTCGGCGCTCGCCAACATGCCGATCTTGGTGGCGGCGATCTCGATGTCCGAGAACACGGCCGCCATTTGAGCGCGCACGAAGTCGAGAGGCACGGCGTGGATGGCCGTGACTCCCCGCGTGTTCTGGGCGGTGAGGGCCGTCAGCACCGAGCATCCGAAGGTCCCCAGCGCCGACATGGTTTTGAGGTCCGCCTGGATGCCCGCTCCGCCCCCAGAGTCTGAGCCTGCGATGGTCAATACGTTGGCGATGTTGCTCATGGAGCGTGCTCCTGTGGAGCCGAGCGGACACGGACGCTGAGATTCCGGGTGGCGGCGATCGGGTCGTCGGCGGCCAGGATGGCGGAGACCACGGCCGCCCCGGCCGCTCCGGTCGCCCGGAGCGCTCCGGCGTTGTCGGCGTGAAGGCCGCCGATGCCCACGACCGGGATTGGACTCGTCGAAGCGAGCGTTCGCACTCCGTCCAGTCCTAGGGCGGGGGCGGTGTCTGTCTTGGTCGGGGTAGAGAACACGGGAGAGGCGGCGAGATAGCTCGCGGCCGCCATCGTTTCCTGGTCGGGTAGGCTGGGTTGCTCTACGGAGACGCCGACGATGGCGTTCGAACCGGTGAGGGCGCGGACCGCCGCGGCGGGCAGGTCCGACGTGCCGACGTGCACTCCGTCCGCGCCCGATGCCACCGCCACGTCGGCGCGATCGTTGACGATGAGGGGCACGCCGCGAGGGCGAAGCACCGACAGGTAGGCCTTCGCGAGGTCGAGAAGCGTGCGGGTGTCGGCCTGCTTGTCGCGGAGCTGGACGAGGGTTACGCCGGCTTCGACGAGGCCCGGGAGAAGAGCGAGAACCCGCGGGTGCGGGAGATAGCCGGGGTCCGTGACCAGATAGAGCCTGAGAAGCTTGGGGTTCATGCCTCGATCTCGGGAGCTTCCGCGATCCGCTCCGGCGTGAGGGCCGCGAGCGCGTCCATGAACGCCACCCGGAAGCTCCCCGGGCCCTGGCTCACCTTCGCGGCCTCGGTGCCGGCGAGACCAAAGGCGAGGAGAGCATGAGCGGTTCCAGCGAGCGGGGGCTCTCCCGGGGTTCCGAGGAAGGCCCCCACGGCGGCGGTGGCGGAACAGCCCATGGCCGTGACTTGGGCCATGAGAGGGCTTCCGCCTCGCACCCTCAGCGTGCGCTCACCGTCCGTAACGAGGTCGACCTCGCCCGTGACCGCCACCACCACCCCGTGGTTCTTCGCGAGGGCGCGGGCGCCCTGAAGCGCCGCCTCTACCGGATCCGTGGCGTCGACTCCTCGAGTGGGGCCGGCGGCGTCTCCGGCCAGGGCGAGGATCTCGGAGGCGTTCCCGCGGACGACGGTGGACTTCGCGACGAGCGCGCGGGCCACCTCGGTGCGATACGCGGTCGCTCCGGCTCCGACCGGATCGAGAACGATCGGCGTCCCCTTCGCCTCGGCGGCGTCGGCCGCGTTCATCATGCCTTCGACCCACTCCTTGGACAGGGTCCCGATGTTGAGCACGAGGGCGGAAGCGAGGCCGGCGAACTCCCCTGCTTCCTCGGGGGCATGGATCATGGCCGGAGAGGCGCCGAGGGCGAGCAGCGCGTTGGCGCTGATGTCCATGGCTACGTAGTTGGTGATGTTGTGAACGAGGGGCCGGGCTGCCCGCAGGCGGTCGAAGTGAGCGGCGGCGTGGGCGGCGTTGGTCATGGGTGCGTCTCCTCGTCTGGGCAATCGTCACCGACCGCCGGGGTCGCGGCTCAGCCAGACGTAGAGAGGTCGTGGAGGCGCCGGGGCGGCGCATCGTCGTCTCCCTTCGCTGGTCTGAACCAGTTCAGGTTCGGCGGGTATGATCTCAGCCCCGAGATACGAAGATCTCAGGACACCCCGGCGACCCGGGGAGCGTCCTCGACGCAGGATGGGCTGTCAAGCCGGCCCACGAGGCCGATGGGATCAAGCCGAGAGGATCTCTCGCGGGGCCACCGCGGGGGTGGGGCTCGGTCGCGCGATGAGGAAGCCCTGTACGTAGTCGACGCCGTGGTCTACGAGCCAGGCGAGTTCGGCGGCGCTCTCCACCCCCTCGGCTACGGTCCGGACTCCGAGGCGGCGGGTGGCTTCCAGAACCTTCGAGGCGAGGACCGCCTTGTAGTTATCGGCTTCGATGTTCCGGGTGAGATCCATGTCGAGCTTCACGACATCGGGACGAAGGCGATGGATGAGGTTGAGGTTCGAAAAGCCGGCGCCGAGGTCGTCGAGGGCGATGCCGAACCCGAGACCACGAGCGTAGGTCAGGACATCCTGCATGCGGTCCATATCCGCGATCGTCTCGCTCTCGATGAGCTCGAGGGTGATGCGGGATGGCGCCACCCCAAGGTCCTTGGCGGTGCGCTGGAGGTGTCCGAGGTCGAAGTTTGGATCCTCCATGGTGCGCGGGGTGACGTTGAGGAAAAGACCCACTTCGGAGGTGTCGGGAAACACGAACCCGGTCAGGGCCTGCTCGTGGACGAAACGGTCAAAGGCGGCCACGAGCCCGGCGTCGCGGGCTGCTGACAGGAGTCGAGCAGGGAGGATCGGGACTTGCGTGTTCCGGGAAAGTCCCCGCGCGAGGGCTTCCCACGCCACGATGTTGTCCGGTTGGGTCGCCTCCACGATAGGCTGAAACCAGGCTGTGAGACGTCGGGAAGTAATGAGGTCCCCGAGCCATTTGGCTCGGGCGAAGGCGATGAAAGACTCGAGGGGCTCCGCGCGGGGGATGTCGGCGATGCTCGGCTCGTCCAAGCCGGACTTGTACACGGCCCGGGTGGTCAACATGGACTCCGCCGAGAGGTGCTTGCGCAGTGCGTCGAGAATGAGGACGGCGTGTCTTTCGTCGACGTGGACGGCCACGCAACCGTGGGCCTCGTTGCGCTCGAAGCGGCGGCGCAGGTGCATCGCGATGCCCATCACGAGGTCCGCGGTGGCGGGGTCGCTGGGCCACATGAACAGCCGGCCCGAGCCGCGCATGGGGTCAGGAAGGGCCATGCTCGCGCTCGGGTCGCCGGACTTCATCGACGTGAGCCTAAGCACAAAGGTACCGGCGAGGAGAAAGGGAGGTTGGGCGGGAATCGCGAACCACGTCCCAACGCCACCCTTGCGTGACGGGACGGGGGCAACGACAACGTCGTCGCGCCCAAAAAATGGACAGCGGGATCGACCGCGTTACGGTCGGGGGCAGTGATGGCCGAACGCCACTCCGATCACCCCGGGACGCCTCCCGTCGCGCCTGCCGAACGTCGCGCCAGCGCACGTGTGCCCCTCGATCGACCGGTGCGCATCGGGCCGCCGGGCGGATATCCCCACGCCTCGGTCACGGCGCGTGACTTGTCTCCGGGGGGACTGTTCATCGACGCGGAGCGCGACGTGCGGGTGGGAGCGCGCTTTTCGGTCGCGATTCCTCTTCGCTCCGGACACGACGCCTACATCCCCGAGGCCGAAGTGGTCGACAATCGCTCCGGCACCGAACGCGGCTTCGGGGTGCGGTTCGTCAAGCTCTCCGCCGAGGCTCGACGAGCCCTCGAGGATGAAGTCTCCGACCGGGCTTACGTCACTCTGCGGACCATCCCCGTCAGTCAGGAGCCCCATTCCTTTGATGACGTAGACTTCCCTACAATGGATCCGATGCCGGTGCCTGGCCCGGCTTTTTTCGATGAGGACGTCGCGGCCGCGAACCTGGCCATGGCTTCGGTCCTGCCCAGCGCCAAAGCGAAGGCGTCGGCACCGACAGCGCTGGTGCGCGCTCGGACGAGGTGGATGAAAATGAAATCTTGGTTGCGCTCCGTGCCGATCCTTTCCGGCCTGCTGTACGTGGGGGCGGTGGTCGCGGTGGTGGCGGTCGGGGTCCTGGTGATGCTCGAGTCGCGCTCCATCTCCACCCCTCCGGTGGTGGAGGACATCGCCGATGCGCCCGAGCTTCAGACACAGCTCGTCGAAGGAGCCGCTCCGGCCGGACTCGAGGAGGCGCCGCCTCGACCGCCGGGTGAGGTCGTCAATCCGCTTCCGGAACCGACCGAGGAGCCCCGCAGATCCGCTTTCGTACCTCGTCGGGCGGGGGGCGTGTTTTCCAGCCGAGACCGAGCCGGAGCCGCGGGTGCGGACGAGACGGCGCCGCCGAGTCGAGAGACGGCGCCCGAGCTCGAGGCGACGGACCCGTTCGACTCCGAACTCGACGTGCTGCCCAGTGAGGAGGTCGAGCCGGTTCCCGGGCTGCCCGCCTCGGAGCGTGGCGGGGAGGACGCGTGGGATGAGCCGCGTCAACCTCAGCAGCCTGAGCGCCGGACCCGGGATACGCGGGAGGCGCCCCCCCGAACCGTCCGACCCGGAACGCGGGCGGTGGACGCGGCCTCTCCGATCTCCCTCCCCGATGGCACCACCTCCCTCAGTATCCGGGTCGGACCGAGCGCTCGAATCCGCAAGAGCTATGTCCTTCGTCAGCCGGAGCGCTTCGTGATCGACGTCATCAACACGGTGGATGCGCCGGAGCTCCCGGACGGGCGGGGTCCGGTGCGAAAAGTGCGGTTTGGGCGCCACGAGGGCTTCAATCGCTTCGTGGTCGACACCAAGCGCTCCCTCGAAAGCGGCCGGGCCGTGGTCCGAGATGGCCGTCTCGAGCTGACCTTGGAGTTTCGCTGAGCGCGTTGCCGAACGGCGCGCACCGTGTCTAGGTTCCCGGCCGCGATGCCCGGTCCAGGTTCCTATCTCATCGGCGAGGAAGAGATCGCCGAGGTTCTCGATGTCCTGAAGTCAGGGCACCTTTACCGCTACGGCAATCCCGAGGATCCGAAGTTCAAGCGTAAGGTCCACACTTTGGAGCAGCGCTTCGCGGAGTACACGGGGACGAAGCACGCGGTAGCCGTCAACTCGGGCACTGCCGCCCTCTGGATCTCCATGAAGGCGCTCGGCCTGGGAGAAGGCGACGAGGTCATCGTTCCCGCCTACACCTACGTCGCGACCTACACCGCGGCGTTGTTCGCCGGAGCTACCCCCATCCTGGCGGAGGTCGACGACACGCTGACGCTCGACCTGGCCGATGTCGAGGCCCGGATCAACGAGCGGACGAAGGCCATCGTGCCGGTGCACATGCTCGGCAACCCGGCCCAGATGGACGAGCTCATGGCCCTCGCCAAGAAGCACGATCTCATCGTGCTGGAGGACTGCGCGCAGGCCGCCGGAGCCCGCTACCGAGGTCAGTCGGTGGGAAGTCTCGGGCGCATGGGAGGTTTCTCTCTCAACTACTTCAAGACCTTCACGGCCGGAGACGGCGGCCTCGTGGTGACCTCTGAGGAGGAGCTCTTCATTCGGGCCTTCGGAATGCACGACCAGGGGCACAAGCCGCATCGGCTCGGCACCGAGGTGGGGCGCCGTGACATCCTGGGTATGAACTTCCGCATCAACGAGCTCACGGGAGCGGTGGCGCTCGTGCAGCTCGCCAAGTTGGACGGCATCACCCGCTCCCTGCGGGCGAAGAAGAATGCCCTCAAGGCTGCCATGGGGGACTTACCTCAGGTGAGTTACCGCCGCCTCCCGGATCCCGAGGGGGAGTGCGGAACCCTCTGCACCCTCATCTTCGACGACGCTCCACACGCTCGCCGAGTGTGCGAACGCCTCGGCACGAAGACCGTCTCCGAGTCCGGGTGGCACGTGTACTCCAATATGGAGCACATCATTCGCGAACTCTCGGAGCGGGGTCATGATGTACGCAAGGGGGCTTTCCCGAAGACGGACGATCTGCTCGAGCGAGCGGTCAACTTGTCCGTCGGTGTGGTGGATGGGGGCCTCGGCTCGGGTTTCGGGGTCAACATTCACTCCACCGACGAAGAGATCCAGGACGTAGCCGTCAAGGTCCGGGCCGCGGTGGCCGAGGGCTGAAGCCTCCGATATCCTCGGAGGCATGCGCACCCCGGCGTCGCTTCAGGACTTCTCCTCTATCGACGCTCAGGCCGAGCAGCTCACCGGCTTCGATCAGCGCTACCAGCAGCTCGAGAGTGGGCGCTACGCGGGCGCTTTCCTCGCCGCGGAGGGGCCCGAGCTGGGTCTATTCGTCGAAATCACCAATCGACGGCTCTTTCAGCAGGGCGCCGGACCTCCCGACCACGTGAGCCTCGTGGCTTTCTTGGGCCGCGGCGAGCCCGGGGTCGTCAACGGGATGACCTTTGGGAAGGATGACCTGCTGTTGGTGGGGCCGGGAGGCAGCTACGACGCGGTGGTCGCCCCCGGCACCATCCCCGTGGTGCTGAGTATGAGGTGTGCGGAGGTCGAGGCGTTGCGCGAACGGGGCCGTGTCCGCCGGGTCCGCGCGCCTGGTTGTCAGGCCCGATGGCATTGCGTGATCACGGACGTGCTCATGTCTTGGCGCCCCGACCTGGCCTCGGTCGACTTGCCCGGGCCGGCGCTACGGGAGCTGCTCTTGGAGGCGGTGGGCCGGGGCGAAGGTCTCCAGCCACGGCGTCCCCCGGCCTGGACGGTGTTTAGGCGGGCTCGCCACCAGCTCCTACAGGATCTCGGGCGCCCCATGACGGTCGAGAGCTTGGCAACCTCCATCGGGGCCTCCCGCCGGACTCTGGAGTACGCCTGCGAACGCTATGTCGGAATGGGGCCGGGCCGGTTTAGGAAGCGCCTTCGTCTCAACCAAGCCCGACGGGCCCTGCAAACCGGGAAACCTACCGTGGCCGAGGCTGCGACGAGCGTCGGCCTGAGTCACCTGGGGCGCTTCTCGGGGGAGTATCGGGCTCTCTTCGGCGAGTTCCCGTCGGAGACGCGGCGGGGGGGTGGCGCCGCCTCAGTCTGCGCGAAGCGGATAGAGTCTCGTCTCCATCGGGCTCTACGTTCCTCTTCATGATGTCCCTTAGGATCTCGGTCCTGTTCCTCGCTTCGGCGGCCGCTTGCTCCACGACCTCGCCGCCGCCGACCGCCGACGCCGCTCCGACGCCGATCGCGGATGCCGCTCCGCCCGCGGTGAACCTCGCCCTCGAGCGGGCGGAGAGGGTGCTGATGGATCCAGAGGCTCAGCAGCTCGCCATTATGGCTCCGATTCCGGAGGGTACCCTCCGGGACCGGGTCGAGGTCGAAGAGGGGGTGGCGGCGAGCGCGAGAAGCGTGGCGGCGGTGGCGAGACGGGTCATGTTCTCTCCCTCGTCCCGCCGGACGATCTGCACGGGCCGCGGGTCGGCGGGACCTGAAGGGGTCCGCGGCGCTCTGGCAGTGACCTCCCGGGCTTTTGCCCCGCCGTGTGCCCGCGGACCTGGACCCGCGGGTGACGCCTCTCGGACCAGACGCCGCCCGCTCGGGCGGCCGGAACCCTAGGCATCCTGCCGGTCGAGGCGATGCAGGCGGCGTGCCATG
>JBCBRU010000195.1:0-13654 GCA_039819565.1 Myxococcota bacterium | reverse complement strand
GAGGCGGGTCACGACCCCACCGAGCCCGCGCGATCCGGCGCCTACCCCTACCCGCCGATCTCTCACGAGCCGAGGATACAGACGGTCTTCGATCAGCTTCGGCAGGAGGGATTGTCACCCTTCCCCTCTCCGATGGGGATCCAGCTCGACGAACGAGCTCCGCTGAGCTCAAAGTGTATTCGCTGCGACACCTGCGACGGCTATCCCTGTCTTCTGCACGCCAAGTCGGACGCCGAGGTCGTAGGGGTCAGGCCGGTCATGGATCGAGACAACGTTACCCTCGTGACCGAGACGCGCGTGGTCCGACTGGAGACGGACGGCCGAGGTCGGCGCGTCGACCGAGTCGTGGCGGAGGGACCCGAAGGGCCCGTGGAGTACCGAGGCGATGTCGTGGTGGTGGCCTGCGGGGCGGTCCACTCGGCGGCCCTGCTCCTGGCCTCGGCCTCGGACGCCCATCCTCAGGGCTTGGCCAATCGCTCCGGACAGGTGGGTCGAAACCTCATGAAGCATGTCCTCGGCTCGATGCTCGGAGTATCGCCGGACACCCCGAACCCCACGGCGTTTCAGAAGACCTTGGCCGTCAACGACTTCTATTTCGGCTCCCCCGAGTTTCCTCATCCCATGGGCAACGTGCAGCTCATGGGACGCACCACCACCGAGGCTCTCGCCGGCCAAGAGAAGCGCTACGCTCCTCTCTCCCTCGAGACGGTGGCGGCGAACGCGGTCGACTGGTGGCTCACGACCGAGGATCTCCCTCGGCCTGACAATCGCGTACGTCTCGACCGAGGTCGTATCGTCATCGACTATCGGGAGAACAACACGCGGGCCTTCGAGGCTCTCGTGCGTGCCTGGACGGGAGTCCTGGAGCGCTTGGGCGAGCCCTGCCGGCCCGCCCCCTGTGGGCACTACTTCAACCCCCACGGGGTGGAGGATCACGTCCACGAGGACGGCGAAGGCTTCTTCGTCACGAAGATGCCGGTGCAGTCACTGGGGCACCAAGTCGGTACCTGTCGCTTCGGCCGTGATCCCGACGCGTCGGTCCTCGATGTCCACTGCCGAGCCCACGACGTGGACAACCTCTACGTCGTGGACGGGAGCTTCTTCGTCTCGAGCGCGGCCGTAAATCCGACCCTCACCATTATCGCCAACGCGCTTCGGGTGGGGGCTCACCTGACCGAGAGACTGTAGGCGGGTCGGGTGAAGCGGTGGCGAACACGAAGGGATAGGTGACTCGGACCACGCTGCCCCCTCGAGGGGGGGGAAAAGACCAAGCGCAGGCCCGCCCCGCGACGCAGTGCTCGGTGGCTGGGTGATCCAGGCTCGAGGCCTGCACCCGGGAGGTTTCGACGTCCCCTGAAGGTCCGATGACAAAGACGATCACGACGGTGCCTTCGAGGCTCTCGTCGAACTCGAGTCCGGTGCCGTAACACGCTCGGACCCCCTCGAAGTCGGACTCGATGACCCGCGCGATGGCCTTCTTGGGGGTCTTTCGGCTCGCCTTCCGTCTCGTGGAGCTCGACCGAGCGGCGCCGCGGCGCTTCTTGGTCTTCCTCCGGCGGGGCGGAGACGTCTCCCGGGTCCGAAGAGCGGCCGGGTCGCGCTCCACGGCGTGCTCGACGTCCACACAGGCGGCTACCGGGGGAAAGGAAGGGAAGTCTAAGGGCTCGGGGGCCAAAGCACGCTCGGCGGGCTCAGGGGGAGCAGGGGAAACCGGCAACGGCTCCTGCGCATGTCCGCAGCCACTTCCACCGAGGATCAAGGCCAGCGCAACGTCCCTACCCCCAAAGCTGTGGTCCCTTCGCATCCTTCACGCTCGCCAAGCGACGGGAGACTTTAGAGTCCGCGGCGACAGCACCGCAAGCAGGAACGGCTACTCGGCCGACACCTCCTCGACGGGTGCACCCACCAGCTCGGCGGCGTCGGCGAAGTCCATGACCCGGGGCGTGCTCTTTCGGTTGAGGAGGAGCCGAGTTACATCGGGACGGGAGTAGTGCCCGACCGGGTCGGCCGCAGACTTAGCGATGGAGATCATCGCCGGGTTGATCTCGGCGAGGACGAGACCTTCCGCCGTCTCGGGAAGATCTTCTCCGAGGGAAGCTCCGTCCGGACCATAGATGCGCGCGAAGCCCCCTCCGGGCAGGAGGAACTGCTTCTTCATCTCGGTGTCACACATCCGCTCGATCATGGCGTCGCTCACCGTGGCGCACGGCGCGAGGACGAAGCACTGCCCCTCTGCGGCGTACATGAGCGAGGCGGCCGTATTCACTTCAGGTCCGAGGGCGTGCGCCGCGCCGCGATACACGCTGAAGCTCGGCCAGGACGCGACGTGGACTTCCTCGTTCATCGAGAACATGGCGTACTTGGTGAGCGGCTGCAGGTGCTCCCAGCAGCAGAGGGCCCCGAGGCGTCCGAGCGGAGTGTCGTGCACCTGAAGGTCGCTGCCGTCACCCTCTCCGAAAACGGTGCGCTCCACGTGCGTGGGCTTCAGCTTTCGGCGGCGGGCAATGAGCCCTTCCGGTCCGTAGATCCACTGGCTCATATAGAGCGAACCGCCGATCTTCTCGGACAGTCCGTACACCACCACCATCCCGTGCTTGCGGGCGGCGGCCTCGATGGCCTGATCTTCCGCCTCGCCCGCGACCAGGCTGTTAGCGTGATACTCGGGGACGTAGGCCATGCCCTCGGCCGGCGAGCCCAACCATATCCACCAGGGATAGCCAGGGTTCCAGGTTTCGGGAAAGGCGAGCAGGCGAACGTTCCGGGCGGCTGCGTCTTCGATGATGCGAAGGGTCTTTTCGGTCGTGGCTTGCTTATCGAGGAACTCGGGGGCTGCCTGCACCGCGGCGGCGAGAAAGGTCTCTTGCATGAGGACCACGCTAGGAGAGCCCCAAGAAGGCGTCTTGAATCTGCGGGCCAGACGACTTGTAATGATGGGCCGGAGCAATGGGCGAACGGCTCTCCACGAGCCTCGTCGCGGCGGACGAGGCGTTCAGCTTCTGGGCGGACCTCATCTGCGAGGTGTACGTCGGCCTGGACTGTAACGCTCCTAGTTCACAAGGCTTTTCAGGCGGCATAGAGCGCACCGGGCTCGGGGAGGTGGTCGCTTCCAAGGTCGAGGCCGACGGTCAGAGAGTCCGACGAAGCCCCCGACGGATCCGCGCCCAGCCCTCCTCGGACGTGCTTCTCTCGCTCCATCTCTCGGGGCCCGCCACCATCGTCCAGGACGACCGCGCGGCGGTCCTCAAGCCGGGCGACCTCACCCTCTATGACGCAACGCGTCCCTACGACATCATCTTGGACGACCACTTCTCTATGCTCGTCTTTCAGATGCCACGAACCCTCTTGGAGTCGCGCGTGGGTCACCTCCGTCGCTGGACCGCGCGGCGCATCGACGGCTCGCGCGGCGCAGGAAGGCTTGCGTCACGCTATCTTCGAGCCGTGCACGAGGAAGCGACCGCCCTCGACGTCCGGCCCGAGGCGGTGATCGCTCCCGGTCTCGACCTCGTGGCCAGCGCCCTGAGCCGAGTCCCGCCGTCGACGGAGGAGGAAAGTGGGCGGGGCGCGCTCCTCATCGCCGCCAAAGACCTCATCGAGACCCGGCTGACCGAGGACCACGTCACCCGCCAACAGCTCGCGGCCCAGCTCAACGTGTCGGTGCGCCAGCTCACCCGACTGTTCGCGGAGGAAGGAACCTCCCCGGGAGCGTACCTCCGGGAGCGGCGACTGCAGGCCGCCCGAAGGTGCCTGATGCATCGTGGGGACCTCGGCATCTCGGAGGTTGCCCATCGCTACGCCTTCTCGGACGCGAGCCATTTCAGCCGATGCTTCCGCGAGCGTTTTGGCATGAGTCCTCGCGATTATCGCTCGAGCCACGCATCTGCGTAGCAGCGGTGCGAGGACGTACTCTCGGACGCGTGGGGGTGCGGACTCGAAGCGGTCCGGAGCGCCCTCGCGGAAGTATCGAACTCGGCAAGTCCCCGCCACCGGTCCTCGAACTCGACGCGAAGGCTGCCCTGCGCCAGACCTGGCGGCAGCGAGTACCCGAACCGAACCAGACGCTCGTCCAACGCGCTCGGGCGTTTGGGCCCGTTGTTCCGGAAGAACATGATGGAGTCAGGGAGCTGCGGAGAATGGCCAAAGCCCAGCGCGTGATAGAACTCGTGGAAGGTCACGAAGGGCAGCTCGATATTGGAGAGGCTCTTGTGCACGGAGATCTCACTGCGAATGATCTCTCCGGCTTCGTCGAAAGGCGTGAGCGCCAGCCCAATCGCCCCGACTTCCTCGATATCCCAACTGAGAAACTCCACCGTGACGTTGGCCGACTCATCCGCGTCGTCGACGAGGGTTGCCGACAAGGGAGCGATCAGGGGACGGATAAACTCGAGGGCGTCCGCTACGGCTTGCCTTTGTTCGACCCGGGGAAGACGACTCTTGATGCGGACCCGAAGGTCGGTCGTCCACCGTGACGTCAGTGGTTGACCCCGGTAGAGCATCAGGTCCTCTACCCATTGAAACTCCCGCTCGAAGGCGGGGTCGTCGCCGCCGCACCCTGCGAAGAGCAGGGACGCGCTCGCGGCGATACCAAGCCACGTAGTTTTTGGTGAGCGAAGCGTGGCTCTCACGTGCTCGCTATACCTCGGGAACACCGGGGCTGGCGTTGATCCAGGGCACGCACGCCCCCCGCATCAGCTTCTCAGAGCCCGGGCGGGGTCAGCCCGCGACGCCCGCAGAGCCGGGAAGGCCGCCCCGAGCACCGCCGCGGACACCCCGAGGATGAGACCTGCGGCCATCAGAGCCGGAGATAGATGAACGAGGGCCTCCGGCTGAAGGGGGAGGTCGGGAAGCGCCCCTCGAACCCCAACGTCCAGGGCCAGGGCCAGGCCCGCCCCCGCCGCCACTCCCACCACGGAGCCCACCGCCCCCACGATAGCCGCTTCGGTCAGCACCAAACGCCCGAGGCCCCCTCGCTTCGCTCCGAGAGCTCGGAGGATGGCGAGCTCGCTCCGCCGCTCGGCCACCATCAAAAAGAAAGTCTGGGCGATGGCAAAAGCGGACAGAGCGAGGAGAAGGAGCGCGAAGAGCCCCACGAGCCCAGCTCCCACCGTCAGGGCCGCTCCGACCAGCTTCGGGGTATCGTCTACCCGCAATCCACGTTGCTCGATACGACTCGATACCGGTCCTGCGTATCCCGGACCCTCGAGTTCGACCCAAGCCCCGGTGAGAGGCGAGGCGAAGCCATACTCCTGGTTCCAGCGGCGGGCGGTCGCTTCGGGAATGGTTATCCCAGCTAGCGAAGCGCGATCACTGAGGCCGACGATGCGCGCCGTCGTCTTCTTGACCTTCGCCGGATCGGGGATGCCGGCGGTCGCGCTCCGGCCCAGCTGAAGCACGAACTCGAAGCCGATCACCATGCGCTCCGAAAGCTTGGGCTTTTGCAGAGCCGGGGCCACCGTGGAGTTGTAGAGATCCATCAGACGGCGAGCCACGATGACCGGCACCGGCCCCTCGGGGTCGTCCTCGAAGCTCTGGCCGTCGCCCAGTTCGTTGCGAACGAGCGAGAGGGGGACCCCAGTGGCGAACACGTCGGTGCGCAGGCGACGGCCGATGAAGCCCTCGCCACCTTCCGCGCGTAAAGGCACGCGCGCCCCCACCACTGGGTAGACCTCCTTGACGCCGTCGAGGCGGCCGAGATCTTCCAGCACCTGAGGATCCAACCCTCCCCCGAGATCTCCCGCGTCGAAGGTCAGGAGCCCGAGAGAGACGGTGCGAGGCTCCACTTTCAGCATCTCGAGGGGGAGCTGGGGGAGGAGCGGCGTGAGGACGTAGCGATGAAGGCCCATCGCCACGGCCCCGAGGAGGACCAGCACCGCCACGCTGGCCGCGACCGCGAGCCCGATGCCCGCGAAACGTGATTTGCTTCGGGCCAGATCCCGAACGAGGAACTTCCTCACGAAGCCTCCTCGAGCTGGCCGCCCTCCAGACGCAGCACCCGGTCGGCCCGCGTCGCCACGCGCGGATCGTGGGTCGCGACGACCAGCGCCGGCGGGTCTTCGTCCCCCGCACCGCGCCGCAGCTCGTCGAAGAGGTCGAGGATGGCCGCGCCCGTGACGTCATCGAGGTTGCCGGTGGGCTCGTCGGCGAGAAGCAGTCGCGGCTTGGTGACCAAGGCCCGGGCAATGGCCACCCGCTGGCGCTCCCCGCCGGACAGGCTCGGGACCCGAGCGGACTCCCGGCCGCCGAGCCCCACGCGTTCCAGGGCGTGGCGAGCGGCCGCGTGGGCCTCCTCGGCCGGGGAGGATCCGAGCCAGAGCGGCACCTCGACGTTCTCGACCACCGAGAGATGCTCGAGCAGATGAAAGGACTGAAAGACGAACCCTACCAGGCGATGCCGAAGCTCCGTGCGGGCGTTGTCATCGAGGCCCGACAGGGTCTCGCCGAACACGGTGGCTCGACCTTCGAAGCGGCCGTCGAGACCTCCGATGACGGACAGTAAGGTTGTCTTGCCAGAGCCCGAAGTGCCCACCATCGCCACCCACTCCCCGCCTCTGACGGTCAGATCGATGCCGTCGAGTACGTTCCGGGAACGTCCGCCCTCGGTGAAGGACCGCTTGACGCCTTCGAGGCTTATGACCTCACTCATCGGCCGGCAGGGCAAGGCTGAGCCGGGCATCCAGGGTCAGCCCGTCGTCGGTCGGTCGCACCCGCGCCTCGAGACTATCGAAGAGGCCGAGTCCCGTGATGCCTCGACGCACCATCGACTGAAACATCAAGGGGAGCGACTCCACCCGGAAGCTCCGAAGCTGTTGGCTGAGGCGTCCGATGCGGAGGTCCACGGAGATCCCCGGCTTTCCTTGGAGAGGGTCGAGACCGGGAGCGATACCGAGAATGCCCTGCGTCACCGCCGGCTCGTTGGCGTACACGACCGCCCCGGGTCGCGCGAAGCTATCCACGAGTACGGTCTCCGGACTGCCCACCGCGTGGACCCGAGTCACGGTCTGGCCCTCGATCTCCGTCGTTTTCGGCTCGAAGCCTCGTTCGGCCAGCTTGGCCGTCATCGACGCATCGACTTCGGCGAAGCTCTCCGGAGACTTCACCCCGAGAGCGATGGCGGTCCAGGCCGCCGACAGCGGGTTCCCCATGAGCGTTCGAAAGCTCACGTCGGCGAGGTCTCCGAGCCCCATGGCCAGTCCCACCTGCCCGGTGAGACGGGCCAAGACGTCGGCCTCGTCCGTCATTCCCAGGGAGGCGATGACTTGAGATACCCGGCGGCGAGCTGGCGACCCGGGCGGAGCAAACTGGGTCAGGAGCGCTTCGGGCTCGCCGTTCATGGTGGCAAAGAGCACCGAGGCAGGGAGGTCGACGGAGCGAATCCCGTCCGACAGGCCCACTTTCGTGGAGAAGATCTTCTTGCTGGCCGAGAGGGAGGGCTCCTCGAGCTGAACGAAGCCATGGGCTCGGACCCCCTCGTCCGCGACATCCAGCGACCAGGCGGCGGCCGCAATTTCCTCTACCGCCCTTGCGTCGACCCGAACTCCTGTCCGCCGCATGCTCTCTGCCGCCTGGCGAAGGGCTTCGGCGCCTCTGGGCATCACCACCCGGAGAAGCTCCGTCTGGGCCACGCGGCCCTGAAGGGCGGCAAAGCCGGGCGCACTGAGAATCGACGTCTCCCGGGTACGCCCGAGCGCCGCCTCTATCTGCGCGCGGGCGTCGGTGCCCAAGGTGAGAAAGCCGAGCCCTTTGGTGACGGCGAAGCCGGCGACTTCCGCCATCTCGTCGCCGAAGCTGCGGCCGTAGATGTCGACCTTCACCCCTTTGACGCTGGACGAGGTCTTGTCCGCCGTGGATCGAGCCTGAACTAAGCGCTCGACCGTCGCGCGCGCCTTTCCGGCGTCCGCGACCGGAAACACCCACAGGGCACCGTTCCGGTGCGGGGTGCCCACCACCCTACCTCGAGGGGGAAGTCCCGCTTCGGCGAGGCCCTCCTCGGTGAGCGGGTCGAACCCGAGCGACCTCCGCAACTCTGCTTGCGCATTGACGATATCCGCAGGAGGAATGATAGACGAGAACCGCTCCTCGACGAGCTTTCGCAGCTTGGGCAGCGCGGCGAGGTCCACCAGCTCGATGAGGGCCGGCGCATCCGCCGCGAGGTAGGTGCGAGGGTCACCCCCGCCACCGCTCGAGCAGCTCTGGCCACATCCGACCAGCGAGCTCATCGCGAGGAGGAGGGCCAGGGAGGATTGGGTCGAGGGGCGGAGCCTCGACGCGGAAGAGCGCATGCGCGGGAGGTACCCGCGCGGTGCCCAAGGGTCAACGCAGGCCAGAAACGCCGACGGTTGCGCCCGGCCCCAGGAGCCCCCTACCTTCGCGCCGTGCCGGCGGAGGACCGACTCACGCAGGTTATCGGTAGCGGGGGCCTGAGTAGCTTCGAAGGAGTCCTGCTCATCCGCATCCTGAACGGAGAGCTCGAGGGGAACGAGGCGATCCTCCTCGGCTCGGAGCCCTTCGTCGTCGGTGCGAGCTTCGAGACCACGCTGCGCCTGCCGGATCCGGCGGTGTCCCGGCGACATCTGGAGCTCGTGAATCGAGGCGGCTTCGTCATCGCGCGAGACCTCGGATCCACCAACGGCAGCTACTTCGAGGGCACCCGCTTCGAGTCCCTGGAGCTCGGCCCTGGCGCCGTCTTTAGGCTGGGCGAGACCGACCTCCAAATCGTGGCCCCGGCCGAGTCCAACCCCCTCCCTCCGAGCGAGGCGCAGGCCTTCGGCCCCCTGCTCGGCCGCTCCCGCAAGATGCGGGAGGTGTTTTCCGTGCTCGAGCGCGCCGCGCAGAGCGAAGCCACGCTCCTCGTCACCGGAGAGACGGGGACGGGAAAGGAGGTCGCGGCCGAGGCCGTTCACCAGAACTCCCGACGCGCTCGAGGCCCCTTCGTCGTGGTCGACTGTGCCAGCATCCCGGCCAATCTCATCGAATCAGAGCTGTTCGGGCACGTTCGCGGCGCCTATACCAACGCCGTGTCGGACCGCACCGGAGCCTTCGAGGCCGCCCAAGGCGGCACCATCTTTCTCGATGAGCTGGGGGAGCTGCCCTCGTCGCTGCAGCCTAGATTGCTGCGCGTCCTGGAGACCCGGCGGGTCAAGAGGATCGGGGAAAACACGCAGCGGCCGGTGGACGTACGGGTCATCGCGGCCACCAATCGAAACCTCGAAGACGAGGTCCGAGCGCGGCGGTTCCGGAGCGATCTCTATTTTCGTTTGGCGGTTATCAGGGTCGAGCTCCCTCCCCTCCGAGACCGCCGGGACGATATCCCCCTCCTCGCGAAGAACTTCCTCGACCGCTTCCGCGAGCGCCACGGCTCGGCGCACTTCGACCTGACTCCGGAAGTACGCGCGGCCCTCAGCAGCTACGGGTGGCCCGGCAACGTGCGTGAGCTGCGCAACGTGATCGAGCAGGCGGCCTCGATGTCCTCGCAGGGTCTGGATCTCGCCCTCGAGCTGCGATCCAAGCCCGCGCGAAGCCCCGCCGAGGCCGGCCCAAGCTTCAGCCCCTTCCTCGACCTCCCCTACAAGGAGGCACGTCGAGCCGCGCTCGAAGCCTTTGAAATCGCCTATGCCCAGCGCGCGGTCGAGAAGGCCGGCGGCAACGTCACGAAGGCGGCGGAGATGGCCGAGGTCCATCGGAACGTGCTCCACCGGATCTTGGCTCGGGAGAAGAAGGAGGACGCCGAGCCTCCCGAAAGCGGTCCGGCCATCGACCTCGGCCGCTAGCGGCTGGTCATCACCCCGCCGTCCCCGGGCAGGTTTCGAGCTGTTCATCATTTCCTCCGGACGCGACCCGTCGCGCCCTTTGCTGAAGGCTAGCTTTCGGATGCCCGGGGGGGGTGTGATGGCTCCTGGCGCGCGATGCCGCGAAGCCAGGATTGACGGACGAGCCTTTGGGGAGCAACTCTTTCCCATGACCGTCGTCGCCCATCACCACCCCTTTACCCGAGCGGCATCCATCGTCTCGATGCTCGAGGAAGTGGAGACGCCCTACGAGTTGAAATACATCGACATCATGACGGGGGAGCAGAAGCAGCCCTCCTTCCTCGAGCTCAATCCGATGGGGAAGGTCCCCGTGATCCAGGACGGGGAGGTCATCATCAGCGAGGTAGCCGCCATCGGCCTCTACCTCGCCGACCGCTACGCGTCGGAGCGGCTCGCTCCCGCTCTCGACGACCCCGCCCGCGGGGCCTACCTGCGGTGGAGTCTCTTCGGGCCCTCGGTCATCGAGCCGGCCGCCTACATGGCCGCGAACAACATCGAGTACGGCGCTGGTCAGGCCGGCTGGGGCGAGTTTCAGGCCATGCAGGCCACGCTGGAGCACGCCATCGGCGACGGACCTTGGCTTTTGGGGGATCGTTTCACGATGGCGGACCTCGTGTTCGGGCTGACGGCTCGGTTCATGCTCCGCTTCAAGATGATTGAGGCCCGGGACCCCGTGGTGAGCTACGTCGATCGGCTGTCGGCGCGGCCCAGCGTGGTTCGCGCCGATGCCCTGAATGCAAAGATCATCGAAGAACGCGGCCTGGCGCGAGGCTGAAAACGTGGCGGTGCGGCCGTTTCGGGGACCGGGCGCCAAACCCCGGAGCTATGGCCGCTTAGGACGTGACCGAAGCTTCTCGGCTCGTCTAGGTTTACCCTATGGCGAGCGGAGCCATTCGCGTGTGCATCGTCGACGACCACCCGGTCGTCCGAGATGGCCTGGCCACGGTGCTGGCCGCCGCCGTGGACGTCGAGGTCGCGGGGACGGCGGGCTCTTGTTCGGAAGCGGTGGAGACCCTCCGGAGCCACAATCCTGATGTGACCCTGTTGGACTTTCGACTCCAGGACGGCACCGCGGTGGATATCCTCCGGGACTGTCAGGAGATCGGCCTCTCCGTCACCGCCGCGGTCCTTTCGAGTTACGGCGGGGCGTGGGACATCTACCACTGCCTCAAGCACGGCGCGAAGGCCTTCCTGCTGAAAGAAATGCCCAGCGAGACCCTGCTGGAGGCGATTCGGGCTCTGGCCAAGGGCCTGCGCTTCATTCCCCCCGATATCGCCGCCAAGGCTTCCGAGGCGATGTGTCTCGACGCCCTCACGGCGCGCGAGCTCGACGTTCTTCAGGAGATGGCATCGGGTCTGTCGAACAAGGCCATCGCACACCAGCTCGGCATCAGCGAAGGCACCGTGAAGACTCACGTGAACAACATTCTTCTCAAAATTCAGGCAGAGAGCCGCACGGACGCCGTGGTGCGAGCGTTCCGATTCGGGCTGGCGAGGTTGGACCCCACGGGCTGAGCGAAGGCGCCGGGGGTGGTGCCGAAGGCGCGCACGAAGCGCCGGTGAAAGTGGCTCTGGTCGCTGAAGTCCAGCTCCGAAGCGACCTCCACGGGGGCGACCCCCCGGCCGAGAAGCTCCACGGCCCGCCCCAGGCGGAGCGTGGTCAAGAAGGCCTTGGGCGACAGCCCGAGCTGGCAACGGCAGCGTCGTCCGAGGCCGTGCGGCGGGAGTCCCGCCGCAGCCGCCATGTCGGCGACGCTGGGCGGCTCGATGGACTCATCGAGGGCCAGGCGGGCCACCCGACCGAGCGGACCCCCGGGCACCTCCGCACCACGTAAGACCCGCGCCGCCGCGGCGGTCACCGCCTCGAGCCGGTGCATGCGCTCGGGGCTCGACTCCCTGAGGGCCGCACGGAGGGCTTCGAGGAGCTCCCCCGGAGCGGGTCGCTCCCCCGCCCAGGCCACCGGAACCGGTCCGGGAGCGATGGAGAGCCAAAAGCCCTCGAGAGGCAGCGCCGCGTCCAGGCTGAGCACCTCGCCAGGCCGGAGGGCGATGACCTCCCCTGGCGTGGGACGCCACGCGTCGCGCCCCAGACGCGCCTGCGCGGAGCCCGCGGACACCACGACCAGGCTCGGTCGAGGGCCCCCCAAGCGGAGCATCGCACCCGCCTGGGCGGTGAAGTGGGTCAAGAGCGCGAGACTCCGGGTCTGGAGGGTGAGGGCGTAGAAGCTGCGGTCGCGGTTCATGCCTCACAGCCTGGGAGCTGGAGCGAAGTTCGAGGACGCCCATAGGGTAGAGCCCTAGCTCCACCCTTTGGTGGATAGGGGATTTCACTACATCGAAAGGTGGAGGGTGGCCTGTTGCGTTCGTTCAAGACCGCTCGTCGCCAGGTGAGGACTCTTCGTCCGCCGGGGAGACCCCCGACGAAAGGACCCGATAGTTATGACCCAGAACGGAAAGCTCGAGCTTCTGACCCCGGACAACTGCGCGATCGCGATGATCGACTATCAGCCTCAGATGTTCTTCGGGGTTCAGAGTCACGACCGAGCCATCGTGACGAACAACATCCTAGGCCTCGCGAAGTCCGCCAAGGCTTTCAGTATCCCGACCATCCTCAGCACCGTGGAGACCAAGAGCTTCAGCGGAAACATGATCCCGACGCTCTTGGACGTCTTCCCCGAGCAGAAGCTGGTCGAGCGCACCAGCATGAACTCGTGGGAGGACAAGGGCTTCCGGGATGCGGTCAAGGCCACCGGCCGAAAGAAACTCATCATCACGGGACTGTGGACCGAGGTGTGCGTGACCTTCCCTTCCTTGGAGGCGATCCGGGATGGCTACGAAGTCTACTTCGTGACCGACGTGTGTGGCTCCACCACGATGGAGGCCCATGAGATGTCCATCCAGCGCTGTATTCAAGGGGGCGCGGTCCCCATGACCTGGATTCAGACCCTGCTCGAGTGGCAGCGAGACTGGGCCCGCAAGGATACATACGACGCCACAACGAGCATCCTTCGCGAGCACGCCGGCGCCTACGGGCACGGCATCGAATACGCGGCAACCATGGTTCATGATCAGGCCCCTGGTCGTAAGTCATCGCGGACGTAGCCCCGAAGGAACGACCCATGACGCTCGACGACGCCCCTGACCTCATCCTCACTGGAGGCCGAATCGCGACCTTGGATCGCGTTCAACCTCAAGCCAGCGCCGTCGCGATGAAGAACGGCCGCTTCACCGCGGTGGGTTCCGAAAGAGAGGCGCTCGCTCGGAGAAGCGCCCGCACCAAAGTGGTCGACCTGAGCGGCCGCACCGTGATTCCTGGTCTCTCGGATTCACATACTCACGTCATCCGCGGCGGTCTCACCTTCAATGCGGAGCTGAGATGGGAGGGCGTGAGGAGCCTAGGAGAGGCCCTCGAGAGGCTGCGCGAGCAGGCCCGCCGAACCCCAGCCCCTCAATGGGTGCGGGTGGTCGGCGGGTGGTCCGAGTTTCAGTTCGAAGAGCGGCGAATGCCGACCTTGGAAGAGATCAACGCGGCCGCTCCGGACACGCCGGTGTTCATCCTCCATCTATACGCACGCGCCCTGCTGAATCGGGCCGCGGTGAGGGCCCTCGGCTACGATCGGAACCCGCCCCCGGACTTCGACCGCGGTCTGGTCCAAACCGACGAGAAGGGCCGCGCGACGGGGATGCTCATCGCCAAGCCCAGCGCGCTCATCCTCTACAAGTCCCTTGCGGCGCCGCCCGCATCGATAGCGGAGGTTACGCCGAGCCGGTTCAGCTCCAGCATGAACTGTCGCGTCGAGTTCTTTTGGTCTTCTCTCGAAAGCTTGGGCGCCGCCGCAAGGGACTTGTAG
>JBCBRU010000194.1:0-13672 GCA_039819565.1 Myxococcota bacterium | reverse complement strand
CCCTACGGTCGCGGCGCGCGTTGCTTTCCGCGGGGCCCGGCTGGGCAAAGCCCAGCCACCCGCCTTCGCTCCCTACGGTCGCGGCGCGCGTTGCTTTCCGCGGGGCCCGGCTCGGCTAAGCCCTCATTGAGAAGCTCCAGCCCCTTTAGTTGTGGCTGAGATCGATGTCGAAGATCTCGACCTCCCCGTAGGAGCTGCACGACTCGCCCGGGACATCCTTGCTGCCGCTGCAGGCAGACTGCACGTAGGCTCCCGTCTTGAAGTACGCCCCGGAGTACGACTCGTTGTGGGTATGGAAGAGGCTCCCGTTGAAGTAGCACCTGGTCTGATTGTTCGAGACCACGAACTTGAGCCTCACTCGAGTTCCAAGGGTGTAGTTGCTCGTGGCCACGGGCCCGTCGCTACCGTTGACCTCCAAAAAGAGCTTTGACCCCTCGAGCCGGAAGGTAATGACGTCGTCGCCCCCGTCGTGGATCTGCATGACCGTGATGTGGTCTTTCACGGGAGGAAGCGCCGTCACTCTCAGATCAACCTCCATGGAATGCGTGCCACTGCCCGAGCTCCAGCTCGTTTCGCTTCCTCGATAGTTCATCTCGCGAAGCTCGCTTCGCGGGTAGCCCGAACCGTTCGTGGTCGCGCCCCCCACGTGGGCCCGGAACTGGACGTAGTTACATCCCGAATTCGTGAAGTAGGGGGAACGCTCGTAGGTCGAGATGTTCGGCCAGTCGACTTCCGCGGCCTTATTCGTGTTCCCTCCCGACCCACCGCTCGCGCTCGTGAAGGGAATGGTAATCTTCCAATAGTCCATCGGCAGGACGTCGTGGGGAACGCTACAGCCCGAGGTCGGGGGTGGGGGGGCCTGATCCGTCCGAATAAAGTCCCATTGCTGGTTCACGTTGCTGCTGTTCGAGTTCCACAGGTAGATACCCTGCTGATTCGCAGCCCCCCCGTTCCCGTCGATGGAGAACCCTGGGGCATTGCGTTTCTCGAGTCGATAGATCTCCGTACCGTTGAACACCTTCACCTTCCGCCAGTGCTGATTGTGGTTGTTGGTGCTGCAAGGCTCGAGGAGGATCGCCTGACGGCGCGCCCCTCCGTTTTGACCATCCATGCACAGATTGGTGTTCTGTTTGCGGTAGGAATAGTATCCGCCGCCGCGATTCAGTTGAACCCAGTTTTGATTCACGTTACTCAAGCTCGTACTCCACAGGTATAGGGCCTGACCTTGAGTAGCGCCGTTGTTGCCGTCGATCGAATGATTGGTTCCCTGCTTTTCGAGCACGAAGGTTGCAGCACTGCTTGTCGACGATAGAGATAAGAGCCAGGCCGCCCACATCGGGGCAACCCAGCGCAGATGAGCGTGGGACATACTTCTCCTCCTCCAACCATCGGCGCTCGGTAGACCACACCACTGCAGGCTCGGCGCTCGACGCCGAGTCGTTCAAACCCTATCTGTTTGCGCAGCGCGTCGTTTAGCCGTCGAGATGTCTCTCGAAGACTTTCTTTCGTAGAGCGCCGATGCTCGGCAACTAAGGTAGCCAGCCCCCGAATACCCGGTCAAGATGTCCACCAGAGGGACCCCGATCGTATGTAAATATATGTAAATCGCCGTGGTGGCTGAGGTATTGCCGACGGAGAGCCCAACTCCCTCGCCTATGTAAATTTAGGTAAATGAACGGCGCCCGTCTCGGCGCGTAGGAAGTGCGCGTGCCGAGAGGGGACCTGGCTGTCAATGCAGGTCGGCCTCGCCTCAGGGCCAGATGCGCCCGGCGTGAATTGTGAGCTGCCCCGCCGGGTGATGGATCTCGCCGCGTGGTCGTTCGGCGAAGAGGAAGCCTGCCGAGGTAGGCGACGATGAGCGTCGTGAAGCGACGGCCGAGCGAGCACGCGGCGAGAGGCGCGGCCGAGGGGTATCAGAATTTGGGCCGGACCGGAGCACCGAGGCGAAAGGCGCGGGCTCTCAGGGCCGCGGATCCGAAACCTCTTGGAAGGCGTCACTCTGCATCCCATCGAGCGCCTGCGCCGCGGCTGGTGGCGTTCGCGCGTGGGGTCCTCTCCGGCGGCTCGGCCCTCAATCCGTGTAGTTGACCTCGCGGGTGTACCCCCCGTCGACCTCCGTGCCCTTAATCATGGAGGTCTTCCGCTTGAAGGGCAGCTTTCCCCCGGACACGAGCATCTTGCACGCTTCGCGAATCGTGCCGTTGATCTCCTCGGTATGGGGTCGGGCGTCCATCTGCGCATACCAAGCCGCGGTCTTGGGGAGCCGCTGCCAGTCCGCCTCCGTGATGATCTCACCACCAAGGTTGGACACGTACTCCTGATAGCAGAGGAGGTCGGCGAAGCTCACTTTGTCGCCCGCGAGATACGGCGACTTCTCGAGCCATCCTTCGATCATCTGCATCGACTCATCGAGCAGCACCCGACCCTTCCGGACTTCGCGAGAGTAGTCGTGGTCGCCCCAGATCGAAGGCGCGATCAGCTCGTAGTGAAAGGCGCCCGCTCCGCGTCGCAGATAGGTCCAGTGCCAATTGATGTACTGCTCCACCCGCCCCTTCTCCGGCAGCGTCTCACCGAACCAGTGCTTTGGAATGTCGTACTTCTCGGCGACGTAGCGGGCGATCGCCGCGCTCTCAAACAGACAGAAGTCTCCGTCGACGAGGATGGGAATGGACCCGGTCGGATTGTACTTCGCCCGGAACTCCGGGGTCTCGTTTTCGCCGGCGACGACGTCGACAATCTGAGGCTCATACGGGATCGAGCACTCCATCAGGAGCTGCTGGACCGAGCGCGAGGGTTGAGAGGCGGGATAGTATAAGAGACGCAGGGTAGAACTCATGGCTTGCTCCGGGTGTTGGCTGTGGGCTGGGCGCCTATTTGTCGATGCGTTCGCGATTCACGTGCAGTCTTAAGATGTCATTGCGGCTGTAGTGGCCAGCGGGGTCGAGCTTGAGATGTTCGGCCATCACCTGCTCGAGTTCGATGTTGGCGTAGAGGATAGCCTCTTCGTTGAGAACAGGGCCGGCTAGGGTCGTGCCATCGGGACCCACGATCATCGAGCCGCCGTCGTTGATGACATCCCGGCCGGCGACGACGTGCTCGCGCAGAGGAAAGCTCGCCGGGATATCCTTCGTGGTTAAAACGCCGGAGGCGGACAAGACGTACACGCGACCTTCAGATGCCACAAACTGGGAGATTCGGTCGGTGACGCTCAGATCCCCTGGCCAGGTGGCCACGTGCAGCTGTTCGCCCCGCGCGTAGAGCGCATGTCGTGCGAGCGGTAGCCAGTTCTCGTAGCAGCAGAGCGCCCCCATCCGGAAGCCTTGCCACTCGTGAACCTCGAGGCCGTGGCCGTCCCCGTCGCTCCACACCAGCCTCTCGTGAAAGGTAGGCTTCATCTTTCGATGAACACCCACGATCCCTCGCTCGGGGTGGATCGCGGCCAAAGAGCAGTAGACGGACCCGCCGGAGCCGGTGCGTTCGACAAAGCCCATGTACACGAACACGCCGCGCCGACGGGCTTCGTCGGCGATCGCGGCCAGTTCCGGGCCGTTCGCGTGGAGGGCGCTCTTTAGATAGGCTACGTGTCCGAGCTTGAGCAGATCATCGTCCGTAGCCACGTCTCGCGCGCGCAACCACGAAGGATAGCCGGAAATGAACACCTCCGGGAACGCAGCCAGCGTAGCTCCGTTGTCCGCGACCTCCTTCAAGAGTGCGATCGCCTTGTCCGTCGTGGCCTGAGAATCGAGGAACACCGGCGCGGCTTGTACGGCGGCGACCTTCAACGGCTCGCGCCCTCGTCCCAGTACGGAGCCATCACTTCGTCCGTGTGCTGCCCGAGCGCCGGCGCGGGGCGCGGCAACGCCACCGGCGTTCCGGAAAACTGCGCCGCGTTCCGAGCCTGTCGAAGCCGGCCCGCCGCGGGGTGGTCGTACTCCACGAGGGTTGCGTTGGCGACGAGCTGCGGGTGCTGGCGCATCTCCGTCCGCGTGAGCACCGGCGCACACGGCACGCCCTCGGCCTCGAGGGCGGCCAACAGCTCGTCCCGCACGGACTCGGCCACAATGGATTGAGTGAGCGCGAGCCGCTCCTCTTTGTTGATCTCCCGCAGCTCCGCCGTGCGAAAGCGCGGATCGTCGACGATGTCTCGGCGTCCCGTGGCTTCTCCCAGGGCTCGCCAGTGCTTATCCTGCATGATCGAGATACTGAGATAGCCGTCTTTCACGGTATAGATCAGATCGTGGAAGGACTGTGCTTCTTCGCGCTCGAGCTCATCTCCCACGAAAGTATGAGCATTCATGTCCGAGCCCCAAAGGAAGGCCACCATGGTATCGAGCATCGTAAGGCGGACCTCTTGCCCCCGTCCGGTTCTCTCCCGAGCGAAGAGCGCGGCGGTGATCGCTTGGCTCGCCTGAACCCCCGTGAGCTTGTCCGGAACGATCGTGCGAATGAGCCTTGGACGCTCCTCATCGGAGCCCGCCTGCACGGTGGTCAGCGAAGAGATCGCCTGAACGAGAGGGTCGTATACGGGTTTCGAGGCAAGAGGCCCTTCAAAACCGAATCCGGCGATGGACGCGTAGATGAGCCGCGGGTTGCGGTGCATGACTTGCTCAGCCCCCAAGCCGAGACGCGCAGCCACTCCGGGCCTAAAGTTCTGCACGAGGACATCCGCACCGTCGATCAGACGCAGTAGCGCTTCGAGGTCCTTTGCCGTTTTGAGGTCGAGGACGACAGACTTCTTGCTTCGGTTGTTGTTGAGATAGGAAGCGGAGTATCCGGCCCGGCGCGTGGCGAGCTGACGGGTGAAGTCCCCTTCCGGTCGTTCGACCTTAATCACCTCGGCCCCCTGATCGGCCAAGATCATCGTGCACATTGGGCCGGAAACGACCGTAGTGAGGTCCACCAGCCTTACACCGTCCAAAGGTCCAGGCATGTCGAGAGGCTAAGGGGCGTGGATGGGGCCGTCTAGTGAATTGCCTACACCCCCCTTTGAAATTTATTCAACAGCTCTTCGATTCCGCTTCGAGCCAGCGTCGGAGTTGATCGGCCATCGAGCTCAAGGTCGTATCGCCGCGCCAAGCCAAGTAGTAGCCATAGGTTTCGTCGCCCGCATGATCAAAGGCGGCTACGACTTCGCCCCGGGCCAGCATCCCATCGACGAAAGGTCGGCGTCCGAGGGTGACGCCGAGGCCATCACGACAGGCGTCGAGCGCGAGCTCGTAGGAGTCGAGCACGAATCGGCGAGTGTCCGGGGCCAAGTTGACGTCGCTTGTTTCGGTCCACTCGTCCCACTCATTGGGTAGGTTCGCGTTGACGAGGATCTGACTCCGCTCGAGAAGCTCGTCGAGGGTCGCGGCGCCGGTCGACTCGAGGAGGGCGGGGGCGACGAGCGGCACCACCCGGTCGTGAAAGAGGAGAATCGACTCCAGCCCCGGCCAGCTCCCACGGCCGCGGCGAATGGCGAGCTCGACGTTTTCGACCTTGAGGTCAAGGACTCGAGTCGTCGCCACGAGAGTGAGCTCGAGTCGGGGGAGGGCCTCGTTGATCCGCTGCATACGGGGGAGGAACCAGCTGCTCGCGAATGAAGGGTTCATGGTCAAGGCGACGCCCTGGCCGGAGGAGCGCGCGTGAATCTGGGCGGTCGCCTCCTGAATCTGGCGCATGGGCTCCTCGATGGCATGGAGGTACCGCTCACCTTCCACCGTCAGCCGTAAGCGTCCGGACTGGCGATCATAGAGCCGCAGACCGAGCTCGCATTCCAGGTTGCGCAGCTGATGGCTCACCGCGGAGCGCGAAACGCCTAGACGGGCGGCGGCTTGCGCGACCCCGCTCGCCCGACCGACCGCATAGAAAGCTTTGAGCCCCGCAAATCCCGGAAACTTCTCGGTCCTCGCCACCCTTTGCTTCTATCGAAGGTCGAGACCGATGAGCAAATTTCAACGGCTGATGCCGTCTGGCTCACGCCCCACGCGGGCGCTTCCTTGGCTCCAGCCCTCACCTCCACGCGTCGCCGAGTTTCGCAAACGCCCGTCCGATAGTTGGGTGGGATCGCGAGGTGGGACTATCGTACTCCGATCTGGGGGATGACGCTCGGCGTGGCGTGACTAAGGTCACGTGGTGTCGCGAGAGGAGATGTGGGCGCGCTGGCGTCGTGAGGGACTCGAACCGAAGCTGGAGGGGAACACGCCCGCCCGCACCGCGGCCGAGCTGGAAGCCCAAGAAGAGGACGCCCCTCGTGACGCGCCCGAGCTTCCGCCTCTTCCTCGCTTTGACGCCTACGACGGCGACCGGGACGACATTGCCGCGGACGACGCGTTCGACGGAGCCCAGGCGGCCGCCCACGCGCAATTCCCCCAGGTGTTTCACGACGGGACGGAGGCGCCCGTTCCGCAGTCCGTGGGGACCCAGGCCAAGCAGTTCATCGGCTTCGTCCTGTGGGTGCCGAGCGCCCTCTTCGTGCTCTCTGCCCTTGGAGGCAGCGGTTTCGCGGTCGCGGCGGCGCTCCTTACGGCGATCCCTGCGCTCGTGGTGGCCGACGCCATCTGGAAGATCATCGGTCGGGACCACCGCAACCGTCTCCGCTGGATCTTCGAGCGGTGGTGGCTCGTGCCGCTCTGCCTGGTGGGGCTGGCCGTCGTCGGGCTCTGGATCGCGGGGATCGTGCTCTCCTTCGGTGCCCGCGCCGGACTGATCCCGGGCGCCGGGCCCTGAGCCGCGGAGCGCGAGAAGCCGAGAGCGGAAACTGCGGCTCCGGCGCCCCCATCCACGTCGCCGGGAGAGATTCGCGTTTGGTCCACCGACCCCCGCGCCACCCCGGGGGCCTCCTGGTCAGCCCCAAGGCCTCAGTGTCACCCCAAGCCATGACCTCCGAGCCCCAAGACCTCGCCTCGCGAGCGCCCGCCCTCAGGGACGAAAGCGCCCGCGGGACGGCAGATTTGATCGTCCACCTCTCGGGGCTGGAGTGGGAGGCGCTCCGCCGCGAGGTCACCCGCACGGACTTGGATCTGCAGGATAGATTTCTCTCCCTCGTCTTCCTGGGACTCTTGGATCTCAGCGGCCTGGACACTCTCGACACCGTGCTTCAAAGCACGTCCGGAGTCCCTCTCGACCCGTATCGGGAAACGCTGCGCCGGGGGTGTCGAGCGCTGGTCGACGGGAGCGGCGACGACGCCATCCAGGCGGCCCTCGACGCCCAGCAAGCGCAGCCCTTTCATACGATGCTGCCCCTCATCGTGGGGCGAGCCCAGCTCTCCCTCGGAAGACTCGCAGAGGCTTTCGAGAACCTCTACCGGGTCTGCCAGACCGTCACCTCCGATGCCCTGCTTCGGATCACGACCCTCAAGTGCCTGGAGCATATGGATACGCGAACCTATTCCGAGAGTCTCGCTCGCGGGGTCCGCGAATACATGCAGGATCCGAGACTCGAGAGCGCTGCCGTGACCCGCATCGCCTGCTCCCTCGTCTTTCACAAGTATCAGCTCGACCTGGAGAGCCCCGCCCCGAGGAGCCTCGAGGCGATGGCGCAAGATGACCTCCTCGTCCAAACCCTAGCCCAGGTCCCGCTCAGCCACCCCGGCGTCGAACTATGGCTGCTGGAGGTCCGAAGAGAGGTGCTCGAGAACTGCCTCCGCTTGGGGCGGATACCGCCCGAGCTCGACCCTCTCGTGCACGCCCTCGTCCGCCAAGCGATTCAGAACGAACACGTCTTCCTCATCTCAGGCGAGGAGCGACGGGGCCTCGAGTCTCTCGTCGAGGGTTTGACCGCAGCGCTGAGCGCTGGTGCCGGAGATGACGCCGAGATGGTCGCCCCCTTCCTGCTCCTGTCCATGTATGTGGATCCCTGGACGTCTCCGCTCCGCCGCCCACTTCTGGACCGACCGCTCGAAACCTGGCCCCAGCCCATCCAGCCCCTCGTCCATGCCCTCATCCACCGTCGGGCGCTGGAGCTCGAGGCCGCCGCATCCATTGAGAGCCTCACCCCCATCGAAGATCCAACCTCGGTCGAGGTCCGCTCGATGTACGAGGAGCATCCCTATCCACGATGGGAGAGCGTGAGTCGCATTCCCTCCTCACGAACCTACTTGGAGGCTTTCGGGCGGCGCTTCCCAGAGCGTCCCCTCCCCGAAGTGGAGGGCCGCCCGCACATGCTCATCGCCGGCTCTGGCACGGGTCGCCATCCCATCGGCTTGGCTCTCGCCCACCCGGAGCTCGACGTCACCTGCGTCGACCTCAGCCAGGCCAGCCTCGGCTACGCCCAACTCAAGGCCGAGGAGCTGGGGGTGTCCCAGCTCGAGTTCTACCAAGCCGACCTTCTGCGGCTTCAGGATTGGAAGGCGCGCTTCCCCATCATCGAGTGCGGGGGCGTCCTTCATCATCTCCGCTCTCCGAGCGCCGGACTTGGCGTCCTTCGGACCCTCATGTCTGAGCACGGCATCCTGAAATTGGCCCTCTACAGTGGTCGAGCCCGAGAGGAGATCACGGCCTATCGCGCTCAGGAAGACTCCGGCCCGATCTCAGACGACGAGCTCCGGACCCGTCGCCACGCCCTCCTCCGGCCCGACCTCGGAGGCCCGGAGTTCCTCAGAGCGCCCGACTTCTATCGGACCAGTGGCTGTCGGGATCTCCTCTTTCACGTACAGGAGCACACGATGAGCATCCCGGAGATTGCCGACCTCCTGGATGAGCATCGCCTCTCCTTTTGTGGCTTCGATTTCCGCGACATCGTGGCTCCCGCCGCCTTCGCTCGACGCTTCCCCGGAAGGAGCTTCGACGACCTCGACGCGTGGCACGCCTTCGAAGCCGAAAACCCCGAAACCTTCGCGTCGATGTACGCCTTTTACGCCCAGGCCGTTTAGTACCTCGGCGCGTCACACTTCTTTACGCTTCGAAAACTCACGTATCCGCCGCTTCGCTAGGGTCGAAGCCATGTCGTCGTCCCAGACTGGGCCTCTGTTGAGGATGCTCTTGGTCGGTCTCAGCGCGAGCGCGTGTACCGAGACGGAGGCGGAGCCCGAGATGCGCCTCCGGGACCTCGCCTACGCGGGCCGCTCCGATGCGCAGCGACTGGACCTCTACCTTCCCGCCCGCGGCGAGGGCCCCTTCCCTGTCGTCGTGTTGATTCACGGAGGGGGCTTCGCGGAAGGGGACAAGTCCTTCAGCGCAGACTCCGCGAGGCTCCTCTCGGAGCACGGTATCGCGGCGGCGGCCATCAACTATCGACTTAGCGGCGAGGCGGTGTTCCCCGCCGCGGTGCATGACGCGAAGGCTGCGGTTCGCTATCTTCGTGGGGTGTCGTCCCAGTACGACCTGGACCCCGGGCGCGTCGGGGCGTGGGGAGAATCGGCGGGAGCGAACATCGCCTCGATGCTCGGCACCTCGAACGCCGACCCGTTCACCCAAGACCTCTCCCTCGGCCACGCCCAGCAGTCCTCCCGCATCAGCGCCACCGTGTCCTGGTTTGCGCCGATCGACTTTCTGTCCATCGATGCCGAGGCCCAGGCTTTGGGCTTCACCACCCACACCGACGACGTCGACTCCTTCGAGTCGCGCTACATGGGATTCGCGGTGCAGGACGACCCCGCGAAGGTGGCGCTCGCCAACCCGACCACCTACATCGACGAAGACGACGGGGCGTTTCTGGTGCAGGTCGGGGATGCCGACCCGCTGATCCCGTATACTCAGAGCGTGAACTTTCACGCGGCGCTGGAGGCCGCCCTGGGACCTGATGCCGCCCAGCTCGACGTGCTCGAGGGCGCGGGTCACGGCTTCGGGGCGTTCACCTCCGCGGACAACCGGGCCCGAGTGGTGGCTTTCTTCGAGACTTTCTTGTGAAGCCCTCGGTTCCCTCTTCCTTCGGTGACCTCCCTCCGCCGGACGATGCGGTCGAGGTCGCAACCCACGCCACCATTATGGTCGTCGAGGACGACCCTGGCCTGTGCGGACTGCTCGAGGAGTTCCTCTCCCAGCACGGGTTCGAGGTGCAGACGCACACCCGCGGAGACCAGGCGCTGCGCGCCCTCGTCCGGACGCCGCCGGACCTCGTCATCCTCGACCTGATGCTGCCCGGCCTCGACGGGATGGAAGTGTGCCGCCGGGCCCGTCCGACCTACCAAGGGCCCATCTTGATGCTCACCGCGAGCAAGGCGGAAGCGGATCACATGCTCGGACTCGAGCTCGGGGCGGATGACTTCGTCGTCAAACCCCTCGCCCCCCGGATCCTGCTCGCACGGGTGCGGGCCCTTCTGCGTCGCGCGCGCTCCGCTCCCGCCGCCGACGAGGTCCGCGAGCTCTCGCGAGGCAGCCTCAGGATCTGCCGCGATCGGCGGGATGGGTTCGTGGGCGAACGCGCGCTCGAGCTGACCGCCGCGGAGTTCGACGCGCTCTGGGCCCTCGCGCAGTCTGAGGGCGAGGTCGTCAGTCGTGATGCCCTCCACGAGAGGGTCCGCGGCGTTCGGTACAACGGCCATGACCGCAGCATGGACGTGCACGTGTCGCGCCTGCGTCGGAAGCTGCGGAGCGGCGGCGCTCGCGATATCGTGATCAAATCGATCCGAGGGTCGGGCTACCTGCTCGCCGAAGCGTGATGTCCTCGCTCTATCTCCGGCTTGGAGCCTCCCTCGTCTTCGCGGTCTTGGTGGGCATGCTCGCCAGCGCCGTCGTTTCCTGGATCTTCCGAGCGCAGGTCGAAGAAGAAGTTGCGGCGCTTATCCAAGGCGGCGGCTTAGGTCACGTCGCCGCGGAGCTCGAGCGCGCCCCCCCCTCGACCTGGGCGGCGGTGTTGGCCGACGTTCAACCTCATCTCGCCCATCGCCTGAGCATCGAGCCGGTGGGAACGCCCTCCTCGAGGCTGAGCGCGGCCCTCCCCATTGCGGACTCCGGCCGCCAGCTGCGGGCCACTCCCGAGCGAGGCCCCACGGTGGGCCCGATGCTCGGCCCCGTCCTGGCCTTCGCGCTGACCGTCCTGCTGGTGGGCGTCACCGCGGTGGCTTGGCCCCTGGCGGCCGAGCTCGCTCAGCTCAAAGGGGCTATTCGCAGCCTCGGTCAAGGGCCCCTGCAGGGACGCGCCGACGCCGACTCGAAGGGCACGCTGAGGGAGATCTCCACCGAGCTCAACCGCTCTGCCGCCCAGCTGGCCCGGCTCTTCGCAGAGCGAGAGTCACTGATGCAAGCGGTCTGTCATGAGCTCGGAGTCCCGCTGTCGCGGATGCGCTTCACCCTCGAGATGCTCGCCCCGCACGTCGACGCACCAGCCCAGCCCCGTCTCGAGGCCCTCGAGCGCGATCTCGAACAACTCGACGAGATCAGCTCCGAGCTGGTCAGCTGGGTCGAGGCGGGCACCCCTCCCCGGCGCGAAGCGATCGAGCTGGCGCCGGTGTTCGAGGTGTTGGTCGAGCTCACCTTCTACGACGCAGGTGAGCCTGCACCGGCGCCGCAGGTCGAAGTGCCCGTGGGGCTCGAAGCCTACGTGGAGCCCCGACAGTTCCAGCGCGCGATCGAGAACCTGCTCCGCAACGCCACTCGATACGCCCGCTCTCGCGTGGTCTTGGCCGCGCGGCGCGAGGGCGAAAGCGTGGTGGTCGAGGTTCGCGACGACGGCCCCGGTATCCCCGCGGATCAGCGCGAGGTGCTGTTCGAACCCTTTCGGCGGATAGATCCCTCGCGCTCACGAGACGACGGCGGACTCGGCCTGGGGCTCGCCATCGTTCATCGGATCGTCAGCGCCCATAACGGGCACACCCGTATCGAGGACGCCCCCGAGGGGGGCGCCGCGGTCATCACGGTGTGGCCGAACTGGGTAGCTACGAAACACTTCGAAACGAATCGAGACGGTACGTCACCGCTACCCATGTCAACGTCGAAGCATGAGTGACTTCGACGGCTCCCATCGACGATCCTTCCTACACCAAAGTATCGGTGGGCTCGCCACCCTCACCGCGCTCAGAAACCTCGTTGCGTGCTCCGACGACGCCGGTACGGGGGATGATCCCACCTCTTCGCTCGCCGCCGCCTTGGGCGCCTTCGGTCGGTACGAGCTGACCGAAGACGGTCGACGCAAGATATTCTCCGACGGTGACCCCATGCACGCGACAGGCCTCCACTCCGGCTTCCTCGCCATCTCTACCGAGCTCGACGTGGAGTTCAGGGCCCCCGCTGAGCCTCAGAGGTCGGACGTGCTCATTCCCCTCGAGCTCGTCGACGGCTACGACGACGGCGACCCCCGAGACTACCCGGACGGCGTTTTCGACGCGGGGGCGGGTCGTCTCGCGTATAACTTTGGCATTGGACCCAACGGGATCCCCTACGATCCGCGAGGTCCCTGGTATCAGTCGAACCCAACCTTGGGGTGGCACTTCAATCTGCTCGAGACCGACGCCTTCGTGAACATCGGGATGGACGCCAACTGCGCCCACACCCACTTCGGGGTCTATCATTATCACGGCGTCCCCTGGGGGTTGGTTCGGTCGATGCGTGACTTCGGCTTCGGTGACGAGAACGTCCTCGTGGGCCTCGCCGCCGACGGCTATCCCATCTATTACAACCCCTCCGTCGACTCCAGCTACGTTCTCCGCACGGGCTCCCGCCCCGGACGGGGGGGACCTGGAGCTCATCCGGCGGGTCCCTACGATGGCGCCTTCGAGCAAGACTACGTGCACGACCCTTCGGCGGGTCCGCTCGACGCAACGAACAGCATGTACGTCGAGACCGCCGAATACCCCGACGGGGTCGATGCATACTTCGTCACCCGGTCCTTCCCCGGCGTCCCCCGCTACTTCCGAGGGGTGCCCGACGTGTCGTTCATGCACGAAGAGACCTCGGGGTGCGCCCCCATGCCCAACGCCTTCTGGGCCTACGGAGGTCTCAGCGACGCCGAAATCCAAGAGGCCCAAGGCATGACGGGTTGCACCATGCTCCCGCCCGGGGGCTCGCCTCCCGCTTCGATGGAGACCACGCCCGTAAAGGGCGTTCCCGAAAGCTACTCGGAGCCCTGCGCGAGCTGCCACGGCGCGGAGGGCGAGACGCTCTACGGACTGATGGACTCCCGGAGCCTGCCCTCGTTTCGCGATTGGCTGCGGGGGAACGGACGGGGGGGCTCCATGCCGACCTATGACGCGGATCGGCTGAGCGACGCGGCCATCGAGGAGATCTACACGTACCTCCGACAGCTCTGAGGGGGACGTTGCTGCGCTCAGAGTCAAGTCGAGCCGCATTCTCAGGCAAGCGAGCCGGGGACCTCCTCGTCTAGCTTCGGGGTGTCCACAGCCGAGGAGGAGGAACCATGGCTATGCATGCACACCCACGCGGGCATCGAGCTCGCGCCGACACCACTGAGACCTCGAACTTCGAGGAGGTCGACGGGGGCACCCCGAAGACCCACCCAAGAAAGGTCGACGTAGAATGACGGCGATCACCGTCTACGCCCCCATGGATCGGGAGCTGATGGCTCAGGTGGTGCGAGAGCCCCGGTACAAGCGCATCGCGACCATCCCCCACGTCGCCTGGCCCACCGTAGGGATCCTCGTGGGGGGATACGCCATGTGGATAGGAAGCTCGATTCTCTATCTTCAGGGTCGACTTCCCTATCTCCTGGCGTTCCTCATCGCGGGGTTCGGGATCTTTTGGACCTTCACCCCGCTTCACGATGCCGTCCATCGCTCGCTCAGCCGCCATCGGGGGG